>VBMG01000122.1 GCA_005878485.1 Methanobacteriota archaeon | reverse complement strand
CGTCGATCCGATAGAAAATGGAGGCAACGCCACTCAAGGCGTCCGAGGCGGTGATCGTCACGGGGATCGGAGACGTATACCAACCGGACGCCGCAGGCGGAGGAAGCGACGCGCTCGCGGTGGGGGCCGCGGAGTCGATCGAGACCATCTGCGTCTGAACCCCCTCTTGAAGGTCCGAGGCATCAACGGCGTAGTAGTCGAACGTGTGCACACCGGTATCGAAACGGAGCGGGCTTGTGTACCTCGTCCAGCTGCCGCCATCCACGCGAACCCAGATCGTCGGCGTCCCGAGCGCGTCGGTCGCAGCGAGCGTCACCTGCACGGCCCCGACGTACCATCCGTTCTCTCCCGCCGGCCCTGCGATTTGCGCGGTCGTGATCGGGGGCGTCGTGTCGACCCCGAACGACCTCGAGACAACCGGGCCGCTCGTTCCCGCAACGTCGACCGCGTACGCATCCACGCTGTGCTCGCCGTCGCCGACATCGAACGGTGCGGAATACGTCGCCCAAGTGCCGCCGTCGAGACGATACTGGGTGGAGCCGACGCCGCTCCCTTGGTCCGTTGCGGCGATGTCGACCGTCACGATTGAATGGAACCAGTAGTCGTCACTCGCGGCGCCGTCGAGGGAGATCGTGGTCAGCGGGGCCGTCGAGTCGATGCGGAATCCGACGCTGTGCCACCCCTCGACGTTCCCCGCGTTGTCGGTGGAGTAGAAGTCGACCGTGTGCTCGCCGGTGCCGCTGACCCACACCGGGAAGCCGTAGGTCTGCCAATCGCCCCCGTCCACGCGGTACGAGGTCGACGCCACGCCGCTGTTGTCGTCCGAGGCCGTCAGCTTGACGGTGACGGTGGACAGCCACCAGCCCTCGTTCCCGAGACGCCCCGACAGGGAGGCGTTCGTCACGGGAGGCGTCCCGTCGGGCTCGGCGGAGACCGCGCCGGAACGCGGCCCTTCGCCGTACGCGTTGAGCGCGCTCAGCTGGTAGTAGTACGTCTCGCCGTTCGTCACGTTCGAGTCGGTCCACGTGTCGAGGTTGCCGAGCTCCGCGAACAGCGCTTCCTGTCCCGGGTTCGTGGAGCGGTAGATGCGGTAGCCGGTGATCGGCGACATGCCGTCGTCCGGAGGAGCCCGCCAGTGGAGCTCGAGATATCCGTTGCCCGGCCGGATCCAGATGTTGTCCGGCGCCGAGGGCGGGCCGGGCGCGGTGGCGAGCGCCCACGTGTCGTTGGTGTTGCCGCCGAACATGATGGTCCGCGCGGACTGCGAATCGTACGCCATCCCCTGGAACTCATGGAAGGGCGGAGAGTGGAGCGGGTGCAGGATGCTCCAGGAGTTGTTCGTGAAATCGTACGCCCATGTCTTACTGTTGTCGTCTGCAGTCCCGCCGAAGAGAATACATCGATCGATCGCTGAATCGTAGGAGAAGCCCATTCCCCAGCGCCCGGCCGGCCCATCCGGTGGGCTCATGTTCGTCCACGTGTTCGTGTCGAAGTCGTACGCCCAGGTGTCGTTGTACACTACATCCGAGTATGAGTCGTAGCCGCCGAACAGGATCATCCGGTTCGACTTCGAATCGTACGTCATGCCGGGCGATCGCCGCCCGGGCGGCGCGACGGCGGGCGCCATGTTCGTCCACCGGTTCTGGGCCGCGTCGTACGCCCATGTTTCGTTGTCGTATGTGTTGTCGATCGTGTGGCCGCCGAAGAGGATCGTCCGGGCCGACTGCGCATCGTACGCCATGCCCTGTCTCGATCGCGCAGACGGATGTTCGGACGGGGTGAGGTTTGTCCATGTATTCGACGAGAAATCGTACCCCCACGTCCCGCTCGAGTACGTTCCATCGCTAATGGTCCCCCTCCATCCGCCGAAGAGAATCGTCTGCCGGGATCCGCTGTCGTACGCGGCGCGCAAGAGGTGTGTGGCATCCGGATGCCCCGCCGGATGCAAGTTCGTCCACGTATTCGATTCGAAATCGTACGCCCACGTCTCGTTGCTGGCGTCGTCAGTTCCGTCCCAACCGCCGTAGGCAATCATCCGGTCCGCGTCGGAATCGTAGACCATCGCCAGGTTCAGATAGCCGGCCGGCGCGTCGCTCGGGTTCATGTTCGTCCAGTCGGTCTCGGAGTCCTGCGGCGGATTCTCGGCCGTGAACGCCCACGTCTCGTTCCCCGGGGTATTCGCGCCGGCGTTGCCGCCGAACATGATCGTCCGGGCCGATTGCGTATCGAACGCCATCCCCATCAGCGCCTTCGGCGGGGGCGAGTGGTCCGGCCCAATGAGGCTCCACGTGTTGTTGTTGTAGTCGTACAGCCACGTTTCGAAGGGCGAGTTGTCGTCCCCGATGCCGCCGTACAGCACGAACCGGTCGACTCCGGAGTCGTACGCGAAGCCGCCGTGATAGCGCGGGGACGGCGCGATGGCCTGGCTCATATTCGTCCATGTGTTCGTCTCGTAGTCGTACGCCCAAGTATCGTTGTACGGTCCGTGACCGTACCCCGGACTTCCGTCGTCCGTGCCGCCGAACAGGATCATGCGGTCCGCCTTCGAGTCGTACGCCATCATCGACGAACGCCGGGCTGCCGGATGCACGGCGGGCGACATGTTCGTCCATGTGTTCCATAACAGGTTGTACGAGAAGGTCTCGTTGCTGTACTCGTAGAAGCCATTCGCCTGGCCGCCGAACAAGATGACCCGGTCGGATTGCGAATCGAAGGCGAGGCCCGGCCTCGTGCGCGGGGAAGGAGCCCGGGCGGCGGAGAGGTTCCTCCAGCTGTTCCCGGCGTAGTCGTATGCCCACGTTTCGTTCGTGAACCGTTCTGTTACGCTGTCGTAGCCGCCGAACATGATCATCCGATGGGCCCAGATGTCGTAGGCGGCGCGGTCGAGCCAGCCCGCGTGAGGATGCGTTTCGGGGTTCCGGTCCGTCCAGGTGTTCGACTCGAAGTCGTACGCCCACGTCGTGTCGCTCCCGTGACCCTGGAAGTCGGTCCCGCCGAACACCACCATGCGGTCCGCCGCGGAGTCGTACACCATCGCCATGTTCACGATCGTCCCGGCGGGCCCGCCGCTCGGGCTCATGTTCGTCCAATCGTACCCGGACCCGAACGGAATGGAGTCCGGCAGTACGGCGCCTCGGGCCGACGCGGTTCCGGAGAAGTCGCCGGCGAGGGAGCCCACTGAGAGCAGTACGGCAACCGTCGCGGCGAGGAGGAGTCCCCGCAAATCCCTCCCTCTCGGCTCGCTATCGGCCTTCGGCTATTTGGCATTTGCTCGCAGACCCGACGGGGCGGCTCGGATCGGCACGCCCGCCCCGTCCTCGACGACCGCGCAACAAGTGCTAAATAACGAGGGGCGCATCGCCCGCCACTCCGGAGGGAGACGGATGCCGGTCGCGGCCGAGGCGTTGCGGAAGTTGCTCCAAGAGTTCAACGCCCGCACGAGCGCGAAGATGTCCGCGATCGTCTCTCGCTCTGGGGTGCCGGTCGCGTGGGTCCTCCCGGACGACGCGCAGGTCGACAACTTCGCGACGATGGCGGCAACGCTCCTCGGCGCCCTCGAAGTCATGTATGCGACGATGAAGCGGAACGCGCCGAATCGGGTCACGGTCGTCGCGGACGGCGGGATCCTCACGGTCCACGGCGTGACCGGGAAGATGTTCTTTGTTGCGCTGACGGAAAAGCAGACGGCCGCGTTCGGCAAGGCGGTGGCCGACGCCCTGTCGAAGGCGAAGGGTCTTCTCGGAGAGGCTTAGGCGGGCCGCTTCCAGTGTGGGATCAGCTCAAGGATCCGGGCGCGCATTCGCCGATATCCCCCGAGGCGTTTGCTGCTGAACTCGAAGGCGAGGGCGAGGCCGACTCCGAGGAGCGCCCCGGCGAGCACATCGGAAGGCCAATGGACCCCGAGGTAGATTCGGCTGACGCCGACGAGGACCGCGAACGCATACGCGGCGCTCCCCGCCCGCCACCGGAATCGCAGGCCGACGAATGCCGCGAGCGCGAAGGCACGCGAGGCATGGCCGCTGGGGAAGGAGGGGTCGAACTCCGCGTCGCAGCCATATCCGATGAGGGTCCGCACGTTGGGCAGGACGCCCGTGCACGGACGGGGCCGCCCTACGAGGAACTTGATTCCTTCTGTTAGGACGACCGTGATGCCCAGCAGCAAGAGGAAGTCGAACGTGGCCTCGCGGTATCCCCGCCACCACAGAGGAACCGCGAAGAGCACGATGATGAACGCGGCCCCGAGCGTCGTGATCACGACCATGAGGGCGTCCATCGCCGCGTTCGTGCCGGCGGAATTGAGCGCTCGGAACAGAAGCTCGTCGAGAGACAGCGCGAAGGAGGCCGTTGCGACCGGGACCACGCGCCCGGATGGATTGTGGCCCTTAAAACCGGCGGGACCATCGGGCAATCCTCATGCGCGAGTTCGCCATCGCCGCCCCCGTGACGGACCGAGTGCAGGAGACGTTCGACCGACTCCTCGCGCACTACGGTCCGCAGGGTTGGTGGCCTGCGGAGACGCCGTTCGAGGCGATCGTCGGCGCCCTCCTCATGTCGCAGACCGCGTGGCGGAACGTGGCAACCGCAATCCGAAACCTGAAAGGCGCGGGTCTCCTCGAGGTGCACGCGCTCGCGGCCGCGCCCGTGGCGGTCACCCGAAGACACGTTCGAATCGCGGGCCTCTACCGCACGAAACCCGCGCGAATCAAGGCGTTCTGCCGTCATCTCGTCGAGGAATCGGACGGAGACCTCGCGACATACTTCAACCGTCCGACCGAGGTGGTCCGCGCGAATCTCCTCGCCCAAGACGGGATTGGACCCGAGACCGCGGACTCAATCTTGCTCTATGCGGGGCGCCATCCCGTGTTCGTCGTGGACGCGTACACGATCCGGATCGGCGGGAGAATCGGGCTCTTCGACACCGCGGAGTACGGCGCGGTCCAGCGCTTCTTCGAACGCCGCTTGCCTCGCGATCTCGCCCGATACCAGGAGTACCACGCACTTCTCGTGGCCCATGCGAAAGCACTCTGCAGGCATGCCGATCCGGCATGCGATGCCTGTCCGCTGCAATCCCTTTGCGACTTCGGCCGGAGCCGAAAGCGATAAGGGCGGAGCGGTCCTGTTGAACACGTCATGGTCCGCGCGATCACGTTCGACGCATTCGGGACGCTCATCGACACGGGCCGGGACGTCCTGATTCGGATCGCGCGCGCCGTATGCGATGACCACCAACTCGCGGTCGATCCGGAGGCGCTCCTCGCAACCTGGGACCGTCACTTCTTCGGGCCGGAGGGGGATTCCTTCCTCACCCTGGAAGAAATCACGGAGGGCAGCCTCGGGAAGGCGTTCCGCGAGCACGGAATCGAGGGCGACCCACGACCGTACGTGGACCAGCTCGTCTCACTGTGGCGGCAGGCGAAGGCCTACGCGGAGGTGCCCGCGGTCCTCGCCGCCTTGGACGGAATTCCGCGAGCCGTCGTCTCGAACGCGGACCACGAATTCCTGATCGACATCCTGAAACGGAACGGCTTGCGGTTCGACGCGGTCATCACGTCGGAATCCGCGAGGACGTACAAGCCGCGGCCGCGGATCTTCGAGGCCGCCCTCGAATCCCTCCAGGTCGCACCGCGGGACGTGGTCCACGTCGGCGACTCGCTCCATGCAGACATCGCGGGCGCATCGCGCCTCGGCATGCGGACCGTATGGGTGAACCGGGCGGGCGTCCACCGCGGACCGGGGGACCCAACTCCGGACGCGGAAGCGACCGACCTCACGGCTCTCCCGGAAATTATCGCGCGAATCGCCTAATCGACGCCGCGGACCACATCGTTAAGTAACGTCCGTCCGATACCGGGCCCGGAGGGGCGGAGGGATCTTGCCCAGCGTCACCGTGGGAGAGCGGATTCTCGTCCACCTGTCCGGATTTCTGCGGCACGCGGACGCCTACGAGTGCCCCGTCGAGATGACCCAGGATGGGATCGCGGCCGCCCTTGCGCTGAGCCGCGCCCACGTCGCGCTCGAATTGAAGCGCCTGAAGTCGACCGGGAAGGTCGGCGAGCGGATGGCCCACGTCACGAACGCCCGCTCCCGGCGCAAGGTGTACGAACTCACCCCGGCAGGACAGGAGGTCTCCCGGCGGATGCGGGACCACGCGCGGACCCGGACCTTGGAGCTGTCGGGCCCCGACGGACGACGGGTCGTCCCGGGGGCGGAGGCGATCGAGGCGCTCCGGCGCGCCGGGCTACGGGAGGCGGAGGCCGTCCAGCGGGTCCTCGCGGCGGAGGTCGTTGAGCTCCCACGCCCTGCGCCGCAGCCTCGAGCCGCGGTCCCCAGCCATCCGTTCTTCGGCCGGACCGAACAAGTCCGCATCCTGACGGAATGGCTCGCCTCCGACTCGAACGCGGTCGCGGTCGTCATCGGCGTCGCAGGGATCGGGAAGTCCGCGCTCGTGGCGCACGTCTTCCCGCAGGCCGGACGGCCGACGCTCATCCGGCGGCTCTACGCCCACGACGATGCCCACGGCCTCCTGAGTTCCTTCGCGGACTTCCTCGCCCGCCAAGGCCGGCGTCGGCTGAAGGCGGCGATCACCCGTCCCGCGTACGACCCGGCGGAAGCGATCGCGGTCTTACGCGAGGACCTCGCGGGGTTCGCCCTCGTCCTCGACGACCTCCACGCCTGCCCGCCCGCCGACGCGATCCTGCGCGCCCTCGTCGAACGTCTTCCGGACGCGAAGATCGTCGTAGCGAGCCGCACCCAGCCCACGTTCTTCGAACGGCCCGACCTCATACAGGGACGGGTCCTCGAGGTGCGGCTCCATGGCCTCGATGAAGGGTCCGCGGGGGCACTTCTCGCAGCCCGCGGGGCTGCCCTCGCTCCGGGGGAAACGCGTCAGGTCATCGCGGCGACCGGCGGCCATCCGCTCGCGCTGGAGATGTTCGCGACGAGCGGGCTCGACGCCGGAGCGGTGGAGACGGAACGATACGTGCTCGAGACGGTCCTGGAAGGGCTCGACGACGAAGCGGAGAATCTCCTCCGGACGTTCGCTGTCTTCCGGCGCCCCGCGCGATCGCCCGAGGTTTTCGGCGCGACCGTGTCCCAGCTCCGGCGACTCGGTCGCCGGGCGCTCCTGGACCACCGCGACGAAGGCTACCTGGTCCACGATCTCGTCAAGGAGTTCTTCCTCCGACGGATGCCGGAGACACAGAAGCGCGCCGCCCACGCGCAGGCCGCCGCGTACTGGGCGGACCGAGGCGACGGCCTCGAGGAAACCCACCATCGGATCGAAGCAGGCGACCTGGATGGGGCCGCGAGCCGCCTGATCGAGATCGGCCCGGGATTGGCAGAGAGCGCTCGCGCGGGCGACCTGGAGGCCGCGCTGCTCCGCGTGCCGCGAGATCCTCGGCTCGAGGAGCTCCTGGCGGAAGCCGAGATGTTCCTGGGCAAGTTCACGGAGGCCCGCGCCGTGCTCGAGCGGATCGTCGCGACGGGTGCGCCCTCGGAACGGCTCCGGGCCCACATCCGACTCGGCCGCATCGCGAACCGGCTCGGCTCGTACGCGGAGTCGCGAACGATGCTGAGGGAGGCGGTCCAAGAAGCTGAAGCGCTGTCCGACCCGACCGCCGAGGGGGAAGCGCTACGCGCCCTCGGGGCGGTCGAGCGCCGCCTCGGGGACATGAGCGCCGCCATCGGGCATCTCGAGCGTGCGGCGACGATTCTCGAGGACGGCTCCCGGGAAAAGATTCGCGCCCTGGTCGACCTCGGTGCCGCGCTGATCGCACAAGGCGACTATCCGCGGGCGAAGGCCCGCCTCACCGAAGCCGCATCGATGTCCCGCCACCGGACCCGAGACGACGCCGCGATTCAGATCAACCTCGGGATCGTCCTGAGCCGGGAAGGCGACCCCGATCAGGCCGCCGTCGCGTTCGAGCGGTCCGCGGAAATCGCGTTGGGGGCGGGGGACGTGCGGTTCGCCTCGATCGCCCTCGCGAATGCGGTCGAGAATTTCCTGCGCCTCGAGGCGGTCGAGGCTGCGGCGACGAGCGCGGAACGCGCGCTTCGCCTTGCGAAGACGATCGGCGATCCGGTCGCCGTGTCGACCGCCCAAGCGAACCTCGGCCTCGTTTTCGCGAAGCGCGGGGACTGGGCGAAGGCGGAGCAAAACCTGCTCGGGTCCGTCGAGCTCATCGCGCGACTCGACAATCCCTATTCGCTCGCGAGCCGCTACCAGGATCTCGCGCAACTGTACGAGGCTCAGGGCCGCGGCGCGGACGCGGCGCCTTGGCGGGCCCGCGCGGACGACTTGTTCGCGCGCCTCCACGCCGGCAGTCCGACGCAGTCCTCCCCCGGAGGAAGTCGGACAAACAGCCGACCAAACGATTAAGTAGGTCAGACACGATGCGGCGCCGTCCGCGGGACCTTTCTGCGGACTCCGGGATGGAACGTCGCATGTCGTTCACCCACCGCTGGAGGGCCCAAGCCCTCGGCCTCGCGTTTGTGATTGCCTTCCTCGCAGTCGCCATGGCGGTCGCCTCGACCGGGATGGCGGCGCCGCGTCCGATCGACCCCGCGGCTGCGATGACCGCAACCGTGGTCCTCGACAAGTCGTCGTACCTGAGCGGGGATACCGCGAGCGCGACCGCGATCGTGTACCGTACGCCGGCGCCGGCGAACTATACATACACGTGGCGGGTCCGCGACTTCTTGTTCCGAGTGCTGAACCAGACCGCAAACGGGCCCGCGACGTTCCCATACCCGATCGCCCTGACCTACACGGGCACCCTCCGGTTCGACGTCACGGTGAACGATGGGCAAGGCCTCGTCGTCGGGAGCTCGGTGCAGAGCGCGACGGTTTCGCTCGCCTACATGGCGCTCGGCCTCGACCGCGGCGACTACAATCCGGGCGACACGATCTCGGCGTTTTACAGCGTGGCTTCCCACGTGATCACGAGCCCGACCTACACGTACGAAGTCGACGACTCGGCGGCGACGGTCGTCTTCTCCGGGGCCACCAACAACACGTTCTTCTCGTTCACGACGCCGAAGCCGTCGAGTCGCTTCTACCTGTTCCGCGTGACGGCGACGGACCGCGGGAATAGCACGCAGGCCCTGGCCACGATCGCTCAGGCGAGCGGGTTCGTGCTCGGCGTGACGTTCGACAAGCCTTCGTACGTGGCGGGCGACGTGATCCACGCCCACCTCGCGCTGACCGCGCGCGGACCCGCGTCGTGGCCGAGCCAGTTCCGCTGGACCCTGACGATCGGCGCGGTGACCGAGACCGCCATCACGACGGTCGCGGCGGCGGATTTCACCCTGACCCTCCCGGCCGGCACCGGCGGAGGCGGCATCGCCGTGTTCGCGAGCGAGGCGAACACGGGCGCCACCGCGATCCAGTCGGTCCCAATGGCGACGAGCGGGGGCGGCGGGTTCTGGTCTACGGACGTCGGAGGCGCGCCGGTCTATGCGATCGTCCTCGGGCTCCTCTTCCTCGTGCTGCTCGTCGCGGTCGTCGGGCTCTGGCGGCAGACCGGCGGCGGCTTCGGATTCCTCCATTGGCGGACGCCCCCGCCGCCTGCCGAGGGACCTATGCACGCGCCCGCCGCCACGCCGATGTCCGTCAACTGCCGGCGGTGCGGGAAGCCGATCGACCTCACAACGAGCCGCCGCCCGATCGAGGTCATGTGCCCGTCGTGCGGAGAGACGCAAGTCGTCACGTGACGCGTCACAACCTTCATAGCCCCGGGACCGGCTTTGCTCCGGAGGCGTGGCGATGGGGGACGAAGACGACCTGCTCAAGGCCGCCCAGAAGAACGATGCGACGAAGCTGACCTCGATCCTGGACCGCCATCCGTCGCTCCTCCGGATGCACACCCCGAACGGCACGCTCGTGCTGACGGCGATGTACTACGACGCCGCGGACGCGGTCAAGGTGTTGCTCGACCGCACGCCGGAGGACGCGTTGAACCTCTACGAGGCCGCGACGGTCGGGAACGCGCGGCGGCTCAAGACGATCCTGGGACAATCCCCCGTTCGGATCAACGAGCCGAACAAGGAGGAGGGCTTCACGCCGCTCGGGCTCGCGGCGTTCTTCGGCCACCCGGAAGCGATCAAGGTCCTCCTCGAGCACGGGGCGGACGTGAACCTGAAGCTGCCGAGCCGGTTCGCGAACACGGCCGTCGACGCCGCGGTCTCGGGGAACCGCGCGGAGGCCGTGCGGATCCTGCTCGCGGCGGGAGCGGACGCGAATACGCGGAGCGAGGGCAACGCCACGACGCTGCACAAAGCCGCGCAGCATGGGAACCTCGAGGTCGTCCGGATGCTCCTCGATCACGGGGCGGATCCGAACGCGGTGCGCGATGGAGGCCACACCCCCGCGGACGACGCGCGGGAAGCAGGCCACGCGGCGGTCGCGGAACTCTTGCGGTCTCGCGGATCGAAGGCGTAAGGGGCGCTCGCGATCGCCCCGGCCGATTGGCTCATCCGATGTTCTTGAGCACCTCGCCGATTCGGCGGATGCATTCGACGATCGTCTCGCGCGACGCGGCGTACGAGAGACGGAGGTGGCCCTCCCCCGCTTCGCCGAACGCGCTCCCCGGGGTCACCGCGACGTTCGCCTCTTTGAGGATCCGTTCCGCAAGGGTCGCGCTGTCGAGTCCGACGTTCACGCGCGGGAAGACGTAGAACGCGCCGCTCGGGCGATCCGTCGAGACTCGGTCGATTCTCTTGAGCTCTCGGAGGACGACGTCCCGCCGCGCCCGGAATTCGTCGACCATCGTCTTCAGCGGACCGGTCGGCCCTCGGAGAGCCGCGACCCCGGCCTTCTGCGCGAAGGCGGTCG
>VBMG01000121.1 GCA_005878485.1 Methanobacteriota archaeon | reverse complement strand
ATCCGCGGCCGCACACGGGCGGAGGCGCGGGAACGGACCCGGACGGTCATGGAGGAGCTCGACCTCTGGGAACACCGCGACAAACTCGCAGCAGACCTCTCCGGCGGACTTCGCCAACGCCTGATCATCGCGATGGCGATGGTCGCAGATCCCGAGGTGCTCTTCCTGGACGAACCCACGATTGGACTCGATCCCCTCGGTCGGCGGTCCGTCTGGTCCATGCTGCGCGCTTTGACGAAGAAGGGCGTCACGATCCTCCTCACAACGCACTATCTCGACGAGGCCGAGATTCTCGCCGACCATCTGCTCATCGTGGACAAGGGACGCACCGCGTTCTTGGGGACGGTCGACGAGGCGAAAGGCGATACCGGGGTGGGGATGCGGGTGATCATGGAGCCCGCCGCGGGGAATGGGTCCGCCGCACCGGAGGTGCTCGAGCCCAAATCGAGCGAAGAGATTCTGGCCATCGTGGAGCGGGGGCTGCGGGAGAAGCGGAAGGTGACATTCAAACCGGCGAGCCTCGAGGACGCGTTCATCAAAATCGTGGGGGGATCGATTGAAGTCGAAAATACGTGAAGCGATGTACATCGGGCTGTTCGACGCGTTACCCCTCCTGCGCGATCCGATGCTCCTGGTCGTGATCAGCCTCTTCTCCTTCCTGCCGGTTATTTTCATCTTCGTCTTCGCGGACCAGGCGTCGGCCGTTCAATCCCTCATTGGGGCGATTGTCTTGACATTCTCCTTCACGGGGCTCTTCGCGTCCCAGAGCGTCTACTTCAACAAACAGTGGTTCCGCTTCCAGGATATGTTCGTCGCTTCGAGGGTGTCGCCCGCCTCTTATGCGCTCGGTCTCTCGTTGAGCGGCCTCGTCGTCGCGCTCCCCGGCGTCGTCGTGGCCATGGTCCTCCTGCTGCTCTCCAAGTCGGCCACCGCGGCCGGGGTGCTCCTCCTCCTGGGGACGTCCGTGCTTCTATGGATCGGGCTGGTCTTCGTGGGGTTCGCGATCGGCGCCACGACGAAGAACGCGCGTCGTGCGAACTCGATCCCACAGGTCCTCAGCATCGCCTTGGGCTTCCTGCCACCCGTCTACTATCCGCTCGAACGTCTGCACGACATCCCCATCGCCCAGGCCGTCGCGATGCTCATCCCGACGACCCATGCCGCCCAACTCGCGAAGTACTACTTCGGGCTCATTTCCATCCCGGCGTGGCAGGTCTGGGTCGGATGGATCTACCTGCTCAGCTTCGCGGCTCTGATGGGCTTCCTCGCCTCGCGGCGGGCGCACTGGGTGGATCCGTAGGGCGTTCGCGCCGACCTCGAGCCGCGGCTGAAACTCCGCGAGAACACCGGAAGCCGCGTGGCCTCACGACTTCCGTGCTTCCACTTCGGCGAGCCACTTCCGCACTTCGTCCACCGCACCGGGATCTTCGAGCGTCGTTGTGTCGCCGATTTCCTGGCCGGAGACGAGAGACCGGATCACACGGCGCATGATCTTCCCGCTCCGGGTCTTCGGCAGCTTGTCCGTGATGTACAGTGCCTCGGGGGCGGCGATCGCCCCGATCTCTCGACGGACGTGTTCCCGCAACTCCTGCCTCAGCGAATCGGACCCGGCCTCGCCTCGCTTCAGGACGACGTAGGCCACGAGCACCTGGCCTTTGAGCGGATCCGGCCGTCCCACGACGGCGGCCTCCGCGACTTTCGGATGGCTTACCAGGGCGGACTCGACCTCCATCGTGCCGATCCGGTGGCCGGCGACGTTGATCACGTCGTCGATGCGGCCCATGAGCCAGAAGCAGCCGTCCTCGTCGACCCGGGCGCCGTCTCCGGTGAAGTACTTGCCGGGGATCTGGGACCAGTAGACCTGCTTGAACCGCTCCGGATCCTTGTACAGAGTTTGAAGCATTGCGGGCCACGGCTTCGAGATGACGAGGTAACCGCCTTTGTTCACCGGGACCGGATCGCCTTTCTCGTCGACGACCTCTGCGCTCACGCCGGGGAACGGGAACGTCGCGGATCCCGGCTTCAAGGTCGTGATGCCCGGCAGCGGCGTGATCAGGATCATTCCCGTCTCCGTCTGCCACCACGTGTCGACGATCGGACAACGGCCTCCCCCGATCGTCTTCTGGTACCAACGCCAGGCTTCGGGGTTGATCGGTTCGCCGACTGTCCCGAGGAGACGCAGGCTCGACAGGTCGTGCCGCTTCGGATACTCGTCCCCCCAGCGCATGAACGCTCGAATCGCAGTGGGCGCGGTGTAAAGAGTCGTGATGTCGTATTCCTCGATCATCCGCCAAAAGCGGTCTGGCTCCGGCCAGTCGGGCGCGCCTTCGTACATGAAGATGCTCGCGCCGTTCGCCAAGGGCCCGTACACGATGTAGGAATGACCCGTGACCCATCCGATGTCCGCGGTGCACCAGAAGAGGTCCTCCTCCTTCAAGTCGAACACGTACCGCGTCGTGGTCGCGACGCCGACCAGGTATCCGCCGGTCGAGTGCTGGATGCCCTTCGGCTTGCCCGTAGTGCCCGAGGTGTACAGGATGAACAGCGGGTCGGTCGCATCCATCGATTCGGCCGCACATTCCCCATCGGCCTTCGTCATGAGCTCGTGCCACCACCGATCGCGGCCCTCCCGCATCGTCACCTCGACGCCCGTGCGTCGGAAAACGACGACGTGGCGGACGACATCGAGTCCGTCGATCGCCTCGTCCACGATCTTCTTCAGGGGCAGGACGGCCCCGCGGCGGTACCCGCCGTCAGCCGTCACGATCACGTGGGACTCGGCGTCGGCCGCGCGGTCCCGGATCGCGCGGGCGCTGAATCCGCCAAAGATCACGCTGTGCACGGCCCCGATTCGCGCGCACGCGAGGAGCGCGACCGGGAGCTCCGGAATCATCGGAAGGTAGATCGTCACGCGGTCCCCCTTCTTCACCCCGAGGCCCTTGAGTACATTCGCGAACCGGTTCACCTCGCGCCAGAGGTCGTGATACGTCAGGACTCGGCGTTCGCCCGGCTCGCCTTCCCAGACAATCGCCGCCTTGTTCCGACGAGCTCCCGAGAGATGACGGTCGAGGCAATTCGCGGAGACGTTCAGCTTCCCGCCCACGAACCACTTGGCGAAGGGGAGATTCCATTCGAGGACCTTCGACCAGGGGGCGATCCATGCGAGCTCCTTCGCCATGCGGGCCCAGAACGCCTCGGGATCCTTCGCGGCGTCGAGGCGGAAGGCATCGTCCTTCACGACCGCTTTCTTGCGGAAGGCGGCCGAAGGCGGATACTGCTCTTTCTCCTTCAGCAGGCTGTCAATCGTTGCACCGGAGACGACCATGGATCCTCACCCACGGACCGACCTTGTGTGCGGTCGGCAGGTGGCGGTAGAGCGGTTTCAGGTTAAAGATGGTAATGAATCATCCTGATGGCAGGGGTGCGTTGGGGGAGCGGCCAGTAGACCCGTCAGGCCGTTGGAACGGCCGACGAACACACCTGTGGTCGCCTGTAAACATCCCCCCTTTAGATGCCTCCCATGTTTGGGCGTGTCATGGCGACGGGGGTCGGGCAAGCCGTAGGCAATTTTGCAGGCGAAACGCGACAGAAGATGAGGTTCATTGTCGGAGCTTCCTCCGCGGGGACGATCATCGAATGGTATGACTTCTACCTCTACGGCGCCCTCACATTTGTCCTCGCGCCGATCTTCACTCCCGTGAGCAACGATCCGACCGTCAACTTCCTCGTGTATCTAGCAACCTTCGCGACGGGTTTCGCGGTCCGGCCCTTCGGTGCCGTCGTCTTCGGGCGCATTGGCGATCTCATCGGTCGAAAGTACGCGTTTCTCCTGACGGTCACGATCATGGGTGGAGGGACGGCTGCGATAGGTGTGTTGCCCGGGTTCTCCCAAATCGGAATCTTAGCCCCAATCGTCCTCGTCCTCCTTCGGCTCGTTCAAGGGCTTGCTCTCGGGGGAGAGTATGGGGGCGCCGTCATCTACGTCGCGGAGCATGCACCGGATGATCGAAGAGGGTATTGGACCAGCTTCATCCAGACGACCGCGACGGTGGGCCTCTTCATCTCCATTGGCGTCGTCGGCGTCACAAACTATCTCATGGGAGACACGGCCTTCAAGGCGTGGGGGTGGAGGATACCTTTCCTCCTTTCCATCGCCTTGGTTGCCGTCTCGCTGTTCATCCGGTGGCGTTTGAAGGAGACGCCCTTGTTCGCCCGCCTCAAAGCAGCTGGACGCACGTCCCGCACCCCGCTACGTGAGGCTCTAGCGAGCTGGGCAAATTGGAAGTTGATTTTGCTCGCGCTCTTTGGGGCGACCTCGGGCCAAGCCGTCGTTTGGTATACAGGTCAATTCTTCGCGCCTCTATTCATGCAGAAAGCCCTCGGGATCAGCCTCGCGACCTCCAACGTCATCATGTTCACGGCGCTCGTCCTTGCCACACCGTTTTTCCTGGTGTGGGGACATCTGTCCGATCGGATTGGCCGAAAGAAAATCATCATGTTCGGATGCGCGCTCGCGGTCGTGACGTACTATCCACTGTACCTGGGGATGGCGGCGTTCTCGAAACCACCGAACATCCCCGTCCTCGTCGGGCTCGTGTTCGTCCAAGTATTCTATGTCACGATGGTGTACGGGCCGATTGCCGCCCTCCTCGTCGAGATGTTCCCCGCGCGGATCCGCTATACCTGCCTCTCTCTTCCGTATCACCTCGGTAACGGAGAATTTGGTGGGGCGACGATCTTGATTCCATTCGTGCTCAACGCGGCCTTCGGGAACATCTTTATCGGGTTGGTGTGGTGCATCTCGGTCCCTCTGATGACCCTGATCATCGGCCAGAAGTACCTGAAAGAGACAAAGGACGTCAGAATCTGGGAGGAAGTCGCCCTGGGGCCGGCACTCGGCGCCTCCGCCTCGATGCCGCGGACCGGGCCGACGTCGGACCAACGATGAAGTGAGACAACGGGATTGAAGAGACCGCCGTCCGTCTCGCGGAGCTCTCACGACCCGAAACGAAGTCTAGGGTCGAAGGACGACCTTGATCGACAAGCCGACGGCGGATGCGTTGAGCCATCCCGCCCCCGGCCATTTGCCGGAGACTGGAACGCGACCGTCACGTCGCCTCGGACCGTCACGCGTATCCTCGGAACGCTTCGATCTCGATGTCGTCATCCGGAATGCCCAGGTCCCTTAGTAACCGCAGTGTTCCCACGACCATGCCAGGTGTGCCGCTGACGTAGTAAATCGGATCCGCGAGCCCGATCGCCACTTCGCGGAGGGCTTCTTGACTAATCCGTCCCGTCGTGCCCTGCCATCCCGGGTCGACCGTGCGGGTGAGGGTGTACCGTACGCGGAAGTTCGCATTCTGTTTTTCCAACGCGTCGAGTTCGTGTCGATACACAATCTCGTCCTCGCTTCGATTGCTGTAAACGAGCCGGATCGGGATGGGGAGTGTTTTGTCGGCCGCATATTCGGCCATGCCTTTGAGGGGCGTGATCCCGATGCCTCCCGCCAGGAGCACGGCGGGACGCCTTTCGTGCAACACGAAGTCGCCAATCGGGCCAAAGACACGGGTTTCGTCGCCGGGCCGCAGGCCCGCGAACGCGCGCTTGTAAGGCGAGTCCGAGAGGCGGACCGCATACTCAAGGTGCGGACGTGTCGGACTCGTCGCGAGCGACATCGGGCGCGCATCCATGCCGTCCTCGGTCCTGAGCTAGAGGAAGGTGAACTGCGTCGCACGAAACGCGAAGGTCTCCGGTTTCTCCAGCTGGATCGCGTGGGTGGTCGGCGTGAGCCGCCGCGAGGACACGACACGGCTCCGAAAGCCCCTCGGGGGCCCATCCAACGTAGTGACCTCCAACTTGCATTGGCCCCGACCACCAGCGCCGTATTTCGTGACTTCGGCTCGAGGGAGGCGTCACATCGTCCCTCAGGGTCGCATCACGACTTTGATCGAGTCCCGGGCCTGCGCGACGAGTCGGAATCCCTCAGCGGCCTTGCCCAACGGCAGGACATGCGTAATCAGATCCGAGACCCCGAGTCGTTTCTCCCGGAGCAAGTTGATCGATTCGCGGATGTCCCGCGGGCTTCCGCCGTACGAAGACGTCATCGTGACCTCCTCCCGCCAGAGCTCGTTGAACGGGATCTCAACTTTGGCGGCCGGCTCGATCGGCGCGAAGAACAGAACGGTCCCGCCCCGGTCGACCGACGCGAGCCCTTGGGCGATCGCCCGTGGAGCACTCGTGCACGTGACGACGAGGTCCGCGAGGTTCCCGCCGTTCGCCGTCCTCACACTCGCAGGGACATCCTCCCGACCGTCGACGACAAGATCGGCACCGGCCTTCCGCGCCGCGGCCTTCCGGAACTCCACGACGTCCGTCGCGATGACCTTCGCCGCGCCGGCCGCTTTCGCGAGCTTGATGTGCAGGAGTCCGGCGACGCCGCTCCCGAGGACGAGCAGGGTGCTTCCCGGCCGGAAGCCGGCGAGCCGTTGCCCCCGGATGACACAGGCGAGGGGCTCGATGAAGGTGCCCTCGTCATCCGAGATTTCCCGCGGGAGCGGAAACACCCCGTGCTTGACGTTGATCGCGGGCACGCGGACGTACTCGGCGAAGCCACCGGGATCGAAGTTCGTCGTCCGCAACGTGTCGCACACGGTCTCGTGGCCCGCCCGACAGTAGCGGCATGACCCGCACGGCACATGGTGGGACACGAAGACGCGATTACCGACTGTCGCGGCATCGACGCCGGCTCCGACCTCGACGACCTCCGCGGCGATCTCATGCCCGAGGACGAGGGGCGCCTTCGGCTTGCGGTACCACTCCATGACGTCGGAGCCACAGATCCCACTCGCCTTCACGCGGACGAGGATTTCTCCGGGTCCGATCCGGGGCTTCGGTAACTCGACAATCCGGACATCGTCGTTCGCGTAGTACATCGCGGCGCGCATGTGGGCCTACTTCTTCGGCTTCGCGCCCTTCACGAGCTCGAGCGCCTCCTTCGGCGTCGCGCGCTCGTGGACGATCGATCGAATCGCGCGGATCATGCCGACGGGGTTCGTCGACTGCCAGATGTTGCGGCCCATGTCGACGCCCCGCGCGCCGTCCTGCGTCGCGTCGAACGCAAGTTCGAGGGCATCGAATTCCGTCTCGAGCTTCGGGCCGCCCGCGACGACGAGCGGGACGGGGCACGACTCGACGACCTTCGAAAAGTCCTCGCAATAGTAGGTCTTGACGAAATGCGCGCCGAACTCGGAGGCGATGCGGCAGGCGAGGCCGAGGTACCGTGCGTCCCGCTTCTCGAGCTCCTTGCCCACCGCGGTCACCGCGAGGACCGGGATCCCGGCCTCCTCGCCTTCATCGACGAGCTTGCCCAGGTTGACCAAGGAATCGTGCTCGTGGGCCGCGCCGACGAAGATCGATAAGGCGACGGCGGATGCGTTCAGTCGAACGGCTTCCTCCATCGATGTGGTAATCTTCTCGTTCGAGAGGTCTTCGTTCAGCACGCTCGCGCCGCCGCTCACGCGCAGGACGATCGGCACGTTCGATCCCGGGTCGATCGAGGTGCGCACCACGCCGCGGGTGACCATGATCGCGTCCGCGTACGGGAGGAGCGGCTCCAACGTCTTCCGCGGGATCTCGAGCTTGTGCGTCGGTCCGAGGAAGTAACCGTGGTCTGCCGCGAGCATGACGGTGCGACCGTCCGTCGGCCGGATGATCCGAGACAGGCGGTTCTGAAGTCCCCAGGTCATGTGGCCCTCCGGTCGACTCCGCGACGCGTCGAATTCCGCGGCGGCCCTTAAAGCCTTCCCCTCGGAAGAGAGAGACGGGCGACGCAATCGACGGGGAGATTGAGCGAGCGTTTCATCTCCACGAGAAGCGAACGCAACGGGCGTAAATACGCAGGCGGCCTCCCGGGACGGGGAACAACGTGGGGCTCCGGCGCGCGCTCCGAATGGGCTTTGTCGTCATCGCCGTGGCATTGATCGTTCTGATGTCGGGCTCGTTGCCCGTCGCGGCCATCGAAACGAATTATCAGAATCCGGTCACGGCGCTCCCGCCGCTTGTCCGTCCAACAACATCGAGCTGCACGGTGACGCTGGCCGACCACTTTGCGTTCGGGCCCAGCGGATACGACGTCCCTGCGACGGGCATCCTAGCGCCTCCCGACTCATGCCCGGCACCATGGTCCATGGTCGCGCTCGACTACACGGGCAGCGTCGCGGGTCGCCAATTCGACCGCGAGACGGAAATCTGGGTCGGCGGCGTCCTGATCTACTTCGGCACGACACCGGAGCCGACGCCCGCAGGGATCACGTGGCATGTCGAGAAGGACGTGAGCCAATACGCGACCGTGTTCGCCGCCTCCCAGCCGTACGCAATCCACCTCCCGAACGTCGTCAACAACGTCTACACGGGAATCGTCTACGTCACGGCAACCCTGACCTTCTACACGACCGGCCCCGGTTGGCCTGTCGGGAGGTATCCCGACGCTATCATCGGCCTCTCGGGCGACTGGATCTTCGATCCTGGGCGTGCGCCGGTCGCCGCCGCGCCGGTGACGTTGCCGACGAACGCGTTGCGCATCGTGCTCGAGCTCTTCGCGAAAGGGAACTCGTGCGACGAGTTCTGGTACGGAAGTGAGCCGGACGCGTATGCCGATGCGAACGGCCTGTGCGGCGGAGGGGCGTTCCGCGAGATCCAGGTCACGGTGGACGGGACGCTCGCCGGGGTCGTGTGGCCGTTCCCATACATCTTCACGGGCGGCGTGAACCCCTTCCTGTGGCGGCCGATCGCGGCGGTCGGAGCGTACAACGAAGACCCCTATCAGGTCGACTTGACGCCGTTCATCGGCATGCTCGTGGACGGCAATCCGCATACGATTGCGTTCACGGTCGTGAACAACGGCTTCTACTGGCAGCTCGGCGGCAACCTCCTGGTGGGTGAAGACTCGGGTCTTGCCCAGACGTCGGGCGCGCTGACCACGTATGAGGTCGCCCCGGATGCGGACCAAAGCGTGGTCCAGACGACGGGCAACAACGGCGCGACATTCCAGTTCTCCGCGGCCCGCTCCCTGAGTGTCGCGGGCTACGTCGACACCTCGAGCGGACGGATCACGACGACGGTCCGCCAGGAGTTCGCGTTCGCGAGCCACCAAGTCCTTAACCTGGTCAATTTCCGCGAGAACATCCAACAGACCGAGGGCATCACGAGCGTGACGACGACCATCTTCCCCGATGGAACCGTACGGGTTGCGACTGTGGCGGACTCCTATCCGATCGTCCTTGCCTCCGCCTTCATTATTCCACCCGGATCGGACGGGTTCTTCCAGCTCCCTGCCCATGTCGACCAAGCGCTCGACCGGACGATTACCATTACCGTAAACGACGCCATCGTGGTTTCGATCGCGATCTCGGACGCGACCTCGGCCTCGGCGGTCCTCAAGCGGAGCCTGAGCACGGGACAGAACCTCGTCGCGACGGGCACGGACTCTGAGCTGTTCTCCTTTACAACTTCCCGCGGCGGCTGCTACATCCACGCCCTCGAAGCCGCCCAAGGCTTCGTCACGGTTGACGTCCTACTCTGCTGAATCGCTCGAGGAATTCGGTTTCGGCCGGCGGACTACGGCGAGGTCACGGTGAGAAGGAGCGTAAGGACTCCCGTGAAATCGGCGTTCGGAACCTGAATCCGAATGGTCAGTGACTGGCTGCCGCCGTCGGGCACGGTGAGAGGAGTGTTTGCGCTCACGAGGGAGAATCCGGCTGTCTGCACGGAAACACTTTGGACCGTGCAGCTGTTCGGGTCGAAGGCCCCGGCGGTGTAACTCAACGTCCATGTCGTCGTGAACTGGGCGCCGCCCGGGACGACCTCGCCGGATCCGGTGCTGGACGTCCAGCAGTTTGTCGCGCCCGTGATGTCGAGGTTCTCAGCGGTGATCCGGACCGTGTGGGACGACGCCCCCAAGAGGTACACGCCGGCAGCCAAGGCACCGATCACCACCAACGCAACTACAACGAGGATGACGACGAGCGTCGTGTTCGATTTTTTCGGAGGCACGGGCGGCTGGTAGTATGGCGGAAGCGCCGGGGGAGGATACGGATACGGCGGGGGCTGTTGGGGCCACTGTTGCGGGGGCTGTTGGGGCGGACCTGGCTGCATGCTCCACCACACGCGGAACTCGGGCGTCCGCAGGATTGAGCGCCGGGCACTTAAAGGGAGCGTCCACTGGAGGGAGATGGGACAACGTGGAGTGAGCGGTCGCACCGCAAGTCCTTTACGCCGGCCTCCGCATTCCAGTCCGAATCTTGGAGGGGGAGCGGTGTCGATATCGGGCCAAGAGCTTGCGGAGTTCGCAAACCAACTGCACGGGGGGGTCGTTCGACCGGAGGACGAAGGGTATGATGATGCGAGGAAAATCTGGAACGCGATGATCGACCGCAGACCTGCATTGATTGTGCGATGTAGGGACGCGGAGGACGTGACCCGGTCGATCGCCTTTGCAAGGAATCACGGACTCCCATTGGCGGTCCGCGGCGGCGGCCACAACGTCTCGGGGAACGCGCTCTGTGACGACGGCCTGGTCATCGACTTGTCGCCCATGAAAGAGGTCCGGATCGACACAGAACGCCGCACGGCCGTCGTCGGCGGTGGCGTCACATGGGGCGAATTCGACAAGGCGGCGCAAGCTTCGGGGCTCGCAACGACCGGGGGAGTGGTTCCCGCCACCGGTGTCGCCGGACTGACCCTCGGAGGCGGTTTCGGTTTCCTCGCCCGGAAGCACGGCCTCGCCTGCGACAACCTCCTCGGCGTCGAGCTCGTCACCGCGGACGGACGCCTTGTGCACGTGAGCGATAGAGAGAATCCGGACCTGTTCTGGGGCGTCCGGGGTGGCGGAGGGAACTTCGGCGTCGCCACATCGTTCGAGTTCAAACTCCATCCAGTGGGTCCGATACTCGGCGGAGTCGCGGTCCATCCATTTGATCGAGCCCGAGACGCCCTGCGGTTCTACCGGAAATTCGTCGAAGGCGCACCGGACGAGGTCACGCTGTTTGCGGCCCTCGGAACCTCGCCCGACGGCGCCCCCGTGACCCTTCTCGTGGCGGGCTACATCGGCCCGGCAGAGGAAGGCGAGCGAATCCTCCGCCCGCTGCGGGAGTTCGGGCCGCCCATTGTGGATGACATCAAGCGAATGTCGTACGTGGACCTCCAGGGAATCCTTGCGCCCTCATATCCGCCAGGGGTTCGGAACTACTGGAAGTCGGGCTTCCTGGCGGACCTCAGTGAGGAGGCCATCGACACCTTGGTTCGCCACTTCGAGCGCGTGCCCTCGAAGCGCACCGCGGTCGTCCTGGAATACCTGGGGGGCGCGGTCTCGCGTGTCGGGGAACGGGACACGGCGTTCGGTCATCGGGACGCGCGGTTCGACCTGATCATCACGTCCCTATGGTCCGATCCCGCGGAGGACGAGGTGAACATCGCATGGACCCGAGAGCTGTGGAAGGCGATGGAACCGTTCGCTTCGGGCGGCGTCTACGTGAACTATCTCGGGGAGGAACGAGAAGAGGGAGCGGAGCGGGTTCGGGCCGCATACGACCCTGAGAAGTACGAGCGGCTCGTCGCCCTCAAACGGAAGTACGATCCGCAGAACTTGTTCCGGATGAACCAGAACATTCGGCCGTGATGGCCGGCCGCACATGATGGGGCCGGTCACTTTCGAAGAATCAGGTGGCTGTCCCCGAACTCGTGCCACCGGTACCCGTTCGCGATCGCCTCCCGGTAGGCGCCCATGACGCGCGGCAGGCCGATCAGGGCGGCGAGCATGGCGAGATGGCTCGTGACCGGGTCGTGGAACCCCGTGAGCAGGCCGTCGACGGATCGCACCGGATTTCCGGGATGGACGAAGAGCCGTGTGAAGCCCTGCCGCGGCCGCAAGCCGTCCAGCGTCCATGCGGACTCGAGTGCACGGACGACCGTGGTCCCGATGGCCACGACACGGTGACCCTCTTCGCGGGTGCGGTTCACCAGCTCCGCCGTGGCTCGTGAGACCTGAAACGGTTCGGGATACACGGATTGCTGTTCCACGGAGTCCGTCTCGATCTCCAGACTGCTGACGCCCGAGTGCAGCACGACGGACGTGAATCGGACGCCCCCCGCCTCGAGAGCCTCCTGGATTCTCGGAGTAATCGGTCGCGCCGCAGACGGCATCTCCGCGCTTCCGGGGACCCGGGAGAACAGGCTCTGATACGCATCCAGGGGCCAGATTTTCTGAACGTAACCGTAATGAATCGGCACGCCCGCCCGCTCCAGAATCGGCTCGAGGGGACGATCCGAGCGGATGAACCAGAGCCGCGGGATTCCCGGATACGGCGCGACATACCGGACGGTCGCCCCGTCCAGGCGGGCCTCCTCGCCGGGCTGGATCGGCATCGGGCCCGGATGCGCCGAATCCCAACGCGGTTCCGCGAGCCAGAGACGGTCCGCGTACCGCGTGCTGAGGTCAAGCGTGTAGGTGCCTGCGGGCCCGTGGGCTTGGAGGCTCGCGGCGAGTGTCGCGCTCTCGTTCGCGACGAGGAGATCTCCCGCGGAAAGAAATCGCGGCAACTCGGCGAACGTCGCGTGGCGGTTCCCAGCGGGCGTCGTGACGAGGAGCCGAACCGCATCCCGGGTGCCCCGCTCCGTCTCGATGGGAGTCGAGGCGAACAGCTCCCGCGGTTGCTCGAAGACGAGTTCCTGCCGGTTCATGCGGGCACCTCCCAGACGGTGCCTTGGGCTTCGAACCGAAGGCCTGAGACTCGCGCGGGATCCTGTCCCTCGAGCCACGCCCAGAACGGCAACGTGATGTCGGGCAGCGGACGGTCGCTGATGTCTTGCCCCGGGAACGCGTCCTGATGCATCTGGGTCCGAAGGTCCCCCGGGTCCACCGCGACGACGCCGACGCCAGCATCCCGCAACTCATTCGCGAGCGTCTTCGAGACGAGTTCGAGCGCGGCCTTGCTCGATCCGTACCCGCCCCATCCGGGATAGCCGCCGCGCGCCGCGTCGCTTGTGATGTTGATGACGAGGCCCCGCGACGAGCTCAGCAGCGGAAGGCAAGCGCGGACCAGGGCGATCGGCGCGAGCACGTTGACCTCAAACACGTGCCGCAGGGCCGGGAGCGGGTGCTCCAGCAGCGGAGGGAGCGGTGAAGGCCCCAACTCCGACGCATTGTTGACCAGCAGATCCAAACGACCCGCGCGACGCACCGAATCCGCGATCACCCGGCGGTCCTTCGGACGCGCGACGTCACCGGTCACGGCCGTCACGATCGCGCCCGCAGCCCGCAGGCGCTCCGTGGCCGCACCCAGGGGCGTCTCATGTGGCGCGCTCAGAACGAGGGTCCACCGCTGTCGCGCGAGGAATTCAGCCAGGGTATAACCGAGGCCGCGGCTCGCGCCCGTGATTAGGGCGACCCGCTCCGTCGGGGCCTGTTTCGGTGACGGGGCGGGATCGACACTTGAAGAATTCTCCATGGCCGACACAGGCCTTCCGCGATTTATCTCGCTTCTGGTTTACAAACTCTACAAACCCAGCGGGACCCGACGCAGCAACCGGACGGGGTTGGGCTGTCAGCTTTATGCGGCATCTGAATTCCTCCCAAACGATGCCCTTCAACGTTGGCGCGGCTCGCGCCCAACTCGTCGAGCAAATCCGAAAGGCGCCTCGGTCCCCCACGCCCTCCGACCCTGTTTCGTATCTCGGCTCCCCGGTGCCCGTCCTCGGGCTCCGCGTCCCGACGCAGCGGGCAATCCTGACGACGTTTGCGAAGGCGCATCGGGATCTGACGGCGTCCGAGGTGAACTCGCTCGCCGTGGCGCTCTGGTCCGGCGAGGTCCTGGAGGAGAAGGCGCTGGGGATCATGCTCCTCGATCGATTCGCGGAGATCCTCGATGGAGCGTCGTGGGCGCTCGCGGACCGCTGGGTCGACGAGGCGACCGGATGGGCGCTGAGCGACGCGCTGGCCTCCGGCCCGATCGCGAAGATGGTCCGTCGGGACCGCCCTCGGTTCTCGGAGGTCCTGCGATGGACGCGCTCGACGAACATCTGGCGCCGACGCGCATCGACTTACGCGATGCACGATCTCGTCTTCGCGGGCGAGCTGGACCAGCCGTTCAGAATCCTGGAGAAACTCCTCTACGACGACGAGTTCTGGGTCCAACGCGCGGTTGGCACCTGGCTGCGGGAGTGCTGGAAGCGAGACCGACGCCGAACGGAGGCGTTCCTTCGCAAGCACATTCGCGGCCTGCCCCGCGTCCTCATCACGGTCGCGACGGAACGGGCGCCCAAGGCACTCCGAGATGAGCTGCGCAGGGGACGGTGAGGCCCGCAGGAAGGGCGGACCGCAAGCTTATACGCGCAGGTCGATTCCGTTGGTCGGACGAGACGCATCGATGGCCGAGACGGTGACGATCCACGAAAAACCGCTCCGTCACTTTTGTGAGCAAGTCCTGATGAAGCTCGGCGTACCCGCGGAAGACGCGCGGGTGACGACCGATGTCTTAGTCGTCGCGGATCTGCGTGGGATCGACAGCCATGGAGTCGCGCGCCTCGGCCGCTACGTCAGCGGCCTCAAAGAAGGCTTCATGAAACCGACGGACCAGAGCCGCATGATCAAGGAGACGAAGGCGACCGCGCTGCTCGATGGCGGGCAGAGCTTGGGTCAGGTCGTCGGCACGCGTGCGATGAACCTCGCGATCCGGAAGGCGAAGGACACCGCGGTCGGCGTCGTCGCGGTGCGGAACTCGAATCACTACGGGATCGCGGGCTATTACGCGATGATGGGGCTTCCGCACAACTTAATCGGCGTGAGCATGACGAACGCAGCCCCGCTCGTCGTGCCGACGTTTGGGCGGATCTCGGTCCTCGGCACGAACCCGATCAGTCTGGCGGCTCCCGCGATGAACGAGAAGGCGTTCGTCCTCGACATGGCCACGGCCACGGTTCCGCGCGGGAAAGTCGAGGTGTATAACCGCGCGGGGAAACCGATTCCACACGGTTGGGCGGTCGATGAAACCGGAAGAAGCTCCACGGATCCGGCGCGCGTCTTGAACGCCCTCGCGAAGCGCCTCGGCGGCGGCCTCCTCCCCCTCGGTGGCGAAGGCGAGGACCTCGGCGGCCACAAAGGCTACGGCCTCGCGCTCTTGGTCGATGTCCTGAGCGGAGTCCTCAGCGGCGCCGCGACGGGATTGCAAGTCTACGCGGATGAGAAGCGGCCCGACGTCGGGCACTTCTTCCTGGCCCTGGACCCGGGGGCGTTCCGTCCGCTCGACGAGTTCCGCCGGGACATGGACCGCCTCGCCCGGGAATTGAAGGACAGCCCGAAGGCCCAAGGGCAGGAGCGGATCTATGTGCACGGCGAAAAGAGCTTCGTCCGCATGGAGAAATTCCGAAACGAAGGGATTCCGCTCGACCCAAGAGTCGTCCAGGCGCTCAAGAAAATCGGCACCGACCTCAGCGTCACGTGGGCTTCGTAGGTCGACGAACCTTCCCCCATTCGCACCTTTTATCGGCTCTCGGACGATTGTCGTTCCCCATGCCCGTCGGCCCCGCCTCGTCCACCGCCCCCGAATTTGAAGCGTGGATCCCGCTCGCGCGGCAAGTCGTCCGCGCCTCCCTCCGTCTTCGATGGAAGGACGTGTTCGAGATCTACACCTACCCGCCGACGATCCCGCTCGCGGAGGCGCTCGCGCTCGAGGCGCGCCGAACCGGGAGCGACACCCACATCACCCTGATGACAGACGATCTGTGGTTCACGTCGATGCACGAGCTATCCCTGAGGTGGCTACGACAACCGTCTCCCGTGGAATATGCAATTGACTCGACGTGCACCGCCCGCATCTACCTGGGCGGCCCCTCGGACGCGCGTCGCATGAAAGACATTCCGCCCGAGAAGTTCGACGCGAACGCGCTGGGCGGGTCGCGACAACATGAACCGAGGCGGAGGCGGAAAGTGCCCTACGTGGATCTGCCAATCGGACGGGTCACTCGAGAACGGGCGGAGGCGTACGGGCTCGACTTTGCGAAATGGCATCGGAGCTACCACGCCGCGTTGGGCGTCGACCTGAAGGAAATCCAGAAGTGGGGCACCGCGTTGGGACGCCGGCTCTCCGGACGGAAGAGGGTCCGCGTCGTTTCGGACGCCGGCACGGACCTCCGGTTCGAGACGAAGCCGATTCCGCCCGTGGTGGACGATGGGATCGTCGGCCCCGGAGACATCCGACGTGGATTCGTCGAGACCTCCTTGCCCGCGGGGAAGCTGGACGGAGCCGTTCGTCCCGAATCCGTGAACGGCGAGGTCCACGCGACGGACCCGATCTTCCTCGCGGGCCGCACGATTGTTCGCCCGTGGTTCAAAATCGAGGCGGGGAGGATCGTGAAATGGGGCGCGGAAGACCGGGAGGATTTGCTCAATCACGCGCTCGTGCAATCCAAGGTCTCGACCGCGCGGGTCGGTTTCTTCTCCGTGGGCCTGAATCCGGTCGCGGAGGCGTGCATGCTCGACAACGGAATCGTGAAGGACGATGTGGGAATCGGGCTCGGGCCCCATCCCCAGCTCGAGCGACGAGCGGCGGACCCTTCCGTGTCTTTCACCGCGACCACCGGACCTGTCCGCCTCGAAATCGGACCTTGAGACGAGACTCCGAAAGGGCTATACTGCGAGACACCCCATGCGGGGCGCAAGGTGGAGGGGTTCAAACAATGCCGGAGCAGGAATTTTTGGCGGAACTGAATGAGAAAACGACGTCCGTGACGATTCGGGAGTTCAAGCCCGACGGGGTACTAATATCCTACAATCTTCAGGGAACTGTCAAGGGCGAATACGACGCGAACCACATGGAAAGCGTCGATGCGTTCTTCAAGCCGGATGGGACGTACGAGTTCGAGTCCCGGGGGATTGACCAAACCGACGACGGGGACATGCTCATCTTCAAGGGCAAGGGCACGGGAAGGACCGTCAGCCCGACGTCGGTTCATGCCGAAGGGGAAGCCCTGTGTCAGACCCAGTCCACGCGACTCGCCCGGCTCAACGGCGCGAATCTCCGCTTCGAAGGAACGTACAACATCCCGACGGGCGAGTTTACCGCGAAAATCTTCACGGTGAAATAGAATCGAACCGCGTCGGCACCTTCGTCCGGTGGGAAGGCTCGTTGCTTCAGGTCATCCGCTCCATCACCAGCCCTCCCTCTCCCACCTGATCGGCCGATTGCGACAGACACCTTGCGATCCGACGCTCGCATCGAACGGCGTCGACCGAAAACTCGCTTCATCCGGATTCAGTTCGCAATCGCCGGCATCTTCCGGACGAACGCGTCGCTCGTGAGCTGCTGAATCATGAAATCCGCGACGTCCGCGCGAGAGATGCGAAAGCCCCATCGCGGAATGCCTTCCGTGACCACGCGGTAGCGGCCCGTAGGCGGACCGTCCGTGAGCAGGACCGGCCTCACCGCGGTCCAGTCGAGGTTCCGCCGCTGGAGCGTTTCGAGCATCTTGCGGTGCTCCGCATAGACGCCAGGTAGGAATAGCCGCGCGAGTCCTAGCCCGACCGTTCCGACGAAGAATCCGGCCCGCTCGTGGAGTGCACCCGCCGCGGACAAGACCACGATCCGCCGCACCCGATGCGTCTCCATGCCATCGAGAATGTGACGGACGCCGTCGGAGAGGATGGGTGGCGGCCGCCGCGCGCTGAACCCAAGGGCGCTCAGCACGGCATCGGCTCCGGCGACGGCCCAGTGGACGGACAGCGGATCAAGGACGTCGCCACGAACGACGTGCAAGCGATCGTGCTTGACTTCCAGTCGAGCCGGGTCGCGCACGTACGCGGATACGTTGTGTCCGAGCCGGAGGGCTCGCTGCAACAGGAGGTGCCCGGTCCGGCCAGTGGCCCCGAAGAGGACGATTCTCAAGACCGTTGCCTTGCGGGATAATCATGCGCGAGAGGTCAAGAATGTCGGAAACCAACACGTTACCAAGTGGTATCCGGAGCGGGTCTCGGGGACGATCGGCCCGACGCTGGACGAGGTCTACCCGCCGGGAACCGCGAACCAACCGCGGATCCCAGGCGAACAGGATGATCTGGCTCAACATCTTCTTCCTGCTGTTTATCGGCCTCTTGCCCCTCTCTACGGCGCTCTTAGGCCGCCACGACCTGGAGCGTGTGACGCTCATCGCCTACGGGCTGAATCTCCTCGCGGCGGAATTCTTGCTGTATGCGTCTTTCTGGTATGCGACCGTCCCTCATCATCTCGTGGAGGCGGAGCTCGATGCGGCGATCATTCGGTCGGGTCGTCGGCGGATCTTGCTTGGACCTTGCCTCCCCGCCATCGCGATCTTCCTTTCGTTCGTGAACCCGTTGATCAGCCTCGGCACCTACGTGGTCTTCCCGATGATCTTTGTCCTGCCAGGACGGATCGATGCGTTCTGGCGGCGCCAGGAGATGACGTAGGCGGCCGGCCCCGCGTGGGTACGCAGCCATAATAAGCTCGGGGCTCTTCGCGACTCCAGACATGGAGCCCTGGGACGTCACGATCGTCGGCGGGGGGATCCTCGGGACGTCCTTTGCGTATTGGCTGGCGACGCGATACGAGGGCCGCATCGCGGTGTTGGAGAAGGAGCCGCAGGTCGCCTTGCACACGTCCCGTCGGAACACGGGCGTGGTCCACCGGCCGTTCTATCTCGACCCGGTCGGGCGAAAGGTCTTCGCGCGGTCGTCCCAGATTGCGTACGGCATGTGGAGAGCGTACGCAGCGTCGCGCGGCCTTCCGTGGGTGCCGGTGGGCACGTTCGAGATCGCGACCCGCGAGGATCGGGTCTCCCACCTCGAGACGTACCGAAAGTGGGGGCTCGCGAACGGGATGGGCGAGGACGAGCTCTCCCTGTTGACGGAAGGCGAGGTCCGAGCGCTCGAACCGAACGTGCGCTGCCATGGCGCGATCTGGTCGAAGACGGACACGAGCGTGGACTATCAGGCGTTCACAGTGGCATTGCGGGACGACGCGGAACGCGCCGGCGCACGATTTCTCCTCGGGGCCGACGTCGAGTCGATTGACGTCGCCGGGGACCATCTCGAAGTCCAGATCGCACCCGCCGCAGGCGAGGATCGGGTCTATGTCGACCCACGGGCCCGAATCCGCGTCTCGGTCGGGACCTGGGGGGAACCGCTCCGGACGAAGTTCCTGATCAACGCCGCGGGCGGCAACGCGATCGACATTGCCCATGCGCTCGGCGTCGCGCGCGAGTACACGGACCTTCACTTCCGCGGCGAGTACTGGGAGGTGGACCCCGCGCGCTACTACCTTTCCAGCCGGAACCTGTACACGGTGCCCCGCCACCCGGAGCTCCCGTTCCTCGATCCGCACTGGATCGTCCGCGCGGACGGCCGGCGCGAGATCGGACCGAACGCGGTCCCCGTCCCGGGGCCGTACACATACCGCGGCTTCTTCGACGACCCCGCGGACCTGGTGCATAAGTTCTTCGAGTTTCCGATCGGCAACAAGCTCGCGGTCCTCGTGAACCCGGAGTTCATTACGCTCGCCACCCAGGAATGGGCCTCGTCGATCTCGAAGCGGGCGATGGCGAAGCGCGTGCAGGAGTTCCTCCCGGACCTCCGCGTGGAAGACCTCACCCGACCCGGGACCGCGGGCGTGCGGGCGCAGGTCGTCGACCGCCACGGGAGCTTCATCAAGGAAGCGATCGAGATCCCGGGACCTCATTCGTTCCATGTCACGAACTACAACTCGCCCGGGGCGACCGGCTCGCCCGCGTACACGGCGTGGATCGTGAACCTCTTGGGGCGGGAAGGCCACCTCGACCATCTGAAGGCGAAGGCCCCGAAGCCCGCGGGACTCTGGGATTTCGACGCGATCTGCACCGCGATCGAGGCTCCCGCGGGATGAAGGCGAGGACGCTCCGAATCCGAGAGACTCCGGGAGGGGTCGGGTGGGAACGACCGGACGCAGCACCGCGGGGATTGGACGGACCTAGCTCGCCTGTCCCGGTACACTGAGCTGCCCGCGAATCGCGCCACCCGGGAACGCCGCGTTGTGGATGTTCACGTAGTACTGGTCCGGGAAGTCGATGATGTCCTGGAGCAGCGCCGGGTCGTCTAGGCCAGATCGGCACCCGCTGGGGACGAAGGCACCGTCTACTGTGAACGGGACCACGACAGGGCCGGCCACGCCGGCGGGCGCATGATGGATATGATACGCGGATGGGGTGTCAATGCCGGCCCACGTGACCGCCCAACACACTCGGTCTTGGCCCGTGTTGAGGGTCACCATCGCGAACCCGCTGCCGTCGGGATCGGCGCTGCCAGTTTCCTGACTGCCGCTCAACGAGCCCATTCGAGGGGCACCGCCCGTGCCGCTACCCGCAGAGGCCCGGCCGGCAATCACAACGCTCATCAACACCACTGCAAGGATGACTAGCAGCTTCTTCATGTCCACCGCTCCGTCGAGGCGTAACAACGCGAACGGCGTTAATTCTTTCCCCGAGTCGTGAGCGTTCCCAGATCTGATACCGTCGAAGGTCATGTCAATGAGGACGCAACGCCGCTAGACGACGCCGAGCCGGGACCGCCGCTGCCCATGCTTTCTCAAAGAAGTCGCGGTGGGCTTTCACGAAGTCCGGGCTGTTCGTCCACAGCGCCGTCTCTCCCTCCCCGCGGATCGTCCTTTCGTCCTGGATCAGGAACGCTAGGATCGACTCGCGGTCCACGATGATGAAACGCGCCCGCTGACGGTCCACATGACGGAGCGGGACGACCTTCGCGACACGCGCCATCAGGACCTGGTTCGTCGCGTCGACGTCCGCCAGCAGCCGTGGTTTCACGCCATGGCGCATCGCCTCGACGAGCACCTCGTTGATCCCTGCGCGGTACGATCGCTGGAGGCCCTTCGTCGTCGTGAAGGCGAGGACCTCTTCCCTCGAGGAGGCGACGAACTGGCGGAGGGTGCGGTAGATCTGGGCGCGGCCTTTGATCACTTGGAGCCGCACCGACGGGGGCTCCCGCCTGCGACCCGAGATCTTGGGCCATTCCTCAAGGAGCATCTTCCGGACCGCGTCGAGCTTCTCAAGCTCAGCCTTCTTTTCGTCCGCGATCATGTCGAAGACGTCTTGGAGAGCGCGTGCGGCGTACCGTCGGGGTCGGTCCAACGTCACTTCGACCAAGCCGCGGGCCTCGAGTCCCTCGAGCGCGCGATACGTCTGCACCCGGTTCACACCGCTCGCCCGCGCGACGTCTCCTGCGGTCGCTGCGCCAGCCCGAGCGAGGTTCACGAAGACGAGCGCCTCGTATCGACTCAGGCCGATCCGCTGCAGCGCCTCCGACGCCTCGGAGATCTTCATCCGTGGACGAGATGGCTTTCGGGGCGTATTAGCAACGTTGTAACAAGCAGCGTTACAAAGGCCCTGCACGAACACCCCATAGAAGCGCCGTGATGTGATGAGTCATGTGTCAGCCCGCCCCGGCCCGAGTCCCGTCGAGAGACCGCCCCGTCCACGGCTGAGGCGTGTCCCTTACAGAGCCGGAATCCTTATCGACGTGCGCACGCATCGGGCGGGAAATGCTTGTCCAGGCCAGCGGTCTCGTCAAGGACTATCCCCGGATCCGAGCCTTGGACCAGGTCTCCCTCGAGATCCGCGAGGGCGAGGTCTTCGGACTGTTTGGGCCCAACGGCGCAGGGAAGACGACCTGCCTCCGGGTCCTCTCCGGCCTCACGCGCCCGACCGGAGGACAGGCGACCGTGTGCGGAGTCGACGTGGGCACCCAACCGAACGAAGTGCGCAAACGGCTCGGGATCCTCTTCGACCTTCCTACGCCCTACGAGGACATGACGGTCCGCGATTACCTCGTGTTCTTTGCGCGGATGTCCGGGATCCCGCGGGCTCAGGTCCCGGAGCATGTCGCTGGGGCGATGCACGTCCTGGAGCAGACGCAACACGCGGATCGCCGGATCGGGAAGCTGTCGATGGGCGAGCGGCAGCGCACGGAGCTTGCGCGGGTCCTCCTGCAGCCCGCCCAGGTGCTCTTCTTGGACGAGCCATTCTCGAACATTGACGTGAGCATGCGGATCGGGTTGCGTACGACGTTACGGAATTGGGCGGCCCGTGGCGGGGCCATTCTGTTCACGAGCCACAACCTCCTCGAGAGCGAGGCGATTGTCGATCGGTATGCGTTCATTCATCGCGGTCGGATTGTCGCACTGGGCAGCGCGCGGGAGCTGAAGGAAACCCTCTTGGCTCCGGCGTACCAGCTCGAGGTCGGCGACGTCGAACGGGCCATGACGGTCCTCGAGCCGATCCCTCATCAGACGCTGGAGCGGAGCGGACCGGGACTAATCCGAATCGGCCTCCTCGCCCGCCGCGATGCGGCGCGCATCGCCCGCGCACTCACGGAGGCGGGAATCGACCTCCTTGAAATGAAGAGCCTCGGGACCATGGAAGACGTCTACTCTCGGATCACTGTGGGGACGCCGCCCGCCCAGCCCGGGGGTGCTTCCTGATGGAATGGAGGGACCGCCTGCAGCGGATCGAGGCGATCGTTGAGAAAGATCTGAAAGTCACGAGATGGTGGTGGATCGCGGTGTTAATCATCGCCGCCACCGAGTCCGTCGCGACGGCGTCGATCGCGGGCAACATTCGTCGAATGAACGACCTGTATAATATCCCGTTCACCTGGTACGACGGCAACCTCCGTAGCCTGTACGCGGTGGCTGCGTTCCTCGCTTCCATGATCCTCGGCTTGGCGTTTTCGTACGTCCACGGAGGCGAGATCCGACGCGGCACGATCCGGTCGATCATCCTCTATCCGGTCGACATGAATGACGTGACGATCGCGAAGCTGGCGTCGAGCTTCGTCCTCGCGACCGGCTTCTCCACGATCCTGTTTCTGGGATTCGCCATGCCCTTCTTCGTCTACGGCGTCTGGCCCGTTGGCGATTTCCTCGCGATCCACGCAATGGCCTTGTTGATGGCGTTCCTGGCCCTCGGGACGGGCGTGTTCCTGGCCCACGTCGTGGCCCAGGTGGCCGGCCGCATGATCGTAAGCCCCAGCCTCCTCGGGAGCGTGTCTCTCTTGTCCTCAATCCTACTCACGGAGACAGCGGCCAACGTCATCGGTCTCCAGTTCGTCGCGGCGCTGGCAGGCCCCCAAGGCCCGACGCGTCAACAGGTCCTCGAGGTTCAACAATTCGCACGGGCAATCAGCGTCTTGTCGCCCCAGCATATGGGCGCCCGGATTCTCTCGGACGTGTTCGGGATCTACGCGGCATGGCCGGACGTCCACGTCGTGATCCCCGTCGCGGTCCTCGTGGGTGTCGTCGGGTACTTCTTCGGTCGCAAGCTCTACATGGACATCCTCGTGCGCTGAGGCGGCGCTCCGCGTCGGCGGAACGGAAGAAACCGTAAGAGAAGAAAGAAGGAGAAAAAAAGGATTCAGCCTCGCTCCCGTCGACTATCGGGTCGACGCGAGGCTCCAGATGGCTCCGGCGAGGAGGAGCAGGCCTGCAAACAGGCCCAGCTGCGTCGCCACGAGGACCACGATCGCCAGACCGGCGGTCATGGCCACGATGGAGCCATTCTGCACGTTCTGTTTCGACACGGCGTAGCCGATCAGGCCGACGATACCGAAGATGACCAAGTAGGCCTCTGCGGTGGTCGCGGCGACGATCGCGCCCGCTTTCGACGCATCGAACAGATAAGTCAGGATGCCCGTGATGAGGGCCACGAACGCGCCAAGCACGATTGGCACTTGGTACGTCGGCGTGTGCGAGAGTTCGCGCCACGATTGGCCGAACCCTGCGCCTGACTTCGCGCGGGTCGATTCCATGGTGCTTTCACCTCCTAGGCCGCACCCTCCGATGCCGGGTCATAGCCCTATTGGGACAACTATCGAACCAAGGGTCCGAGGCCATAAGCGTGCTGACGCGCGGACCGCCACAATAGGTTCAAGCCGACCCCTCCGAGGCGCCAAGTTCATAGGGACCTGCACGCCGCCATCGCGCTTCGACATCCGTGAACGGAATCGAGGAATCTGCGCCCCACACGTTCCCAGGGTTGAGAATCGGCCTGGGAGTCCCTACTCGTCCTCCGGGTCGTGCTCGTGCTCGAAGCCCTCGTACGGCAGGGCGAGGTACGGGAACGTCGGGAGGAAGGGGAGGTCCTCTTTCGTCCCGTCCAGCAGCAGTCCCGCCGCGCCGTCGGGGGTGAAGGTGTTATCGACCAGGGGGAACGTCAGCCCCGCGATCGCGCGCAATTCGATGGCCGTCACGTTGTCGAACACCCGGCGGCCGTTCGGGAAGCCATCGAGATCCGGCAAGCCGTCCGCTGTAAAGGCTCGGAGAATCCCGAACCGCTTGTTGCTGTCGCCGGGCGGGTTGATGCCCGAATCGGTCGCGTCGTAGGTCGGGGCGAACGCAAGGTTCAGCCGCAGCTCGTCCGCCTGGGTGGGCCCGTTCGAGTTCTGGAAGCCCGTGATCACGCCAGGCGGGATTCCCGTGAGCAGGATCGCGATCAGATCCGCGCGGGTCTTGCCCGATTTCGCGAGAGCCGCGAGGTTCGGGAAGACGCCCGGGTATAAAATCGCCAGGAGAGTCTGCAACCCCGGTTGCGCGTAGTCGTCGAGGAACTGGGAGTCGCCCGCGGGCGGCCGGCTGTTCCAGAGGTCTTTCTCCCCCAGTTCGATGACGACCTCGTTGATCAGGGGCTCGCCGAGTCGCGAGACCTGGACCCAGGGGCCCGTCTGCACGACCCGCGCATCCTTCTCGCGCACCATCGCCTTCCGCCGGCTCGCCGCGGACCACACGCCGATCACGGAGCGGGCGTCCGCCGGGTCCGTCGGATTGAATTCCCCCCGGGTGAGGTCTGTCTTCGGGACCTGAATCGCGATCGTGTGGACATTGAATCCTTTCGTCCCGTTCACGCCGGGCGCGTCGGGCAGCGGAATCACATGGAGATGTTGGAACGGCCGCAGCGCGCCGAGGTCAAAGATCGATCCGAGGTCGACGTAGAAGCCTTCGCCCCGCTGGCCGGCGAAAGTCTTCACCCCGGCGCCGAGGTCATTCACCGCGGCGCTCGCCAACACCGGGTAGTTCGGCGTGGACCGAGGCCCGATTCGCACCGGCGGGGTCGGCAGGTCCGCCCCCAGGACGGACGTAGCCCCGGTCCGACGCGGGCCGAGGACCTTCGTGACGGAATACATCTGGCGGACGTTCCAGTTCGAATCGGTCAAGGAACCGATCGGGCCCGTATTGTAGAGGAACGTCCCCGGATTCTGCGTGGTCGTCTTGAACCGGAACTGGTACGTGACATCCTCGACGCCGTCCCCGTCGTTGTCGATGAGGATCTCGTACAGGACGTCGTCCCCGAACTGGAAGAAGTTGGGACCGCCCGCGGGCTCCTCGAGCGGGATGAAGTTCGCGAGGATCGTGACCTTCGACGGGTCGGCGGGGTCGACGAACGCGTACAGGTCCGTGTTGTCCGCGACGGGGTCCTTCGAAATCGACGGGGCTTCGCGGTGAGACGACATCGCGGCTCACCCCTTCGTGTACGTCGCGAGACGCGACACGAGCGCAGGATCTCGGGCGGTGAACTCTCGCGTGCCCCACATGACCACGATCGTCCCCTGCGCCGGGTCTTTCACATACGCCATGAGAGGCGCGGTCGGATCTCCCGAGGGCGGCGACACGCCCTGGACATTCTCCGTGAGTTTCACAAGGGTCGGAGCCGCGGCCATCGCGCCGACGGCCGCCGCACCGACCGCGGTCTTGTGCAAGAAGCTCCGTCTCGTCATCTTCGATTTCTTGTCGTCAGTCATTCGAATTCCCCTCCTGTTGTGGCGCCGGGGGGGGAACACAACCCCCTTCGCCACCGGTCCGCGGCACGGTCTCGCGGCGTATTTCGACGTGTGTAACACCGCTTGTTACAAGGGCCGCCTTCCTCCGGTCGGAGGAGGGTGCGATGTCGAGAATGTCGGGGCGGGGATTCGAACCCCGGACCTCCGGATACCCCAGGAGCGCCGCGGTCAGGAAACGGCAAGAACCCTATGAGTCCGACGCTCCACCAGGCTGAGCCACCCCGACGGCTCGGCCCATGGACGGGGCGATAATAAAGGATGCGAGGCCCGCCCGATTGCGCACGAGTTGATGACGATCTCGGGCCGCGATCTTCGATCTCGCGGAGTCGGTGGACCGGGAGACGCCGAAGATCCGCAAGACGCTCCGGTACGTCCGCTGGTTCGTGTCGCTCTGGCTCGTCCTCGACTTCTTCCTCATCCTGATCGTGTCGTTCCCCGGCGGAGGAGCCGGCCTCACCCTCCTCCTGTTCCTCCCGATATTGATCTTCCTTCTCGGAGTGCGACTCGCGAAGACGTCGACCGCGCGGCTCATCCTGCTTGCCCTCGCCATCGTGTTCGGCGGCTTCCAAGCGCTCTCGATGGGCCCGTTCCTCTTCCTGGGGGCGGTCCTCGTGGCCCTGTTCATCCTCGGCTTCTCCATCCTCGAGCTCATGCGGGACTTGCGGTCGTTCTTCGACTACTTCGCCTTGCGGCACCGGGTGATCCAGCGGGTGCGACAGGCCGACCCCATCGTCTACGTGCCGGAAGGGAAAGACGCCGTCCAGCGAATCCTCACGTATCTGGGGAACACGAGCAACGACGTCCGCGGCGTCATGTCGATCCCCGGCGCGGTCGCGACGCCCGCACTGCTCACGGGGAAGAGCGGGCTCACGTACTCGTTCGACGCGTACGTGCGTCAGCGGCCTTCGACCCTCTGGCGCTTCCTCAATGTCGGAGCCGCGGGCTTCGGGGTGTTCGTGAAAGCGTTCGACCGCGCACCCACCCTCGGAGACCTGCAGTCGTTGAAAGCCGCGGTCGAAGACGTCTCGAGCGCGACCCGCATCCCGCCCGCCCGGATCCTCGTCTTGTGGAGGTCCAAGGGAAACGAGAGCGTCACGCCGGACGTTTACGACTTCCTGACGAAGGAGTCGGCTCGGGTGCGAATCCGCGGCGCGACGTTCGCATGCTCGCTCGAACTCGGGATCGAGCGGGACGACGGCACGTACGACTTCATCCCGATCGTCGTCGAGCCCACGATCGGCCTGACTGGGCGGCCTTCTCCAAGCTGAAGGGTCCGGGGAAGTCGTGCCGCTGTGTTCCAAACGAATGCCGATTGCCCAAGTGTACTCTCACTCCTGATAGCCTGATGCCCACATATCCGGCCAAGCGCCCGCCCCATGACGAAGCAAGATGTCCCCGTGGAGTCCGAGACCGCTCAGCGGCTAGCTGCTCAAGCCTCGAAGAAAGGCAAGACCCTTTACTCCCTGACCAACGAAATCTTGGAGGCCGCGCTCCGCGTCTACGGCGAGGGCGGAAACGCGAACGAAATGTTCCCCGCCTGGAAGGTATCGCGGATGGGGAAGGACATCAGCGGGACGCCGTTCCTGCCCCGTCGCCTGATCCGGAAGATGGTCGAGCGCCTCTTTCCGAGAGACCGGGAGTGGCTCCTCCAGGAATGGGTCGAGGCCGGAAAGGAGCTGGGGGACCACCTCCGGGCGTACTATCCGACCCTCGAGGACCTCCAGGCCGGGATGCCCGCGGTCCAGCCGTTGATCGAGGAGCGACGCTTCGAGATCGAGCGGCAGCGTGGCCCCGACGAGCTCCACCAAGAGATCCTGATGCGGGTCGACACGGACCTCGCGCCCGCGTTGGCCGCCTGCGGCGAGCGCTTCCTGGTCGGCCTCCTCCATGCGTACTCGTTTCGCGCGACGAAAAGCCGGGTCACCGGAGGCAACATCGAAGTCACCGCGGCCTATGTGGGTCCACCAGCGTAGGACTGGCCGAAAATGCGGCGCGAGGATGGGAGTGCGCAAGCTACCTCGTCGCTCCCGTCATTCGCGAAGCCAGAACGGGGCTTTCGTGAATCGGTAGTGGTCGCGGATCTGCTCCTGGTAGATTTTCCGATAGAATTCGTTGTAGCGCCGGATGTGGAGCAATCCTTCGCGCGTAATGCGGATCCGGTAATGGCCCTCGACCACCTCGACGGTCACGTGGCCGTCCTTCTCCAACGCCTCGATGACGCGGTCCGTCATGAAATGGTTCGACTTGATCTCCCGTTTCACTTCTTCCTTCGACATGCCGGGCTGGCCCGGCAGGAGGCGATCTAGTTTCGATTCGAGGCCGTCTTGGTATAGTTCGATCCCCATGCCCGCGACCAAACGGTTTAGCACGAAGCAACCGTAGATCACGAGGTCCTTGTACGGCCGCGACGGCATGGGGTCGCGCGCCGATGCGGACCTCCGATATTTAATGCGTTCCCGCCCGAGTCGACGAAAGATCCGACGGAGACGTCGGCGCGCCTCGGGGGAGCCGGACGGTGAAGCTCGATCCCCTCCCGACCTCGGTGGAAACGGAAATGTCGCCACCATGGCCGATGACGAAACTCTTGCTCAGCGCGAGGCCTAAGCCGGTCCCTTCCCCCTTGCCTTTCGTCGATACAAAGGGCTCGAAGAGCCGCCTCCGAACCTCGGACGGGATTCCGGACCCCGTATCGGAGACCGTGAGCACGAAGGCATCGTCCGTCGTCTCGGTTCGGACGCCCACTTCCCCGTTGTTGGTCGCCTCGAACGCGTTTTTCAGGAGGTTCACGAACACCTCGTTCATCCGAACCGGGTCGATGCGGAGCACGAGCGGGTCGTCCCCGAGATCGAGGCGCAACTCTACCCCGGGTTTCCGGAAGACGCCGGCCTGATCGGCGGCCGCTTGCACGACGTCGCGCAAATCCGTCTCGACGAGGTTCGTCGACCGTGGCCGAGCGAATTTCAGGAGTTCGGCGGTGATGCCGGCCGCAATCTTCCCCTGCGCGCTGATTTTCTTCAGGCGCGTTTGGACTTCGGGATCCGAGCTCCGACGACCGATGCTCGACGCGAGGAGCGAGATGTTCGTAAGCGGCGTGTTGATCTCGTGGGCGACGAACGACGCGAGTCGTCCCATCGACGCGGCGCGTTCGCTCTCGAGAAGCTTGCGCTGCATCTCGCTTTGCTCCGTCACGTTCCGAGCGATGATCACGACCTGCGGGGCCTCGCCCATGAGGTGGGCGGATTGCGCGGACAGCTGAACGCGGAGCTCGCGCCCGTCCGGAGACGCGGCGGTCCCCTCGAACACGTTGGCACCAAGGCGGCCCTGCGTCAGGGCCACCACAAAGCCGCCACCCGAGGACGGCGTCGCCGCGGAGATCAGATCTTCGATCCGGCTTCCAATCAGCTGGGAGCGGTCCCGACCGAGCAGCGCCTCCCCGGCGGGATTGACATCGAGGATTGATCCATGTCGCCCGACGACGAAGATGCCGTCGGCCGCGGATTCGAAGAGTCCGCGGAATTTTGCCTCCGAAACCGCGAGGGATTCCAGGGCCCGCTTCCCCTCCGTGATGTCGTGCCCGATTGACGAAGCTCCGACGATGCGTCCGGTGGAGTCTCGGATCGGCGCGATCGCGACGGACGCAGCGATGATCCGTCCGTCCTTCCGCACGCCGGCGGTCTCGAAGCGTTCAATCGATTCCCCCCGACCGAGACGTTCAAGGTTGCCGGCAAGCTCCCCGAACCGCTCCGTGGGGACGAGGATTGAGAACGGCTTGCCAACCGCCTCCGCCGCGGTGAACCCGTACATGCGCTCGGCGCCGGCATTCCAGTCCGTGATTCGGGCGTCCTCAGTCATGCCGATGATCGCTTCCTGGGAACTCTCGACGATGGCTGCAAGACGCGCCTTCGATCCCGCCGCCTCCTCGAGTTCGCGTGTGGCACCGCCGAGGCGCTGGCTGTACCAGAAGATCGCAACGATCGCGGCCCCGATCGGGGCGAGGAACGCGATGGCGGTAAGCCACTGGATGAGGGTGAGCCGGGTTGCCTGGAGCGCGATCAGAACAGCGATGATCGCGAAGAGGACGGAAAGTCCGCTGACGATGACCCATAGGGCGACGGCTGTCGCGGCGACCCTTCGAGTACGGCGTCGGCGCGGCGGCCCGGCACTCCCTCTCTGTGCTGGCGTCAATGGACGGGTCCGATCCGTGCTCGCTGCGGGCGTGCTCACAGACAGCCTCTCATTCGGCTTGGAGACGGACCGAGACGCTCCGTTCGGAGGGCCTTCCTCGGTCCGGTCTCCGAGGGGCCTCGCCGACTTTAAGCCTTCTCTCGGCGGTTCCAATTCGCGCCGCCAACCTCGCACCCCTCGTGGTTGCGTATCAGCTGAGAATCACCCTTGCAACTGATCCGAGCCGGGCCGGCAGGCTCGCACTCTTAAAACCATCGGGAAGACTCTTCCGGGTCTTAATAAGCCCTCGGACCCGGGTACGCACTGCAAAGGTGGATCCCGATGCAAGCGTACTGCGTCTCGAAACGCCCGCCACGCGCCCTCTTCGTCGTGGTGGCGATCGCACTCGGAATGGTCGCGGTGAGTACCGTCGTCCTCTCGAATCTGGGCGGCGGGCTTGCGCGCGACGGAACGTACCTGCGCCTCCTGGGCTACGCGCCCTCGAATAGCGGCGCAACCCTCGCCGCGCTGAGCGCGGACGATGCGAGTCAGGGCCGCGCGGTCCTGTCCGCTTCCTCCGCACCCGGGCCCACCCCGGCTCCCCCCGCCGCCGAGGTCGCGTCGACGGGACCGTCGGACGCCCCCGCGAATTCGTCGGTGGCCCCGGCGAGCGAATCCGAGCGGAACCCGGACCCCGTCGGCACGGATGTGCCCGCGCTGCGGGAACTGAACGGGACCCGCGACGATCTCGCGAACGCATCGCTGGATTCCTTCGGCTTGGGCGTGCTGCCTCGTGACGCAGACCAAGTCCGAGGCGCCCCTGACATCATGCACTTTGTTGGTCCCGACTCGAATGAGAGCGGATGCACCTGGAGACAAGAGGTCACCGCGACGGACGCGAACCACGATGGCCATCCCGAGTACGTCCACGTGCGCCAGCTCGGCACCTGCACGGTCGATCAGGACCGGAACGGCAAGGCCGAGGCCGGCGTGACGATCGCCCGGGACTTCCAGGTGTGGGACAACGACTCGAACGGGAAGTTCAATGCCCTCGAAGGCCGGCAAGGCGTCGAGGCCTTTGTCGATCCGAACGAGAACGGCGTACACGAGTACACCGCGGAAGGCGTCTGGACCCTGAGCCTGAAAGACGCGGACGAGGACCAGAAGCCGGAATCCCTCATGGCGACGTTCGCGGGCGAACAGCGCTTCGACCGCAACGAGTCGGGCAATGCGGAATTCGTGCGGACGGTTCGTGCGGAGATCTGCATGGTCGATGACACGAGTTCCGGCGTGCCGAACTCGGCCGACCTGGAGGTGCACGTGTACCAGACGTATGACGTCGGAGACGACAGAAGCGCGGAGTACCGCGCCGCCCTCGACCTCACGGCGAGCATCCGCGACGCGAACCATGACCGGCACAACGAGAGCGCGACGGTCAACGTGACCGCATATGAAGCGGTCGACTGGAACCTCGACGGCCACGACGAGCTCGCTCGCGGCTTGGCGCTCTCCTACAACTACGCGGACGCGAACTCGAACGGATTCCCGGAGCAAATCGACGGCCGGATCTATCTGTACGCCCGCGCGGACCTGAACTCAGACGGCATCTCGGAGGTCCGCAAGGCCCTCGAAATCACGGCGCTCGCCACGGACGCGAACGACGATGGACACCCGGAGCTCGCGCCGATCAACCTGACCGGCGCGGTCGTTCGGGATATGAACCAGGACGGCAACGCGGAGTACCGGGCGAGTATCGATGGATCGCTCGAGGCGACTGACGCGAATTCGAACGGGATCTTCGAGAAGGCCATCCTCACGATTCGTGCTGAGGCCGCGGTCGACCGCAACGACGACGGCTTCCCGGAGGACCACTCCTATGCGACCGTCGATGGCGTCGTCCTGAACACGATCGAGGATGATCACCCGGACCGCGTCGAGCTGCACCTCGTTGCGACGGAGCAGAAGGACTTCAACTCCGACGGCTTGATCGACGAGACCCGCGGCGTGACGATCGATGTCCTCGCGGTCGATGCGAACTCGAACGGCGCGTTTGAGTCGACGAACATCACGATCCGCGCCAGCGCGGTGCGGGACGCGAACCACGATGGCGTGCCGGAGTACACGGCTGCCTTCGTCCTGTACGCGCAGGCGACGGACGCGAACGACGATGGCCACCCGGAGCTCGTGACGGTCACCGCCCGCGGCTCCGAGGTCCTCGACGAGGACCAGAACGGCGTGCCGGAGGAGACCGCGTACCTGCGCCTCGACGCGACGTGGACCGATGCGGACTCGAACGGCGTCTTCGAGAAGGTCGACCTCTCGTTCCGCGCAGAGCGCATGACGGATCCGAACCAGGACGGCGTCCCAGACACCCATGAGTGGGTCATCGTCGAGTACCACGCCGAGGACGTGGACCAGGACGGCACGTACGACAACGTGTATCTCCTTGTCGTGAAGCACGTCGAACCGACGCCTTCTCGCTAAACCCCCAACCGGAGGAGCGGCGCCCGCACCACGCCGCTCTCCGTCTTCTCTTTTCTTCTCGGCTTGTAGTGCGGTCAGCGGCGCTCGTCGAAAATCTCCTGCGCCGCGTCGGAGAACAAATCGGGGCTCTCGTGTGGTACTCGCGGCGCAAGCACAGACAGTCGAGATAGGGGCGATGCCCTGGGTCCATTCTTGCGTCGCGCCGCCGAGGAATCCATATATACAGGATATACGGTCTAGTATCTGTGCCCCTAGTTACCGTGCGCGTGGACGACGAGACGAAGGCAAAGATGGACCGCATTGAAGGGATTAACTGGAGCAAAATCCTCCGAGAACACATCCGCGAAGTATTGGAGCGAGAATCCCGAAAAAACCGAATCGAAGCGGTTCGAATCATGGAGAAGCTGTCGACCAAGTCGCCGCCTGGATGGGACAGTACGGCTTTCATCCGCCGGATGAGAGACACCCGATATGGCCCTGGCCATCGCTGACGCCAGTGTAGTTGCGAAATGGTTCCTCGAGGAGGCCGACTCCGAGCCGGCCCGCCGACTTCGGGATGACTTCCTAGAGGGAATCGTTCGGCTGCGGGCTCCCAGCATCCTTCCTTTCGAAGTGCTGAACGCTCTCCGCTTCCACCCTCGGTTCCCCCGCCGCAGCCTGCCCCTGGCTGCCCGGGGACTCGACCGCGCGGGGATCCTTACCGTTCCCCTGTTTGGGGAATTCCTGGATCGCGCGGTGAACGTGTCCACGCGCGACGATCTCACAATCTATGATGCTTCCTATATCGCCCTGGCAGAACTCGAGCAATGTCCCTTGTATAGCGCTGACGAAGAACTCGTGGCGCTCGACCGCGGGCGAGGATCGATCGTCCACATCCGCGACTATCGGCCTGAGGCAGACTAGCCCGCGGCCTATCCGCACCCACATCACAAATCGTCGGGAGGCAGTTCCTCCGGGGTGAGCTCCTCCGGGGCGGGCTCAGGGGCCGGGGGTGGCGAAGGAACCGGTTCAACGGGAGGCGGCGGGGGCGGCGCGATCTCGGCGGTTGCAGCGGCCGCCTCGGGCACCGGGGCAATCTCGCCCATCGCCCAGACCTCGGACTTGCGGACCTCGACGCGCGAAACCGGATGAATCGGCTTGCATGCTTGGGCGATCGTCTTCGCGAGGTCGCCGCTGATCACGCCCTTCACGAGCTCGCTGATCGATTGCTTCGACGCGACGTCGGCCAC
>VBMG01000175.1 GCA_005878485.1 Methanobacteriota archaeon | reverse complement strand
GCCGAATCTCGGTGCGGAGAAACAAGTGGGCGGCGGAGGCGCCTACAACCTGGCCGAGGTCTTCGGCGGAGAACCCATCGCGCAGACCGGGTTCGCGCTCGGCCTCGATCGGCTCGCGATGGCGGCGGAAGCGGAGCGGACGATTGAGCCGCCGCGGCCGCTCGACGCATACGTGGTGCCGATCGGAGACACCGCACAGACGAAGGCGATCGAGATCCTCACGACGCTGCGCGCCGCGGGCCTCGGCTCGGATGTCGACCTCGTCGGCCGCGGTCCTTCGAAGAACCTCGACTACGCGAACGCGATCGGAGCTCGCACCGCGATCCTCGTGGGCGAGCGCGAGCTGAAGTCGGGCAAGGTCACGGTCCGCGACATGACCAGTGGGGCGCAGACCGAGGTCGCTCTCGCCGACCTCGTCGACGCAGTCCGGGGCATCGGCCTCACCCGAGCGCCCGGATCCGCGCGGCCCAAGCGGCGAGCCGCGGGAACGCGTCGGGCACGGCCTCGCCGACGGTGAGCAGCGGCGACATCGAACCGTAGATCCCGAAGTCCGCGAGGCTTGGTTCCCCGAGGATCCAGTCGCGGCCCTCGAGCATCGCCTCGACCAGGCCAAGGTGTTTGTTCATGTCCTGCCGGAACTCCTCGCGGCGCATCTCGAGGACGTGCCAGGGTCCCCGGGCCCGCGTCTGCATCTCTTCGAACACCCACCGCTCGACGTCGTCATGGAGGACCCGCGGGACTTTCGTGACCACGTACCGCCACACGCGTTCCTCGAGGACTTGGTGACCCCAATGCTCCAGCGTCACCGCGAGGCCCCGCCGCCCGTCCGGATAGAGGCTGGGTTTCGGTCTGACCGTCTCCAGGAAATCCGGGATGTCGTACCACATCACGGGCTTGCTGTCCCAGATCAGCGTGGGCACGTAGTCCTGGCCTGTCGCCTTGATCAGCTCGGTCTTGTCGTGGTACGGGACGGACCGGGCGTCGAAATCCACGCCCTTGAACGCGAGGATCCGATCTGCCGAGACGCAGTAGTGGCTGATGTCGTACGCGTACAGGAGGGGACGGGAGGCCATGGCGCGGCAACCTTCCCTCGCGGCTTGAGCTTTGTCGCGGCGGCCGGCGGTCCCCACTCAATTCCCCTTGACCAAATCGTATTGACCCCCGACCCCTCATCGAGGTCTCATGGGGGCCCGAGTCGGATGCTGGAGCTTTTGACGGCTTTCCTTGCGCCGGCCGCGGCCATCATGCTCGCCCTTCCATTCGGCATGCACTTCCGGGGATCCTCGGACGACCGGCAGGTCCGCGCCGTTTACCTGTTTCACCGGAGCGGCGAGCCCGTCGCGACGGTCGCCTCCGACCGCGTCCCGCCGTTCGCCCCGGAGCAGCTCGCGCCGATCATCGGCACGGTCCGCGACTTCGTCGAGACGAGCGTCCCCGCGAGCCAGGGCTACGATATCATGCGCATGCGCTTCGACGAGGAGTCGCTCGTCGCGGTCCGAGGGACCGACGTGAGCGTGTGCGCGATCCTCCGGAGCCGGAACACGGCGGGGGTCCGTCGGGACCTCATCCGATTCATCCGGGCCTTTGAAGGTCGCCACGAAGGGCGCCTCGGCACCTGGGAAAACGCGTGCCGCCTCGCCGGAGAGGCGACGGCTGCATTGTCGCCGCTCCTCGGGCGGCTTCATCGAGAGACGAATACCATTCACCGAAAGGACGAGAGCCTTATTCGAGCGGACGCGGGGATTGAGCTGTCTGGCACGAACGACGGCCGGGGAAACGACACGACGGAGGATCGAGTCGTCTTCGTCGAGGTCAAGGGCCGACTGTGGGCCCTCGTGGACCAATGCGGATGCAAGGCGAGCGATTGCCTCATGACGCAGGCCTACGCGTCGCTTGCGGCGACCGATACCTAGATCACCCGGAAACGGCGCGCCGGAACCTCGCTGTCGTCGGCGAGTACGTGGCGAACGCGCAACGGTCAGAAACGCGACGTCCAATACGGACTCGTCCAGGCCAAGCTGCGATCCTCCGGCCGTCCTCGACCGTAGCTGATCGGGTTGTGGGCGGCGGCAGCCTGTACCTCGTCCTCGCCGGCCTC
>VBMG01000174.1 GCA_005878485.1 Methanobacteriota archaeon | reverse complement strand
ATACGCGAGCGTTTCGATCGGCGAGAGGTAGCCATAGAACTCCGGCGTCTCAATGACCGCGCCGATGCGCGCAAGAGCGTGGGTCGGCTCCTGGCGAACATCGATGCCGAACAGCGCGGCCCGACCTCGGGAGGGCCGGATCAGGTTCGTCATGATCTTGATCGTCGTGGACTTTCCGGCGCCATTCGGACCGAGGAAGCCGAGCGAGGTTCCGGCCGGGACGGTCAGATTGAGAGACTTCAGGGCGGTGAAGTGACCGTACTCCTTGCCGAGGCCCTCCAGGTGGACCGGAACTTCGTTGGCCACCGATTTCGCGCCTTTTTGCGACTGCATGAGAATCGCGATATATCGCGATATACTTAAACTCTTTGAAGGAATTCTAAGAACAAATCAGACGTCGTGAGTCACCGTACTTCGTCCGGGACCGACCAATCCCAGTCGGCCTTGTCGGCGGGCTCTCGGACATCGCCGTACTTCGCCCTCCACCGGTAGTACGCCTCGTTTTCTTTCGGGCTGAGGGCTTCGAGCCGCTTCCGGTCGTCGCCGGAGACGATGACGGCTGGCATGTGACCGAGCTCCCGGAGCACATGCTGCAGGTCCCGCATCAAGACCGCGAGACGCGTCGGCACTTCGCTAAGCCACGACTCCAGGCGTTTGTCGCTGGCCTTCACCGTCTTGAAGATGCCCGTCGTGGCGGGGCCGGTCACGTTGAAGAGTTTCTCGAGCATCCGCTCCCGGAGGGCGGCCTCGTCGTTGAACCGCCGGACTCCGTCGTAGTACCGGTACAGGTGTGCGGCCACCCGATCGGGGGCGCTGTCGAGGAGCCGGTGCAGCCCGCCGACCGTGAGGAACCGATCCCACGCGTCCATGGGAAAGGCGTCGACGGACGAGGCCCACGTGCGTAGGCCATCCGGGCTCGGCTCCCCGGTGACGCCCTGGCGGACCAGCGCCAATCGATCGCCGAGGGTCTCGAGATGCTGGGACATCTCCTGGTGGAGCTCCCAGAGCGCAAACCCGAAGTGCCGCCGGACCTCAGCCCGGCGCAGGGTCTGCTGGACCGTCTGCGTCAGGAAGACGACCTCCATCGCCACCGCGGTCGGAAGGATCAGCTCGACGGGAACGGCGGCGGCCTTCGACAAGGAATAGGCGACGGGAGGGACGGCGCACACGACCACGATGAGCCATAACGGTAGTCCGAGTACGCTCCCCCGCATGCCGCGAACGGATTCTTTGATGTATCTTTAACTTTCCGCGGGCGCACACGCAGGGGTTGACAAAACGTCCCTTTGCGACCGGGAGTGTCCGATTTTGCGCGCGGATGCATTCACGGATGGAGCACAGGGTTTCGGCCTTGGTCAGGGCCATTCCATGGCGGTCCGGGCCGTCTTCAAGAGCGAAGGATGGGTCGAAGGTCCGCGAAAGAAGACCTGACCCCGCGGAAGCGAAGGTGCTACGCCTGAAACCCCATGAAACTCTCGAGTCTTGTCTCCACAGACGCGAGCAGTCCGGGCACTAGGTCCACATTCGAGTTGAGCAACGCCAAGGTCGCGATGTAGGACTTGAGCTTGACGAGTGTTTCACCGAGTATGTCGTTGTCCCTGGTGTGCTTTGGATGTAAGTTGCCGATTTTCTCGAGGACATTCGCGTGTTTTTCTGCGAGGTCCTGCTCGAGTCCATGTTTGACGCCGTCATACAATATGGCTGTCTGAAAGCTTACATCGTAGCATTGCTGGAGGGTAGGATCGACGAGCCTGCTTGTTATCTGGACTCTCACTTGTGGCCACACCTTATCAGCGGTCGCCGCGGAGTCATCCTGCATCTGCCGGGGCAAAGCTCGGATCACCCCGTACAAATCCTCGTCACCAAGCCCCAGGTCACGCGCGTATTGGCAGGCCCTCTCTGCAATATCGATACTTTTCCACTGATCCAGTCCCATATGGCACATGACCAAATAGTAACCCAGCATCCAGGCCGAGCACTGTGCCACGACCAGGGGTCTGATCTTCACCCTGTTCAGCTCAGCCCTCAATTCTTGATTTCTCGTCTTTGCTTGATGACGGTCGTTCGCGGCATATAGTTCGGCAGCCAAGAGAGTAATACCTCCAGCCGGAGTGAGGCCGGCAACGAACGCGCGATCTATCGGGTTCAGGGGGGAATAGAATTGGACAAGAAACCCAAGCGCAAAAAGGACAACACCAAAGACAACCAGCGACTTCCGCACTTCCCCCCACGGGAACATGAGGAATCTGGGCATTGGCATGGTAACCTATAGCGTTTCTGTTCCATCAGACTCGGACATCGGCCGCGTGCGACCGAATCCTGTCCACCAGCAGTGCGGAGCCTTCTCGGACCTCCCCAAGGAGAAGCTCCACCCATTCGCCTTCGGCGACCCACACAAGCCCTTCCGGGCATTCAGCACAAGGAAAATGGTCGGGCCCACGAGGCCCGCCCTAGGGGGACAGGAGTCGAAACCTTCTTACGGAAATCCGTACTCCGTCCCTCCATGAATATGGGTCCGTCCGGATTTGAACCGGAGTCTAGTGGTCCCGAACCACCAAGGATAGACCAAGCTACCCCACGGACCCAGCGCGGCGTCGCGGTAAGAATGAGGCCCGCATAAGGGTTGTGCGGTCCGTGGTCGCCGTTGTCGGTTCCGTCTCTGGGGAAATTAGGGCCGCGAGAAACGTGGACCAAGTCTCCGGCCAAGCAGGCCATGGTGGGACGTGGTTCGAATTCTCGCAGTACAGGTAACGCACTCTTCCGCCACGTGTGCTCAGGTCGGGCCCAAGGCGCTTATCAACGATGCCTTCGTCGGCGTCCGGGTTAAGAGGTGAGGAAACATCCGGAACCGAATAGCCAATGTGGGCCTGATCGCGTTCGGACTCGTCCTGGCGGCGTTCTCGGTAGCAGTCGTGCCGCTGGCGTCGACTGCCTCGGCGTCCGATGGCGCGATCGGTGTGCAATCGGTGAGCGCGAACGTCCCCGTGCCTGTGAGCGTGCATATCGACGCGGAATCGTCGTCCTGCGAGAACTCTCCCGGACCGACGGTCACGCTGTCGGGTATTCTCGCGGTCGCAGGCCTTGGCGTCCAGACGATCTTCCAGAAC
>VBMG01000178.1 GCA_005878485.1 Methanobacteriota archaeon | reverse complement strand
GAATCGCTCGAACGGCAGATGGTCCACGCCGGCCACGAGGGACTGAATCATCCGCACCTTCCGCGCCTTCTCCCGGAAGTCGAGGGGAAATTCCCGCGGAAACCCCATCGACACGACGACGTCCGCGGTCGCCAAGGCATCCCCGCGTTTCTCGGCCGGCAGATCGTCCAGGACCACGGGCTCGAACGCGCCCGAGGCCTTCCGCGTCACCACCTCGCGGCGCTCCGCGTCCATCGGGGCGACGAACAGGACGCGGGCCATCGGGCCACCCGAGACCTCCGTGGGACTTGGGCCTTTCGACGAGGCTCGCTCAGCACTCCGAGTACCCGCACGCGTGGCACTTGACGCAGCCTTCCTCGAAGACGAGGGGCTTGCCGCACTCCGGACATTCGGGGTTCAGGCCTTTCCGCAGGAGCTCCGCGGCGTCGCGGGACTCCTTCTCCAATTCGATGTCCGTTTCGACGGCGCCCCCGAGCTCGTCGAACGTCTCGACGGGCGGCTGGACGCCGGTCTTCTGCATGCCGATGTGCCGCTTGATCGCCTTCGCGATCGCGTCGGGGATCGAGTAGACGCGCTCCCCGTGGTCGACTGCGATCCGCGGGCTGCGGATGCCTTCGAGCTGGTCGATGATCTCGTCGACCGGGACGCCGGACCGGAGGCACAGCGACACGAGCCGGGCGATCCCTTCCGTGAAGGACGCCGTGTATCCGCCGCCGCGGCCGATCTGCGCGAAGACCTCGAAGAGGCCTTTCTCGTCCTCGTTGACGGTGACGTAGAGGGCGCCGTATCCCGTGAGGATCTTCTGGGTGCGGCCCGTGATGACGTCGGGGCGGGCGCGGGGCCGCAGGGCCGCGGGCTCCGGGGGAACTTCGACGCGGACCTCCTTCGGCTTCTCCGCCTCCACGACGCCGATGTTCAGGACTTGGTCCTCGCGGGAGCCGTCGCGGTACACGGTGATGCCTTTGCAGTGCAGGTCATAGGCCAGGAGGTACGCTTTCTTCACGTCCTCCACGGTCGCCTCCCGCGAGAGGTTAATCGTGTTGTGGCTCACGAAACCGTTCGCCACGAACGTGTTGTTCGATGGGACGTGGAAGTCATGGACCTCCTCATGGCCGTACGACGTCCCCTCCACCCGCGCGTATACGAACGGCCGATGGACGAGTTCGCTGAGCCGCTTCCACGCGGGGCGGTCCGCCAAGTCGGACGTGACATCGAGAAACCATAGTAGGCTGTCCCTCGATAGCTCTCGACCCGCCCGGGCGCGCTGCGACAAGCCCCGCAGCTGTTCCCTCAATCTCTGCGATTGCACGACGCGGCTCTTCTCGGAGGCCAAGGAAGCCAAGTCCGCGCCCCGCACAGGGATGCCGTGGCGCGTGTCCCCGGGGACATGGAGGCGCTCGCGAGCGGCCCGCTGCTTTCTCTCCTCCGTGAACCCGATCGTGTTCAAGAACTCCTTCCTCCAATCCGTGATGATAGCCAGCTCGTAGCTCTCCTGCTTCCGGTTCGCCTCCTCCTTGTACTCGTATTGAATCCTCTTCGAACTCAGGACCGAGGGGATGCCGAGGTTTAACAACATCATCTGAACCTGCACGGCGAGCTCCCTCGAGGTGGTCGTCAGGGGGACGAGTCGACCGTCGGCCCTGACATAGCCATCGAGCGTTAGGCCGCGGAGGAATTCACGTTGGATTTCCCGGCCGCTCCGCAGCACGATTTCCGGGACGCTCTTCGTCTCTGCGCGGTTGGATATCCCCAGGTAGTCGCGAAGGAAGGACACAATCTCCCGCGAATCCGCGTGCGCGGTGCGGGTGCCTCGCGTCCTTGGATCCACAACGGTCGCGACATCCGTCACGAACCGCCGGGCAACGGTTGCACGGAAGTCCTCCAAGATCGCATCGTCCTCGTTCGTGAGGTACATCGAGTTGACGCTCCATCCACCGTCGGCGACCAGGTAGCCGAGGAGCCGGGCCAGATCCCTTGTAATCTTGTACGGAATCCTGACGTCCTTTGAGTTCGTCTTCCGAGTGTACCGGAAAGGCGTCCCGTACACCTTCGCGAACTCGTGTTGGTTCCCGAAAAGTCCGTATCCGTATTCGACGAGCAGCCGGTCACCGGGCCGGATAGAGGCCATGTTCTTCCACATCACCCTGCCGCCCACGAGGGCCTTTACCCGGTGCACCGGCGTGCCCCCGAGCGCGAGTCCCATGTCCGTTGAGACCCGGACCACGGGCTGCACTCCGCCATAGTAGTACTCGCGCGCGACCGCGACGCCGGGGTTGCTCGCCACCCGCACCTCCCGATTCGAGAACGTATCCGGTGCCTCACCGCGGCGCAGCGACCCGATTCGCAACATGCCGCGGTCGGTGAAGATCCAAGAGTCGCTCGTGATG
>VBMG01000177.1 GCA_005878485.1 Methanobacteriota archaeon | reverse complement strand
CCGGGAAGCTGGGCCTGCGGCGGATTGACCGGATGACGGCAAACGCGCCGAAGATGCGGCGGTGCCAGAAATGCGGGGCGAAGGTCGGCGTCGCGGCCCGCAAGTGCTGGTCCTGCCGGTCGTACCTGCCGCCGACGTAAGCGGCCGGATCGTCTGAGCCGGCTCAAATCTTCTTCATTCGGCCCAGGATGGGTTCGTAGATCAGGCCCTTGTCCAGGAGGGAGTTGATCGATTCCTCAAGGGCATCCTTTGGGACGCGTTTCGACGTCGCAGCCTCGAGGATGCCTTCCCACGGCGCGCCCTTCCCGTCCTTGTCGAGCGACGCGATGATCTCGAGGACGGTCGACTCCGACTCGTCCGGCTCGCTCGCGGGTTCCTCATGGGCGGCGGGCACCGGTTCCGGTGCGGGCTCCCCAAGGCCCACCGGCTCGCGGTACTCGGGCAGGAGGTACCGCAAGCCTTCCGCGAGCATCGCGGTGTATCGGGACAGGTCCACCTTCCCGTAGTGGTTCACCGCCTGCACGATTCCGTCCGCGATCGCCGCCTTCACGCCGATTTTCATGAGTGCCTCGACGGTCAGGGGGTCCATCTTCTGGGCCTCGGCCATCGCGTCGAGCCGTTTCTGGAGGGAACGGCACGCTTCGAGGATCCAGTAGTCCCGAACGGTCTCGTCGACCGCCTTGACGCGTTCCGGCCGGATCGAGGTGTAGACCGCGCCGGACTCGGGAGAGTAGATGCGGCTTTTGCCGACGATCGCGCCGAAGACGGGCGGCTTGAGCTTCGAGAGGGTCGCCGCGGCCTCGGGTTGGTACTGGCCCGCGTACACGTGGAACGTGCCGGTTGGGTCCGAGATTCGGGCGCGCCACATCGGCTGCGCGTCGCTTCCGACGTTCTCCACGTCCGTGATGACGCCGACGACGAAGACGCGGTTCACCTTCGCGCCAAGCGGTGTGACAACGTACGAGGGCGCGCGCTCGCCGCCGCCATCCAGTTCGAGGCTCGCGTCGTTGTATTCCGACGCGAAGAGCCGCCAGGCGACCTCGCGGATCACGCGGACCCCTCCAGCCCCTCGAGCATCTCCCGGGCCTCCGTCTGCACGTCGACTTTCAGCATCTTCGCGGACGCGACGATCATCATGAGACCGTAGTCGTCCGACGTCACGTCCCCGCGGACCTCGATCGGCTGCGCGACGAGGACGTCCGCGAGTTCGTCCCGCACGACGTCCGTGGACATCGCATCCCTCGCGGCCTCGATGCAGGCGTCGAGGGTCTTGTCCAGGAGGGCTTCCGTGAGCTCGCGGTCGAAGACCGCGGTCAGCGCACCGGAGCCGTCGTCCAGGACGGCCTTGACCCGCAGGTCCGGTTCGCCTTTGACTTCTCCGTGGAGCCGGCACACGCCTTTCCGCAGGACCCGGCGGCATTCCGGGCACCGGTAGACGAGGCCGGAGCCTTCTCGGAGGTCAATCAAGATCCCCCGCACCGTCACGTCGGCGGCGCCGCCGCGCTCCGCGAGATCTTCGATCCACATCCGCGGGCTCGCGCTCAGCACGTCCAGGGGCGGGAGGAGGTCCGGTTTCAAGCGAGTGATCGTCGCCCGCTCGTCGAAGCTGATTTGCGGGATCCCTCGCCACGACTTCACGTACGCTCCGTCGATCCGGATGACTTCCCCATCCGCGAGGCCGAAGTCCTTCCACGCGCTGAACTGCGTCTTCCCCGTCTCATCGGCGAGGATGCCGGAGAAGACGGCCTTGGGCGTGCCGTCGACCTCGACTTCCCGCCGCTCGACGGACAGGATCCGCGCGGTTACCTGGACGTTCGACGCTCCTTCCCGGAGGTCGACGACCCGGACGGGCGTCGGCTTGCCCAGGTAGGGCGCGCCCGTGCCCGGCTTGTATTCCGGGAGGGCATCCGCCGCTTCCTTCGCGACGACGGTCCGGAAGCCGAAGTTCACCTGGACCTGGCCCCGGTACTCCTTTGAGTACGCGTTCTGGACGCGGACGATGTCGCCCTTCGCGAGGGTCATGGGGAGAGGCTCCCAGGCAGTGAAGGGGATCGTCGTCGTCGGATCGCCGAGGATACCGTACAGGATCCGCTTCGTCTCACCCTCCACCGTTACGTCCTTCTCGTTCACGCTGACGATCCGGACCAGGAGGTTCACGCTCTGCTCCCCGGGGACCAGCTCGCGCAGCGTCTTGCTGACGCCGACCGCGAGGGTCGCGGGGTTCCCACCGTGCTTCTTCACGATCGACCGCTTCGCCGTGTCGAGCGACACGCGGTAGACGTTCAGGTAGCTCGACAGTTCGCGCTCGATCTCTTGCTCGCTCACTTTGTCGCCGAGCGCCCGGGTGATGTCATGCACATGGGGCGCCAATTCTTCTTTCGTAGAATCACGTTCCTGAGGCGTGTCTGTTTCTCGCCTCATTCCCGAGGAAGATTCCGCGGTATAAAGAGGTTCGGCGAGGTGGCCGAAAGTACTCCCCGTCTACGGCGTCGCAAGGTTCATTCCGCCGGCTCCCTTGGCACCGCCGTGGACACGGACGAGCTGCTCCGCGCCATTGTCGAGTTCCTCCAAATCTGGCGAGAGCAGGCCCCCGAGAATGTGCGAACCTCTTGGGGCATGATCTACCGAGATGATCGGTTTCCCCTGATCCACCAGGCGAATCTCGGTTGGGTCGCGACACTTCCGGAAGGAGGTCCGAAGAAGATCATCGACGACCTCGCGAACGCATTCCGCGGCACCGCGGTCCCGCATCATGCGCTCCTTTTCGAGGACGCGGAAACCGCATTCGGGATTCAAGAAGAGTTCGCCCGACTCGGCTTCCGTCCCA
>VBMG01000176.1 GCA_005878485.1 Methanobacteriota archaeon | reverse complement strand
ACGTCCCGCTGCCGATCGGTGCCGGCCAGACGATTTCCGCCCCGTCGATGATCGGGATCATGCTGGACGAGGCGTCGCTCGAGCCGGGGGAGCGGGTGTTGGAGATCGGCACCGGGTCCGGCTACCACGCGGCCCTCCTCGCCCACCTCGTCGGGGCGCGCAACGTCATCACGATCGAGCGGAATCCGGAACTCGCGTCCTGGGGCCGGTCGAATCTCGCGGGCGCCGGTTACGGCGAGGTGAGGGTCGTCGTCGGCGACGGCAGCCTCGGGTATCCGGAAGGCGCCCCCTACGACTGCATCATGGCGACCGCGGGGGCGCCGCGGATTCCGGACGCGTGGCCGCCCCAGCTCACGGCGCGAGGACGGATCGTCGCGCCGGTCGGATCGTCGAGGCACGGGCAGGTCCTCGTCGTCGCGACCCGGCGACCCGACGGCACCCTTCACACGCGGGACGGCACATCGTGCGCGTTCGTGCCCCTCGTCGGGGCGCAAGCCTGGCCGGACTAGCTCACGCCGTCGGGGCCGGGTGGCCCCACGCCTCGTCCGGGAGGGACTTGTACAGCGGTTCCTCCGGGGCGGCGTGGTCGTCGGCCAAGATGCGGTCGAGGTCCGCCTCGTTCAGGGACCAGTAGAAGATTCGCCAATTTCGGCCGTCAAGGAGCGGGACGGTCTCCCAGAAACTCTGCAGCAGGCCGGCGTCGTGGAGGGCGTAGAAGACCTTGCGGTCGTTCGACTCGATTGCGTTGTCGATGATGACACTGCGGAAGCCGAAGTAGCTCAGGATCGTGCGGGCTTCGGCGAGCGCCTCCGCTTCCGTCCCGTGCAAACGCCGTTCGATGGCCCGTGCGAGCTTCTGGACTGTGATCATGTTTCCTCCACGTTCCTCTATGGGATAATGGGTCCCCCGTCGGCCTTATATCTTTGCCGGAAACGCCGCGGGAACGCCGCGCGCGGCAGATTTCAGTGCCGACATGCGTTTCGCTTATCGAGAGTGACTATTGAACGAGACCCTTTAAATCGTCCCCGGGAAGTCGATATCGCGGGAGAGGATTTCGACGAAGCGGAAGTTCGGCAAGTCGATCGTCGACCTGGAGAGGAAGCCCTCCGTCGTCCACTTCAACGTGGGGTCCGGATACCTCACGTACCTCGAGCAGGACGCGGCCGATCAGGCGCCGCGGGTCAAGAGCGTCGTCATCTCGAAAGAGAACGTGTAGACAAGGTTTTTAGGGGACCGCGCCCCGATGCGCGTCGCCGTGGGAGTTCCTCCGCCGAGCGAGCCCTCGCCGCCGAGTTCGGCACGGCCCGATCTCTTCATCGTCGAGGCGGGCGAGCCGCGAGACCGAACCTGCGCGGAATGCGGGAAGAAGACTGCCCGGTGGAAGGCCGGCCGGCGGCGAGGCACGGCGGTTGTCCTCTGTGAAGACTGCGCCGCGAAACCGGAGGCGGGTGCGGGCCACGAAGCCGCCTGCCCTTCCTGCGGTGTGGCGTTGCGACCCGGAGACCGTTTCTGCGGGAAATGCGGTCTGCGGCTCGAGCATTCGTGCGCGGCTTGCGGAACCGCGATGGAGCCGGAGGACCTTTTCTGCGCAAAGTGCGGCACGCGAGTCGCGTAAGGTGGAATGGGTTTTTCCGCGGAGGCAATCGAAGAGTGGACCGAGTGGGATTTGAACCCACGGCTTCCGCCTTGCGAAGGCGGCGATCTTCCGCTGATCTATCGGCCCGGTGGGGCTACCGCACATCGGGGGCCCGCAAATAGGTTTCGTCGTGCACGCCAGCAGCGGATTGATCCGCAAAACGAATGAGGGGAACCAATCCATGGGCCCTTCGGTCGACGGGCCAATTCTTTAAGAACGCCCAGCACGTGCGACGCGACGGCGACGATGGGCGTCCGGTTGTACAACACCCGCACAAGGAAGAAGGAGGCGTTCGCCCCCCTCACGCCAGGCTTCGTCAAGATGTACGTCTGCGGTCCGACGACGTACGACTACAGCCATCTCGGGCATGCGCGATCCTACATCGACTTCGATGTCGCCCGACGGTACCTCGAGTACCTCGGGCATCGTGTGACGTACGTCGTGAACTTCACGGACATCGAGGAAGTCATCATTCGCCGCGCGAGGGAGGTGGGGAAGGATCCCCTCGTCTATGCGCAGTTGTACATCGATGCGTTCTTGGAAGACATGCGCGCGTTGAACGTGCGGCCGGCGGACCACATGCCGAAGGTGAGCGGGCACATCCCGGAGATCACGGCCCTCGTGCGACGGCTGATTGACCGAGGCTACGCATATTCCGTCGACGGGGAGGTGTACTTCCGCACGAAGAAGGCGAAGCATTCGTTCGGCATTCTGACGCACCAGAAGTTCGCGGACATTGTCGTCGAGTCGCCCGCTACGGAGAGCCCGAAGGAAGACCCGCTCGACTTCGCCCTGTGGAAGAAGTCGAAGGGCGACGAGCCGTCGTGGCCGAGCCCGTGGGGCAACGGCCGCCCGGGGTGGCACGTCGAATGCAACGCGATGGCGAACAAGTACCTCGGCGCGCCTCTCGACATCCACGGCGGTGGCGTCGACCTGAAGTTTCCGCATCACGAGAGCGAGGCGATGATCTGCGAAGGCGCGTGGGGCACGGAGTGGGCCCGGACGTGGATGCACAACGGGTTCGTCACGCTCGCGCGCGAGAAGATGTCGAAGAGCCTCGGGAACTTCGTCACGATTCGTGAGGTCCTGCGCGATTTCCCGGGGGAAGTCATCCGACTCTGCCTCCTCAAGGCCCCATACCGCGAAGACGTCGAGTACGACCAGGCCTGCTTCGCGCGGGCGCAGAAGGAGTACGACGCGATGCGCGCAGCGATCGACGCCGCGAAGACTGCGTCCGGCCCTGGGTCGGGCGGAACGGTCGACGCGCTCGTCGTCCGGACCCGGGACGGATTCCGGGCGGCGATGGACGACGACCTCAACACGCGCGATGCC
>VBMG01000172.1 GCA_005878485.1 Methanobacteriota archaeon | reverse complement strand
GTCGCCGCGGGACAACGCGTCCACGGTCGCTTCGAGGGCCGCGAGGGAATCCTCGAAGTTCGGCTCTTCGGTCATCGTTCCTCCTGTTCCTGGTTGACGTGAACCCGGATCCGGCCGTCTTGGAAGCGGACGGCAAGGGCATCGCCGGTCTCGACCTCCGCGGCGTGCGCGACGACGTGGCCGTCCTCCCCTTCCGCAATCGCATAGCCGCGCTGCAACGTCGCGAGGGGACTCAGGACATCGAGGCGCCGGCCCAAGCCCTCGAGCCGGTTCCGCTGGCGCGTGACCTCGCGAGGCCCGACGGCGACGAGTGCGGCGAAGGACCGGTCCAAGAGCGCGCGGTTCGCCTCAACCCCCCGCTGCAGGCCCCGTGGGGACAATCGCTCCCTCAAGGCAATCACGCGATTGCGACCGACTTGGAGCGCCTCGCGGATCTCCCCGACCAAGGAGCGACCCGCGCCGTTGACCCGCGCCATGAGCTCGGTGGCGTCCGGGGAGACGAGCTCCGCGGCTGCGCTCGGCGTGGCCGCGCGGACATCCGCGACGAAGTCGACGATCGTCACGTCCGTCTCATGGCCGATCGCGCTCACGACCGGAACGCGGGAGGCCGCGACGGCCCGTGCCAGGCCTTCGTCGTTGAAGCACCACAGGTCCTCGAGCGATCCGCCACCGCGCGCGACGATGACGACGTCGACCCGGTCCGCGACGACCGCGAGGGCGCGACGCAGGCTGGCGGGTGCCTCGGGTCCTTGGACCAGCGCGGGCGCGATGACGAGGTGCGCGATCGGGTACCGACGTCGCAAGATCGTGACGATGTCGTGGACGACGGCGCCGATTTCCGACGTGACGACTCCGATCCGTTGAGGGAACGCGGGGAGCGGCCGCTTCCGCGCCGCGTCGAACAACCCTTCCGCCGCGAGCTTCTTGCGCGTCTTCTGGTACGCGGCCCAGAACGCTCCCACCCCCGCGGGGGTCGCGGCTTTGATGAGGAGCTGGACGGACCCTCGCCGCGGGAACACGTCGACGTCGCCCGAGACGACGACATCCATGCCGTCTTCGAGGTCAAAGCCGAGCATCTCGGCGTCCTCGCGGAACAGGGTGCACGAGATCTGGGCCGTCGCGTCCTTCAGGGTGAAGAACACATGGCCGGCCGGCGCGCGTTGGAGGTTGCTCACCTCGCCCCGCACCAGGATCCGGGAGAGGATCGGGTTCGCCCGGACCGTGTCCCGGATCACGCGGGCCAGCTGGGTCACCGTCAGCGCTTGCGGCGTGCCCGGCCGATTCTCGCAGGTGACGGCGATCGGGTCCATCGTTCCGTCGGGCAGGCGAAGGCGGTCCTATCAATCGTTTGCCGGGAGAGGTGGGCGAAAGTGTCTTCCGACATTCGCCGGCTCACTTCGACGCGAGCAGGTCCGTCGCGCGGAGCAGCGCATGGAGGCGGACGCCGATTTCGGAGAGTACCTTCTCGCCGCCTTCCTCCCGGTCGACGACGGCCACGACGTCCTCGATCCGCGCGCCGTGCGCCCGCAACCGGTCGATGGCGATTCGAAGGGTGCCGCCGGTCGTGACGACGTCTTCGACGAACAGCACGCGGTCCCCGCGGTTCAGCTCCCCCTCGAAGTCTTCCTTCGTCCCGTGCTCCTTCGCGGCTTTCCGCACCATGAGGAACGGCTTCCGGCTTGCGAGGCTCACCGCGGCGGCGATCGGCACGGCGCCGAGCTCGACCCCCGCGATCCGGTCGGCACGGCGTGCGTACGGCGCCATGGCGGCCCCGATCATACGGAGGAGCTCGGGTCGCGTGACTGCCCGCTTGATATCGACGTAATACGAGGACGTCTTGCCCGACGTCAACGTGAACGTCCCGAACCGGAGGGCGCCGCACGCTTGGAGCGCGGCCACGAAGGCGGCCCGGTCGATCTCACCACGGCTCATGCTTCTTGCCGATCCGGTATCCGAGGAGGTTCACGGCCCGATGCAGGGCGGGCGTAATAACGATGATGGCGACGAGCCGGAGCAGCGCGTCCTCGGAGAAGAACCGCGGGACGGACCACGCCGGGACCGCGAGGCTCAGCAAGAGCCCGCCGACGACGAAATCGTACTGGTCAAGGCCGGGGGCTTTCGCGCCCCGCGGCTTGTGCATCCGTCGCTTGAGGAAGGCGCCCCCCAGGTCCCCGAGGAGCGCGCCGAAGGCGAGGACCGCGGACGCCGCGAACGCCGTTCCGGCGTCGCCGAATGACCACGACGACGTCGGCCCGAAGGCCAGGAACGGAAGGGTAAGAAGCAGCCCGAGGAGGGCGCCCATCAGCGTGCCGCCGACGAGCCCGCGCCAGGTCTTCCCGTCGCCGAAGAGCCTCTCGCCATCGCGGAGCGTCCGGCCGAAGTCGATTGGCGTGCCGCCGCCAAAGACGACCGCCATCGGGTTCGCGACGTAGGCGGGGAGGAAGAACCAGAGGGCCTGAGGGATCGCCGCAAGGTCCATCGCGGCCGCGTACGTTCGTTCCCCGGATATAGCTACCCCATCACGCGGGTTGAACACAATAAAGCGGACCTACCTCTGTTTAGAGGTAGAAAGGATCGGCAGAAGGAAACCCCTACATGGCCTAGATCGAACGTTCGAGTCGCGCAATCTTCGACGCGATGTCCGTCAGGATTCGGCGGTAGTACGCCAGCTGCTTCCTCGCGGCCTCCCGTCGCGATGCCGAATCCCGGGCGGGACCGACGTAGTCTTCTCGGCGCCGGCTCCGACCGCCTTCCCGTTCGTAGTGCCAGAAGTACAGGTATCCGTTCCCGTCGATCCGATGCACGCGGAGACCGCAGCCGACCCGCATGAGAATCCCCTGCTCCTACCTCTGTTTAGAGGTAGGATTCGTACGGCCCAAGAACCTTCCGATGCGGTGCGTGAATCCGCTCCCGGGGCCGCCGCTTTCAAGGATGATAATCTCCCCACCACCCCTTTATAGCGCGACCCGGCTCGTTGCCGGTCTCCATGGATCGCCTCAAGACGTACGTCGAAGGCTTCGACGAGGCCTTGGGCGGCGGCATCCCGCGGGGCTCCCTCGTCCTCGTCGCCGGCACCCCGGGGACGATGAAGACGGCCCTGACATTCTCGATCCTCTACGAGAACGTGAAGGCCGGTTCGAAGGCCCTCTACATCACGCTCGAGGAGAGCCAGGAGGACCTCCGCGCCGCGATGACGGACCTCGGCATGGCCGGGCTCGACGACATGGAGCTGTACATCCTCGACGTCGGGCGAATCCGGCTCGAGCACAAGGACGAGGAGCTGTCGAAGAACTGGCTCGACGTCTTGCAGAAGTACATCGACCAGCGGGTGCGGATGAACAAGTTCGACCTCGTCGCGCTCGACAGCCTCGCCGCGTTGTACAGCCTGAGCCACCTCAGCAACCCGCGCCGGGAGCTGTTCCACTTCTTCGCCTTCCTGAGGTCGCTCGACGCTACGTGCTTCCTAATCTCCGAACTGCCCTCGGGGGACGACGGCAAGCTGTCCACGTTCGACGAGGAGTTCCTGGCGGACGGGATCTTGTTCCTCCGTCACTTCGAGAAACGCGAGGCCGACGTCGAGCTGCACCTGCGGTGCGTGAAGATGCGACGTGCGCGGCACGAGCGCGGGTACTACGCGCTGACCCGCGACGACGGCCGGTTCCGGATCGCGCGGACGTCCTCAAAGTGACGTCTTCTGGAGGAGCTTGAGGAGCGCCTCCGCGTACTTGCCGGCGAGCTTGTCGTTGCCAAACGTCTTCGTCGCCGCGGCCCGGTTCTCCTCGATCGCCTCGACCGTCTTCACGAGGACTTGCACGACGTCCTTCCCCGGCGCGCGCCGGAACAGGGCGGCGATCGACGCCTCCTCGCCTGTCATCACAACGAGCCGGCCGACGGGCAGGTGCATCACGTACGTGCCTTTCGCCCGGCGTCCGGATTCGCGGCGGATCATCTCGGCGACCTCCGGCTGGTCCAGGTACGCCGTCTCGCCGGCCTTCGCGAGGACCTCGCGGCCTTTCTTCAGGATGACGAGGGCGAGGGCGTTCGACTCCTTGTGGCCCGCCGCCAGCTCGGACCAGAACGCGGCCTGGAGGGAGAGCGCCCGGAGCCGTCGGCGGAGGGCGACCATCGCCTCCCGGTCCTGGGAGCGGGCGAGCTCCCGGAGGGTCGCCTCTACCTCTTTCGCCTCCTTCGGGTGGAGGAGGTGCCGGAAGGTCTGGAACTCCTGGCCCAGCGCGTCGAGTTCGGACGAGGCACGCGGCCGGGCCGCGACGGGCGCGGGCATCTCGGACGGCGGGTCACTCGGCGACAGATCCGGGACCTCCTGCTCGATCAGGTCGACGGCCTCGGCCAAGTTCTTGTCGGGGTGGCGCAACATCGCCTCCATGACGATCTTGCCGTAGCCCTGGAGCTCCCAGCGGAGCAGCTTGAGGGCCGCCTCGTCCCGCTTGGCCATCCCTTCGCGGGGCGCAAGGGGTCGCGGCTACAAAAGCGTTCCCGCCGGATTGAGCGTGGCGGCCGACTTCGTGTCACCGGTGAATATCTCCATCGATAACGAGGACGCCATCACTTTATAACGAGGACTTCGTCGTCCGGGTGAAATGGACGTCGAGGTCCCCCTTCTCCAGACGTACGTCGATGGGCTCGACCGGGCCCTCGGCGGCGGCATCCCGAAAGGGAGCACGGTCCTCGTCGCCGGCACGCCGGGGACGATGAAGACCTCCCTCATCCTCTGGGTGATGCACGAGAACGCCCGCGCGAACGGCGTCAAGTCGCTGTACGTGAGCCTCGAGCAGGACATGGACAGCCTGAAGGCCGGCGCCGCGCGGATGGGGATGAAGAACCTCCACGAGTCGAGCGTCTACATCTTGGATATGGGGCAGCTCCGCCGCGGCTTGCACCGTGCGGAGGCGGCGAAGGACTGGTTCATGATCCTCTTCGAGATCATCAAGGAGGCCGTCAGCGCGAGCGGCTACAACGTGCTCGCCCTTGACAGCCTCGAGGCGCTGTACGCCCTCTCGGAGATCAAGGCGCCCCGTCGCGAGATGTTCCATTTCCTTTCGTCAATCAAGGAGCTCGGCCTGACGACGTTCCTGATCGCGGAACAGCCGTTCGGGTCGACGCGCCTCGCGCAATGGGGGGAAGATTTCCTCGCGGACGGGATCCTGAACCTGCGACAGGTCGAGGTCGGGGAGACGGATGTCCAGCTCCGCCTGCGCTGCATCAAGATGCGATGGATGAACCACGACCACAACGCGCTCGCGTTGAACCACGACGGCCAGAAGTTCTTTGTCACGCACGTGATCTCGAAAAAGAAATGAAAGCGGTGGGCGGGACCCACCGCATGCCGTGGCTCGGTCGCCTCACATCGGCGGGGACGCGCCGCCGGGTGGGGGCATGGTCGGCATCCCCGGCGGCATGCCCGGCGGGACCGA
>VBMG01000120.1 GCA_005878485.1 Methanobacteriota archaeon | reverse complement strand
GTCGGGGTCGGCTCGGATTCGTCTTCGATCGCCTCGAACGCTTTCGCGAGCGACGAAAGATCGGGGATGTCCTCGTGCGACGGCGGCCCCGGTTGCGTTTCCGATCCAGGTACGGCGAGAGAATCACGCGCCTCCCGCACCGTGGGATCGTCCGGACCCAGTTCGGTCGCCTTCGCCAGTGCGGCCTTCGCTTCCCGGGCATTCCCCAATGCGGCCTGGGCGCGCGCTTGACCGGCCCACGCGGCGATCCGCTTCGGGTCGAACGCGGCCACCTTCTCGAAACACTCGAGCGCCTCCTTCGGATGATCGTGAGTCAACAAAATCCGGCCCTTTGCGAGCCACGGGTCCGGGAAATTCCATTGGAGCGCGATCGCGCGGTTGTAGTACTGGATCGCCGCGCCCCATCGACCTTTCTGGTCGAGCAGCGCTCCTTTCCGATGCAGGATCGGAGCGTTCTGGGGGTTCTTCCCCAGGGCACGGGTGAACAGGACCTCCGCGGCCTCGGAGTCGCCGAGATCCAAGAAGGCGTCCCCGAGGCCGAGGGTCGCCCGTGGGTCGTCCGGCGCGACTTCGAGGACCGCTTGGAAGAGGGACACCGCCTCATTCGGATGTCGGTCCCGCCGGAGCTGCTCCGCCTTCTGCACGACGTCCCCCGATTTCGAGGGCTCGAGGCGGAGCGCCTCCCGTAGCGCCGGGACCGCGTCCGCGACCCGCCCCAGACCGAACAGCAAGTTCGCGCGCTCGTACCAGGCCTGACGATTCCCGCGGTCGACGTCCACGATTCGCGTGTAGCATTGGAGCGCCTCCTCGGGCCGGTCCAAGAGGACGAGAAGCTCGGCTCGGTCGAACCACACCGCCACGTCCTCGGGGCGCTCACGGAGCAACCGGTCGTAGCAATCGAGGGCCGCCCGATACTCGCCTTCTTCGATGAAGCCCTGCGCTTCCTCGCGCAGCCGCGTCGCGCGCTGCTCCTGTTCGACCTGGCCGGGGGCGATCTCCAGCCGAATCGCTCGGGCGAGTGCCCCCGTCACGCCCTTGCATTGGGTGAGCGCCTTCGCATCCGCGGCCCCCAACGAGGCCATGTCCGGAAACGCGGTCGCGATCACGTCGGCCTGGTCCAACGAGACCCCCGGGACCGTTGTGAGGAACCGCAGGACCTCGCGGCGAGCCGTGTCTTTCTCGAGCCCCGCCAGTCGATCCGCGGCGGCCCGGTCGCGGGCTTCGACGATTTCCTCCTTCGAGGCGATGGCCGCCGCGCGGCCGGCGAGGCTTTGTTCCTTCGCGGTGAGCTCCTCTGTCCGCAAGCGGACGAACGCCTCGGTCTCCGCCTGTGCGCGATCCAAGGTGCGGCGCATCTCCTCGAGCTCGGCCCGCATGGCGGCCTCCGCCGCCGGCTCCTCGGGCTCCGGTTCGGGCTCCGGTTGTGGTTCGGGAATCGGACTCGGCTCGGGCAACGGAAGCGGGGGTTCGGGCCGCGGGACCGGGTCGGGGGGAAAAGGCTGAGGGGCAGGAAGCGTCACTCTCTTCTCCTCCGGTTCGACCTCATCGGTCGACGGTGGCGATGGAGCTTCGACCGCCGCACCGCGTTCCGCGGGGACCTCGGGAATCGGTGGCGCAGCGACGGCCGGAACCTGAAGGCCAAGGTCCTCGAAGGACGGGAACGGCTCCTGGCTCTCTTCGATTTCCGTGTCCACTCGCGGTTTCGCGGCGACGGGAGGCTCGAGGACGCTAGCCCGCAATCGGTATTCGGAGGCCAGGTGCGGAGGCGCCCACTCGCGGGTCCCCAGGTAGCGGCACAACGATGCGAGGGCCGCCCGGACTTCGGGGTCGCTGGGCGAGGACCGCCGGGCGTCCCGCAGGAACGTGTGGAGGACTTCGGCATCGCCAACGCTCATCGGCGAGCGGGCATCTGCATCAAGATGGAGAAGCCGAACGAGGCGAATTGCGTCCTGCGCCGATGGCTCGCCCGTCGACGTTCGCCACTCAATGTGCGACAGGTCCGTGCCGAGGACCGCCACCTCCCGGGTCCCGGTGAGATCCAGGAGCGAAGGCCCGGGCAGAAGCGCCGGATCCAGCCAGAGGGGGCGATCCGCGACGAGGAAATCGACGCACGACGCGCAGAGAAAATCGCGACTCGCGGCGCCGCATCGAACGCAGCGCGAGGGGAGCACACGCGCATCAAGGGAGGAGGGTCATATAAAAGCTGGGCAGTGAGTGGTGGCCGCTCGCAAACAGCGGCGGAAGCTCAACGGCAACGCGAGGCCGACATGTTCATCGCGACGGGGCGCCGTGCCGCTCGACGGGTTCCTCGTTGGACGTCCGGATGCGACCGGCGCATCGCAAAGACTACGCGGTAATCTGGCAAGCGACGCTCCAGACGGTTTGGGATGACGTGCCCGAGGACGAACGGACGCGACTCGACCGGCGCAAGTGGGAATCCCACTTTCGCAAGAAGATCGAACCGTATATTGAGGGAGACCGGACCGAGAAGTGGATCGCCGAGAACCCGGACCGCGAGTTGCTCGGCTACGTGATCGTCGGAGAGAGCGGATTTCTTACGCCGGAGACGCACGGGTTCATCTACGACATCTGGGTCGTCCCCGCGCACCGAGGCAAAGGGGTCGGGAAGTTCCTCGTCGAATGGGCGGTCGATTGGGCCCGCCGGCGGGGCCATCGGAAGATCAAGCTCGAGGTTTCCGAAATGAACGCCCGCGCGCGCCACGTCTACGAGAGCCTCGGCTTCCACGTGGAGCGCCGGTACATGGGGAAGTCCCTGGAGTGAGGCCAGCCCGATACTCGGATTTGCGACACGAGCCACCGGTTCTGCAACGTCCGGGTTGGTCCTCCGACATTGCTCCGCTCCGCATCCGCTCCTCCCGTGCGCCCGAGGACAACGTCCGCAGGTCGTAGCGGGGAATCACGACATCATCGCGGAGGGCACCGGGGTGGAACCGTACACCCCTTGGCCTCGTTCGAGGCCGGGTTGAGCCCTCGATGGGCCTTCGCACCTCCGAGATGCGACGGCGTTCGTCGCACCCCGGGCCCGTCCATGTTCTGCGCAGGGCGCGTCATGCCGGACGGGCCACTCGACGGTGGTCTTCCACCGGAGGTCTTGGCGATCTAGCCTATGGACTGGCTTTCGCGATGAATGTATCGGAGGGAGGTCGGTGAAACTACCCCTCACCCACGCTGCGGTTACAGACTCTGGCCACCAAAGGGTTAAATAACGGGGAAATCGTGTTCGGAGGATGCGGGGTAGCGCAATGATTCAAGTCACCCTAACCGAAACCGCAGCGAACAAAGTCAAGGAACTCATCCAGCGGTCCGACCCGGAGACCGGCAAGCCGCTAGGCTCCCTCGACGACACATATCTCCGGATGTACGTGGCCGGCGGCGGCTGCTCCGGCTTCCGCTACGGGCTCGCGCTCGACCGGAACGTCCATGAGGACGACGACGTCGTCCAAGTTCACGGCCTGAAGGTCTTGGTCGACGGCAACAGCAAGGAATACTTGGACGGCTCGAGCGTCGACTACGCCGAGAGCGTCGCGGGGAGCGGCTTCCTCGTGAGCAACCCGAACAACTGGTCCACCTGCGGATGCGGCCAGAGCTTCAACCCGAAGGGAGAGGAAGCTCCGGACCACCAGGAAGGCCAGCACGCCCACGCGCATACGCACTGAGCGACGGCCACAGTTGACGGTTTACGGATCAGCGACCGCGCCGTCGGGGCTCGGCTCGATCGTCACCGTCCCGTCAAGGACGGATCGCTGGCGCTGAAGGTGGCCCTTGTACGCGTCAATCCGCCGGAGGATCTGTCGGACCTCGGGGGTGTCCCCGGTCTCGAGGGCGTCCTGTCGGAGCGCATCGAGCGTTCCGTCGACCGCGTCGAGGACGCGGACCGCATCTGCCGGGCGTAGCGAGTCGATCGTTTCCTCAAGGATGCGAGTCATTTTTTTGCACCGGCGGCCGACCGGGCTTCCTCTATTTAGCGATGACGGCCGAGAAAATTCCGCCGCGAAAACCGTTCCGATGGGCTCAGACGCCGCCGAGGACTTGGACGACTGCGCGATCGTCGTCGGGAGGATGCGACAGGATCGCCCACGCAAGCTCGGCCTGCGGGGAACGCAAGCGGATTTGCCGGAGAATTTCCGCCGCGTCGGCGCCGGAATCCGGCGACGACATCAGGACGACCGCGTACCTCACTTCCTCCGGTAGCGACGTGAACCAGGGCGATGTGTACGCCTCCTCCACGGCAACGAAACAGCGGTGCTTCTCCCGTCCAGCGCCCATCCCGAACCGCCATTCTCGCACGCGACCGAGCATCCGGCGCAACGGGGCGACATCCGCGCGGCCGAGGACGTCGGACAGGCCGGACGCGGGCCGGGCCATGATCGCCCCCAGCGCCGCGAACGCCTTCGTGAGGGGAAGGTCCCGGGCGACTTGGAGGAGGCGATCGTTGCTGAACGTCACGACGCCGTCCACGCGCTTCTGGAGGAGCTGAAGCTGGGCCTCCGCGAGTTGCCGCCGAATCGGCCCCTCCATCGTGAAGGGGACCGTCGCGAGTGCGAGCGTCGCATCGCCAAGGATCCGCGCGACGCGGCCGACGAGGCTCATTCCCCATCCGCCGAGCTCGCCGCCGAGACCTCCGAGGATCAGGATCACGTCCCGGTCGAGGAGCACCGCGGAGATTTTTTTCTCCTCGTCCGTCTCCATCGTCTGGACGGCCTTCTCGTCCATCGAAGCATAGGCTTGCAAGGACGCGGCGGGGACGAGAACCCGAGACGGGATGTCGGCCATCGAGGGATGCACGGCATCGTTCACCGCGATTCGGATCGCGTGCGCCGGCGACGTGACGTGACGAAGGATGTTGCAGCCGGCACCTCCGCAACCCACAATCGCGACCCGGGCGCGCTCGTCCCCGACTCCTAGCTGCCAGGCGTCCGGCACGGCCCGTGCATCAGGAGAGCGCGGAGATAAAGGATTGTCACCGTGGGACGATATCTATTCATGATTCTGGATAGAAATGGACCGAGGAAAGCGCGATAAGGGGACAAGGGATGCCGGGGCCGATGGCGACCTCTCGGGTCCCGCGGCGCGCCGACGTCGTCGTGGTCGGCGGCGGCTGCATGGGAACGAGCATCGCCTTCCACCTCGTCCGCCGGGGGGTCGATGTCGTCCTGGTCGAGAGAGGGCATGTGGCCTCGGGCGCAACGGGGCACAGCGGCGCCCTCGTGCGCCAGCACTACGAGGCGCGGATCGGCATCCGGCTCGCACGGGAAAGCCTGGGGTTCTTCCGGCGGTTCGAGAAGGAGACGGGTTACTCGTGCGATTTCCGGACCACGGGCTTCCTCTCCGGGACCCGCCATCGCGATCTTGCGGCTTTCGAGGCGCTCCTTTCCCTCCTCCGTTCCGAAGGCGTGAAGGCCGAGCAGCTCACGCCGTCGGAGGCGAAAGGGATTGAGCCGCAGCTCGAAGTCTCCGATTACGCCGCGGTCGTGCACGATCCCGAGGCGGGATACGCGGACCCCATCGCGACCTCGGTCGGGTTCGCCCAATCGGCTGCGGGTAGCGGCGCGGTCCTCTTGGAAAACCGCGACGTGTCGTCCGTCGTCATTCGCTCCGGCCGGATCGCGAGCGTTCGGATACGCGGCCGGTCGACGATTACGACAGACCGTGTGGTGCTTGCGGCGGGCAACTGGACGCCCGAACTCGCGCGTGCCTTACGAGTGCCGCTCCGCGTACGATTCGTCCGAGGCGACATCGTCATCTTACGGCGTCCCGTCGGCTTTGGGTCGCCTCCCAAAATCCATTTCGACTTTTACGGCAACACGTACGTTCGACCGGAGGGCGAGAAAGACGTGCTGGTCGGCTACATGGATACGGATCCTCGGAAGACAATCCGCCGCCACCTGCTTTCGGACGACACCGTCCCATCGTCAACGGTCCGCGACCTTCGTACGCGGCTCATGCGGCGCTTCCCAGTCATGGCCCGAGCGCAACCCCGCGGCGGGTGGGCCGGCGTGTACGATGTGACCCCGGACTCGTATCCGATTCTCGACCGAGTCGGCCCGGAGGGGCTGTACCTAGCCGCCGGCTTCAGCGGCCACGGCTTCAAGCTCTCACCGGAAGTCGGCCGGCTCATGGCGGAATATGTCGCGACCGGGCGGAAGCCCGAAATCCTGGTCCCGTTGCGCTTCGCAAGGTTTCGGGAGAACCGACCGATCAAGCCGGAGGCGCCGTTCCCCGCGAAGCGGGGCCCGCGACTTCCGTAGGCACTCCGCGCGTCGTTCGATACTTTCGCAGACGGTCTCGTAGACATTATAAGTAGAATGGTGCCCTTGCGCACGCCAGGATGCACGAAATCGTCTGCGTGGGCGATGTCCACGAAGGTCTCAGCTTCGATTTCCGGCTCGATCCAGAGACCGGAATTTCGGAGCGGGCCTTGGACCTCCACGGCAATTTCGCGAGGGCGGCTCGGTGGGCGATCGACCAGGGTGCCTCGCTATTCTGCATCCTCGGGGACCTGTTCGACCGGACCCACGTGGCGCCCGTGTTCCGAGAGATGGTCCGCAAAGACGTGATCGAGCCGCTCGGCGCCGCGGGAATCGAGGTCTGGATCCTCGCGGGGAACCACGACCAGCCGCGGAGGGCCGCCCGCTCGACGTCCCTCGATGACTACCGCGGCTACCCTCACGTCCGGGTCTTCCGGGAACCGAAGCGCGAGGTTCGGGAGATCGATGGTCACAAAATCGGGTTCATCCTCGTCCCCTACCTCCACCCGGAACAGGTCATGGAGCAAGTCCGGGAGAGCTTGGGGAAAGAGGTCCCCCGCGAGACCGCGTACGAGGTCGCCCGGCAGACTTGGAAAGAGTGGATCCAGCACCGCGCGGATGAGCTGAAGGACGCGGACCTCCGAATCCTGTTCGGCCACTTCGAGTTTCAAGGGGTGCGGTATGCGACCACGGCCCCGCCCGAAATCGTCCCGAATGACTTCACTTTCACGCCGGACATGATCCCGGATGCGGTGGACCTCGTCGTCTTCGGCCACATCCATATGCACCAGGTCCTCGGGCGCCGCATCGTGTACACGGGCGCGCCGGAGCGGATCGATTGGGGCGAACGCCTCGACCCCAAGGGCTTCCTCGCGATTCGACCCGACGGCGGATGGTCGTTCGAGGAACTGCCGTCAAGGCCCATGGACAAAGTCGACGTCAGCTTGGGCATGGCGGACGACGCGACCGAGAAAGTCCTCGCCGCTCTTCCCAAAGAGGTGGCAGGCCATCTCGTGCGAATCGAGATTGCGCTCCCCGACGAACTTCGAAACCGCCTCGATGAGAAGCGGCTCGCAGACCGCCTCCGAGAGGCGTTCCATTACGAGGTCAAGTTCCTCTCGACGAGCCGACCGCGCATTGTCGCCGACGACTTCACCTTGGACCCGGTACGCCTCTTGGCGGACTACATCGACAAAGTCCTCGCAGACCACCCGAGGCGCGAGGCGATCAAGGTCGAGGCGCGGCGCGTCCTGAAGGAGGCGCTGACGTGAAGTCCGCCGACGCCGTCGCACCCGTTTCCGAAATGGGCGTCGAACATGCGCCGGGGGGAGAGGGATTCGTGCTCGAGGAAATCGAGATGCGCCGGTTCATGCGGTATCTCGAGAAGACGGACCCACCGTTGCGATTCCCGGAGAAATTCACGGTCATCACGGGCCGCACGGGCGCGGGCAAGTCCTCGATCCTCGACGCGATCACGTTCGCCCTGTACGCGAAGACGACTCGGACGGACATCCTGAGCGTGAAGCTCGCGGACATCTGCCGGCCGGGCGGCTACGTCCGGATCGCCTTTCGACAGGGCGACGAACGGTGGGACGTCACGCGCGGGTTCACGACGAAGAAAGAGTCGTACCTCGAGGTGACGCGGGACGGCGAGACGATCCAGGGCACGATCCCGGACAAAGAGCGGACGATCCGCGATGTGGTCGGACTGGATTACGACGGCTTCCGGAATTCGACCTTCGTGCGTCAAGAAGAGATGAAGGAGCTGGGCGCCGCGAGCGGGGCGCAACGCCTCGCCGTCTTCCAGAAACTGTTCCGGCTCGAGATTTTCGAGCAAGCCCTGGAGCGGGCGAAGGAGCACTACGCGACCGTGAAAGGGCATATCCAAGCGAAGGACGCGGAAATCGCCGCGCGGCAGGAAGGCCTGGCGCGACTCCCGGTGCTCCGGGAGCAACTGGCAAACCTCGAGACGGAACGTGCCGCCCGCCGGACGAGGGTTTCCGAGCTCCAAACGGCCTACGAGACCGTCGCGCGGGACGTGAAGGACCTCGAGACGAAACACGAGCGATGGGGACAGGCCACCGCCGCTCTCGAAGACCGCGTCGCTCGGTTGAAGACCTTGGACGTGCGAGCGGAGGAAGTCCGTGCGCAAGGTCAGATCGCCGCGGAACTGGAGCCCGAGCGTTCCACGTTGGAGAAAGATGTCGCGGACCTGGACCGACTGCGGGAGGAACTCGACCGACTCAAGGAGTCGAAGGCCCTGCACGACCAACGCGAGACCGCGGCACGCGCCACGGAGCGGGAGTTCGACCTCGCAAAACGGGAGCACGAGAAGCGGCGGGACGAAATCAAGAACCGCATCGACGAGCTCCATCGCAAGATCGCCTCCCTCCGGACCGATGTCGACCGAGAGGCCGCGTTCAGTTCCCTCCGCGATGAAGGCCGCCTCGAGGAGAGGGTCACTCGGATCGCGCGCGAGCTCGCATGGCTCGCGGATCGCGCTGACCTCGTCCGCGAGCTGAGCGAAGAACAGGCCCGCGCGGAGAAGGCGCTCGCCCGAGTCCACGAGAAGGTCGCGTCGATCGACCAGGATTCGTTCGTCCTCACGGAGTACAAGAGGCAGCTCGAGCAACTGAAGGACGACCTCCGGCGGGAAGCGGACGAGAGCCATCGACTCATCCAGCCCCTCGACGACGCGAAGATCGAGGCGCTTCGACAGCTCGACGCGGTGCGTTTCACGGGTGACGATGAGAAACGCGTGGAGACCGTGAGCGCCGCGGTCCAGGAGAGGACGACAAAACGCCGTCGGCTCGATGAACTCACGACGCTCCTGCGGCAGGTGGGCGATGTCGCCGCGCGGCTCGCCGACCTCGGCGTGCAGCGGGCGGCGCTCGAATCGGAGCGGTCCTCCATGGAGGCAGAGGTTGCGGATCTTCGGCCCGCCCAACAGGCGTTCATCGCGGCGAGAGCCCGCCTCGAAGCGTTGCAGGGAGACTTGGACCAGGAACGGAAAGCGTGGCACCTTCTGGAGGGGCAAGCCAAGGCCGTGGAGGAGCAGATCGCGGGGCTCGCACGGGACGCGGAGAAACTGAAGGAGTCGGAACGCGCCCGGGACGCGCTCCGGGTCGATCTCGAGATCTACGACATGCTCGTGAATCGCGTGTTCCACAAGCGGGGGGTCGTGATGTTCGCGGTCGAGCAACTCCTGCCGGAACTCGAGATTGAGGCATCGAAGAATCTCTCGGAGCTGACCGACAACCGGTTCAGCCGGATCCGCCTCGAGACGTACGAGGAGGGACGGGGCCACGGAGTGCGGATCCTCGTGCAGGGCGTCGATGGTCAGTGGCACGACGTGGCGGAGTTCAGCGGGGGCGAGAAGACCCAAATCAACGCGGCGTTGCGGTTCGCGATCGCACGGGAGCTCGCCTCGATGCCGCAAATCGGCCGGACGTTCGGCCGCATGAAGACCTTGTTCATCGGCGAAGGCGACCTCGGGTCCCTGGACACGGAGGTGTCGCGGGAACTGTTCGTCCAGAAACTCCTGCGGATGGGCGAGTTCTTCGAGAAGGTCATCCTGATCACGCACCTCGCGGAAGTCGCCGAGAAGTTCCCCGGCCGGATTCGCGTCACAATGACGCCGGACCAGGAGTCCCGCGCGGAAGTCCTCGCATGAGCTACGTGGACGACATGCGCCGCGAGCTCGAACTCCTCGTGAAGCACCACCGCGACGTTCCCCTTCCTCCGGAGGAAATCCCCGAGTTTCACGAGTTCAGCGCGGCCACGGAGGCGCGGGACATGATCGCGGTGGACGGATCGTACGCGTTCCTCCTGAACCTCTCGAGCTGGTGGCTCGCCCTCATCTCCGTGGGCCTGCTCCGGTACGCGTTCGACGGCCGGAGCTTCCGCCGTACGGATTGGCGGCTCGTCCAGCGGATGGTCGGCGTCTCGACCTTCGAGGAGTTCGTGGCGAAACAGGACGACCTCCATCGGGCGCTCTTCGAGTTCACGAAAGGCGCGCTCCAAGACCAGCCGCGGGACATGGTGAACGAGTACCGCCGGCTCATCGAGGGGCAGCTCGCGATCAACTTCGCGGACGAGACCGAGGGCGCGATCGTCGCGATCGACGGGACCCTGTCCGAGTTCCCGAAGCAGTTCACGTTCATGGAGCGTCTCGTCGCGCTGTGCGAGAAACGCGGTCACGTCCTCGTCGGGATCTCGAAGGACAGCCAGCTCCATGCATTCGGCCACGTGCTCACGGACGAGGATCTGATGCTCCGCGCCCAGGGACGCCTACCGCGGGGTGCCCTCGCGTACGCGCGCGCGCCGAAAGCCTCCGAGGCCGCGAGGGCCGGCTTGTTGTACGGCGACATCTATTACGCGCGCCTCCATCCCCAGGCGCGGAAGTGGTTCCGGGTGGACGTCGGCACGTTCCGCGACGATCCGGATTTCGTGTTCGGGCAGCTCGCGCCGTACGCGAAGAGCCTCCTGTCCGTCGGCTATCCGCTCCCCCTGATCGAGGCGCACCGAATGGCCGTCACCGTGCGGCAGCTCAAGCCGGTGTACGAGGAAGCGGTCCTCAAAGCGGCGTTGCGGATGGGGCTCGACGTGCGCACGGTCCTCGATGGCCTCACGGCGGTCGAGGGCCGAAAGCGGAGCGCGTTCCACGAGTACCTCGACAAAGTCGCGAGGGACTTGCG
>VBMG01000171.1 GCA_005878485.1 Methanobacteriota archaeon | reverse complement strand
AGTGGGGCGAGTGGCATCCGACCCCGACGACGATCTCCTCCAACTTGTTCTATGCATTCCATCGCGCCCTCAGCCTCCTGAAGGAGGAAGGTCTCGAAGCGCGAATCGCCCGCCACACGAAGGTCGCCGCACAGCTGAGAGCCGGGCTCGTGGGACTCGGCTTCACGCCGCTCGGACCGGCAAACCTCTTGTCGAACACGGTCGCGTGTTTCACGCCCCCCGCGAACACGGACCCGAACCGCCTCGTCCGGCGGCTGCGGGACGACCACAACATATACATCTCGGGAGGGCTCGGCCCGCTGCGCGGGAAGAAACGTGATCTGGTTCATCATCTTCCGGGGGGAGTGGCCTTCGTCCGCGAATTCGAGGTAGTCGACGACCTTCCCCATCTTCTTCATCTCGTCGACCATCCCACGGGCCTCCGTGACGGGGCATCGCGGGTCGTGGGCGCCGCCCGTGAAGAGGACCGGGGCGCGGATCCGGTCCAAGTAGTGGATAGGCGAGAACTTGCGGTACAGGTCCGCGTCCGTGTCGGGGTGGCCCATCTTCTGGCGGTCGTATCGGCGCAGGTAGCCGCGCTCGTTCGTCGTCGCGGTGAGCCAGTTGAAGTATCCGACGACGCTCACGCCGACGGCCCACAGCTCGGGCGCCTGTTCCAGGACATGGGCGACCGCGTACCCGCCGTAGCTGACGCCGACGACCCCGAGACGCTCCCGTGGGAAGCCCCGGTTCTCGCGGAGCCACCGGCCTCCCGCGATGATGTCTTGCATGTCGCCGCCGCCCAGATCGCGATCGCTCAGCCGACGCCACGCCCGCCCGTATCCCGTCCCCCCGCGGTAGTTGGGGGCGAGGATCGTGAACCCCTCCGCGACCATGAACTGGAACCGAGGCCGCCATTCGTTCACGGTCTGCGACTCGGGGCCCCCGTGCGGATCGACGACCGCGGCCTTGCGGCTGCGCCCCTTCCGCGGCTCGAAGAGCCACGCGGGAATTTGACGACCATCGGAACTCCGGTACCGGATTAATTCGCCATCCACAAGCTCGGAGGTTGGCAACTTCTCCTGCAGGCTGTCGACGAGAGTGGTCGTCCGCCCGCCGCGTCGAAGTAGGAGACGGTGCGGTTGCGTGAACGTGGAGTGGTAGTAGAGGAGACCCGCACCATCGGGACTCCAGGCGGCATGGCTTGCAGAGCCCCGTGCGGGGGAAACGCTCTGGACGCCGCTCCCGTCGCGGGAAACGGTCTTCAGCTGGATGTTCCCATCGTGGTTCTCGAGGTACGCGATCCTCTTTCCGTTCGAAGACCACTGAGGCATCGTCTTGTCCCATCGGCTCTCAACGGCCCACCGTACGCGGCGTGTCCCCAGGTCAATGACGCCGATGTCCAAGTGGTCGTGGAGATTCGAGACGAACGCGAGTTCACGCCCGTCCGGGGACCACGGTTCCGGACGACCCGGGTCGCCCCCGATCGAGTTTTCCGAGTTCGGGAACGCCACGAGTTTTTCCATCCGACCCGAGAGGTCCACGAGCCCGACGTAGTCGAGGAGGCCGACCCCGGCCGAGAAGGCGATCGTCCTCCCGTCCGGACGCCAGGCGATCTCCGTGACGATGTCGTCGACGTTCGTGAGCTGCTTCGCCTCGCCCCCCGACGCGTCCACGACGAAGACGTTGTCGCGGTCCCCATCGCGGTTCGACAGGAATGCGATTCGCCGTCCGTCGGGGGACCAACGGGGAGACGCGCTGTCCCATGGGGTGTCGGTGACTTTGCGGGCCTTGCCTCCGCTCGCGGGCGTCACATAGATGTTGTAATTCTCGTCGCCCTCGAAGTCCGATTGGACCGCAAGCCACTTACCGTCCGGCGAGAATTCCGGCTGAACGACGGACTGCTCGGAGCGCAACAGGATTTTCGTCCGTTTCGTCCGGAGATCCATCACGTAGACGGACCACTGCTTGCCCTTGTTCGCGGCGTAGGCGAGCCGGCGGCCGTCCCGCGACACATCGAAGTTCCCGAGTTGCCAGATTTTCCGCAGGAATCGCCGCGGCGTGAACGTGACCTTCCTCCCCATCGGTCCACCGCGGCTCGGGAAGGGAGCGATGGATAAAGCCATCTCGCCTTACGGACTCGAGGATTCCATGGCCGTGAATGTCGTGACGTTGCCCATCACCGTCGGCGTGGGCGCGTTTCTCGTCCGCGAGGACACGCTCCTCGTCGTCCGCAAGACGTACGGTCCCTCGAAAGGTCTCTGGACGATTCCCACCGGGTACGTCGAACCGTGGGAGTCAATTGTGCAGACCGTCGAGCGCGAAGTGAAGGAGGAGACGAACATCGTGGGCCGCGCCCGTAAGATCCTCGCCGTCCGGAACCGGGTGACGGAGGCCGCGAACGACACCTTCCTGATTTTCTCGATGGACTACGTGGGCGGCGAACCACGGCCCGACGGCGTGGAGGTGAGCGAAGCGGCGTTCGTTCCGCTCGACGAGTTGAGGGCGTCCAAGGATTCGGCGCCGTTCACCCGCGCCATCATCCCCAAGCTCGCTCGCAAGTCTGGGTTGCGGCTTGACGGTTACGCGCCGCCACCTGACCCGACGGCTACACCCCTGGCGTATTTGCTGTATCTCTGAAGCGCCAAAGCCTTTAGCCGACCCGTCGTTCCTCGGATTCGTGGCCGACACGATCGTCGCGCAGCCGCTTGGCACGAAATATCTGCTTGATGCGGCGGCATTGGGCCACATCCGCAACATTCTCCGAGAAGGGGGACTCGTGGTCTATCCGACGGACACCGTGTATGGCCTCGCGGCGGATCCGTTCCAGCCTGCCGCCGTGGGGCGTGTGTTCGAGGTCAAGGGGCGACCCCGCGACCAACCGATCTCGATTGCGGTAGCAGGTGTCGCGGACATCTTCCAGTTCGGGGAGCCGACGCCGATCGCCGAGGCGTTCTGCGAGAAGAATCTCCCGGGGCCGTACACGGTCGTCTTGCGCGCCCGGTCGCAAGCGCCCCCCGCGGTGCTCTCCAAGGACCGCCGGATCGCCCTTCGCGTCCCGGCCCATCCGATTCCCCGGCTCCTCGC
>VBMG01000119.1 GCA_005878485.1 Methanobacteriota archaeon | reverse complement strand
GGGCATCCCCTTCTTCCGGTACTCCCTTGACGAGCTCCGCCGGGATCGCGAACGCGCGGAGGCCTGGCTCAAGGGCTGACCCATGCGAACGTGGGTCGACGCGTCGACCTTCATCGCCCTCGATACGATTGGCGAGGCCGCCCTGCTTCACGATCTCCTCGGTCGTGTCGCGTTGACACCAGAGGTCGCCGCGGAGGTTTTCAACGGCCGGGAGTCGGAGGCGTTGGGACGCGCCCGCGGGACCTGGATCGAGATCGTCCCCGTGACCGGAGGCCGACAGCGATGGGAATCGTTGGGCCTTGGACGAGGGGAAGCCTCCTTGTTCCTCACGCCAACGGACGACCGGCTCGTCCTCGACGAGGTGCCCGCCCGAGTCGCCGCGGAGTCGGAAGGCCGATCGTACGTGGGCCTCCTCGGCCTGCTGCTCGCAGGCGCTCGCAAAGGGAAGATCGCCCCCGATCGAGCCCGTCAGGTCCTCCGTCGCCTTGCCCAATCCGGTTTCCACCTGACCACCGAACTGTACGACGAAGCCATGGAGCAGCTCGGCGCTCCCCGGTGAGGGACCGCGCGGTTATTGCTTCTGATACTGTCGCCGCGGCCTTTATCGGACGCAATCCTCGTGTTCGGAGCCCCCATGGCAGTCCCCGGAAAAACGCGCGGCCGCGCTCGGGCGTCGGCCGCGAATGTCACCGAAAGGAAGGCACCGAGCGAGCAAAATCTCCGCCTTGCCTGGGGCCTCTTCCTCCTGATCGGCGTGCCTCTCGGACTCCTCGCCGCGCTCGCGCCGCTCACGGCCGCCGGGATCTACTTCGAGCCCCTGCGTCAGTTCTGGCGACCGTGGCCCCCGGACATCCTGAAGCCGGTCATCGGGGTCGCGGGCTTCGCCGCCACCCTGGGATACCTCTGCTACCGACTCGGACGGCACGCGGGATACCGGTGGGGAACCGCGGCCTCGGTTGCCATGGCTCGCAACATCGCGGAAGGTCGGTCCTCGGCACCCGTCGCGGCCATGCCCCCGGAACGTGCGCCGACCGTGGCGGAGCCCCCGGCGCCGCGGCCTTGACGACTTCGCCCCGTCGCGGGTTGGCGCGGAGGCGAGCGGAGATCACGCACCGAAGATCCGGAGCTGCCACCGCTCGGTTTGGCCCGGCGGGTTGATCTCGAATCCGAACAGGATGATCACGATCGTCGCGCCGCTGCCGAGTCGCACGCGTTCCGGCGAATTCAGCGTCGCGCCGGCGACACTGATCAGGTCCCCCGTGGAGGCATCGAAGATGTACATGTCCACGTCGGACGTCGGATAGACGGACCAGTCGTGGTTCCATGACAGTTCGAGCACGGCGCCGGCGTGCAACGTGATCGGAGCGAACTGGACGATGCCGTCCTGCGCGATCTTCCCCTTCTTGAACACGTCGGGCGTCGGCGGCGAGACCGTCTTCACGCGGATCGTCAGATCGAACGTCACCGTGTCGAAGCTGCGCCAGTCCGTGTCGACGACGACCTTGAAGAAGCCCGGTTCGATGACGTGTGACACGACGTCGAGGGCGTCGAGCACGTCGCCCGTCACCGTCGTCGCGTCGTCCGTGATCGTGAACGTCGCATCGCCAACCACGCGCGCCTTGAGGACGAATTCATCGTTCGTCGTCCGCTTCGCACTTTGCAGGTCGACGGAGACGGCGTTCCCTCCGAACGTCGGGTTGTCCTTGAGCGGGTTGTCGCCCAGGCTCCTGACGTGCACGCTGACAGAGATCTGTTGGACGAGCCGGTCGGACCGCTCCGGGATCTCGAGGACGAATTGCCTCAAGCGACCCGGGGACAGTGAGAGTCCTTTGGCCGTGAACTTCCCGTGGTCCAGCTCGATCGGCGAGAAGAACTCGCCAAATTCGTCTTCCTCGTTGTCGGGGAGCTGCTCCTTGTCCCCGAGCCGATGGCCACTCGCCTGCGTCTGCAGGTTCGAGAGGGCGCCCTCGACGTTCAGGAAGCCTTTGCCCGTCGCGGTGCGGGGATAGCCGGGGACCTTCGTCGGATCTGCGGATTGCAGGAGCGCCTGCTTCACGTCGAACGGGGTCGCGCCCAGCCCGTTCGCGCCGGCGAAGCTGCTCAGGAGCGCGGCCGCGCCGGAGACCGCGGGCGTCGAGAACGACGTCCCGGAGCCGAACGCGAGGCTCGTCGACGAATCATGCGCGAATGCGGACAGGAGGAACGTCCCGGCCGCAATGAGGTCGGGCTTCGCCCGGCCGTCCGAGGTGGGCCCGCGGGAGCTGAAGAAGATCACCTGGGCGTCGTTCGACACGAACGCCTGGTTCCCGTTCCCTACGCCGAGTTGCTGGTCGCGCCGGATTCGGACCTGCACGGGGTCCGCCGCGGCGGCGACCGCGATGCCCGTCTGGGCGCTACCCGGGCTGCTGACCGTGTTCGATGCGGGCCCATCGTTTCCCGCCGCGCTGACGGGCAGGATCCCCTGGCTCGTGGCGAAGTCCACCGTCATGTCCTCGAGGTCGCGCCCGTCGAACAGCGTGGACCCACCGAGGCTCATGTTGATCGTGTCGATGTCGACCCCGTCGTCAACCCTCGCGCTGATGGCGGCATTGATCCCAGCGAGGATGATCGACGTCGGAACCCCGAGTCCCGTGTGGTCGAAGACCTTGATGATGTACAGGTTCGCCTCCGGGGCGATTCCGATCAGCGGGATCAGCTTCATCCCGGGGTCGGGACCGTCCGGCAACGTCGCGCCGGTCCAGAATTCGATGGAGCGGACAAGGAGACCCGTTGCGGAGCGTTCCACCGCGCCGCTGCCGGCGGCGACCGCGGCGACGAACGATCCATGGAAGTGATTCGTAGGCGCGTCGAAGCCGGGGAGCGGGGTGAAGTCGGGCGGCCGTCCGACGCCGGGCGCGCAGAACGGATCGGTCGAGGCGGCGCCATCGCAACTCACGTCCACGCCGCCAATCACCCGCGTCGAAGTCCCGTCGTCGTTCTTGGGGGTGAAGGCACCGTGCCGGGAGTTGATGCCCGTGTCGATGATCCCGAGGACTGTGTTCGCACCGCCGCCCGTCGCGGTGAGGACCGCGGACGTCACGCCGGACAATTCAGAGTTGTAGAAGTTCTCCGGGCTGAACTGCGCCATCTGCTCGGCGGTGAGATCGACCGCTTGCGAATCGCCTTCGACCGCTTGCACGTCGAACAATGTGGACGCACTGAGGCCGCCCATCGAGGGCGCGGCCGCGACGTTCACGAGGTCGTCGAGGAACACATGCTTCACACTGGATATCTGCGCCAACGACGCGAGCCGATTCGACGGCACGTACGCGGCGAGCGCCGGGGTATACGCAAAGCGGCTCACGACCGTTCCTCCCATGGCGCCGATCGCGTAGACCAGCTGCGCGGAGGGGTGTCCGATCGTCTCGACGAGCACTCGCACCGACGCCTCTCCCTGAAACGCCGCGGCAAGGACTTCCGGCGACAGCTTGCCCAGCGCGAGCAGGTTCGTGGGATTCATCGCGACGACGCTGACGGTGATCGCTCCGAGGCTCCCCGCCACCATCGCAATCGCGAGAACCAGGGCCAGAGTCTGACTCGTTCCAGAACGTCCACTCAATTGCATTCCTCCTCGTTGCCCGGAGAAAATCGATCGACGTCGATTCGATTTCTCGAGCGAGAGGAGACCGGTGAGATGGTATATGGAAATATGCCCGACCCGAGTCGGATTCAACGTCCCGCTCTCAAGAGAGAGAATGAGACGACGAACGCCGCCGGTTCGAACCGTGTTTCATTGGATCCGCAACGTGGCTTGAGCCGTTCCCTGCGGCGCCACGAAGACCGACTGTTGCGCGCGACGGCCACTGCGGGACACCGCCTCGAGGGCCACCGTCGCGCCGTACGCGGACAGGAGCTGCACCCGCACGGTCGATTGGCTGCTCCCGACCGCGACGATTTGGAGGGTCGCCACACTCACGCCGTTCGCGAGGAGGTCCACCGTCTCGTCCGTCCCGGATCCGTTTTCGACAGTCACGAGGACGGTCCCGATGAGCGGCACGGCGGCGGGAAGCGGCGTCACCGGAGATCCGGGCGGCCACCCCGGGAGACCGGAGGGCGGAGGTGCGACGCCGCCCGGCATCGGCGGCGGGTAATACGCGCCTGGAGGCATGTAGGGGGGTGGCGTCGACCAGGTGGCCGCCGGGCGCGCCGGTTTCGTCCTCCACCAGAGGCCGACCCCCAGCAGAACCGCACCGACCGCGAGGATGACGACGCTCGTGACGAAGGGGGATGTCGGGAGCGCGTTGATCGTCACATCCTCGGTGCCGGTCTGGGTTGTGGATTCGTAGCCGCCCCCGTGGCCCGTCTCCACGAAGTACGTCCCTCCGGACGGCAGGTCTGCCGAGAAGGCCCCGCTAGCTCCCGAGGTGGCCGATAGGTAGGACAGCGTGCCGGTCGAGATGAAGGCCGTGTGCTGCGCGTCCGTCATGACCCAGACGTTCACCGTACCCGTGTCTGCGGCGAACGTTCCCGAGACGCTCCCGCCCGTGACGACGGAGAACTGATACCGGACATAGCGGTTCGCGCCCGCGCTGATCGCAAAGAACAACGGATGCGTTTGAGGAGTGAAGCCTGCGGCCAGGACCCCGACGCCGATGAGCGCGGCCACGATCCCGACCGCCAACAATACGATGTAGCCCCGCATCGTCCGACCCCCTCCGCGCGGGCGGCCCCCCGCGGCAGACGTCAATGGGCGGCGGGTGATGTAAACTCATCGCCCACTGTAGCGCCGCGGCTCCATGGCGGAACGCGGCCGTAGGAGCTTCGGTTTCGGCTCCGGCCAGTCCCCGTTGCGGGGCTCGGGGGCGCGGCGGACGAGGGACACGAGCGCCGCGAGGGCCCATGCGACGAGGAATGCCAGGCCGTACGCGAGGTACAACACGATCCCCGTCGTGAGCTGGAAGTTCGTCTCCGCGAACCCTTGCACCCCGGGCAGCATCGCGCCCGCCATTCCGGCGAAGAGCAACGCCATGACGATCGGACCCGCGACCGTCCCGGCAACCCGCGTCCGGTCCGATTCGACCCGAACGCGCTCGCGGATCAGGACGCGTAAGACTTCCTTCCGCGTGCGGGTCGCCTGGAGCGCCGCGGAGATCTCGACGAGCGTGCCTGCGACCGAGATCTCTCCCTGGGGCATCGCGTTGGCGGTCGGGGTCGCGAGGGTGGTCAGGAGTTCGTCGACCTCCTCGTCACTCGGCGGGATCGTCCGGACGATGTCCGGGGTGATCGTGACTTCCGCGCCCGTCGGCAGATGGATGCTCTCGGGGATCGTCGCGATCCGCAGGTCGATCGACCGGCGGGCGTCCTCGAGTCGCGCGACATGCGTGGCAGCGAACCCGAACAGCACGAAAGCCGTGGCGATCGCCGCGAAGATGGACGTCTGGAAGACGAGCGAGGACACCTCAACGGAGAACCAAGAGCCGGTCGTGCCGGCTGCCGTCGCCGCGGCAAAGACCGCGACGAGTCCGAAGACGACCGCAAACGCGACGTTGACGACACCGGGTCGGGGCATCGGGGGCTCCCTTCGCCGCCTTCGTTCTCCTCACGCTATAAAAGGGCGAACCCCGCATTCTCGCGGGCGATAGTTTCCGGCACCCGGTCCTGGGAACGATCGCTTTACGGCATCTTCGATAACTTGTCCGACAAGAACCTACTTATAGATACCATGGTATTATCCATAGCGCTATGGCGACATCGATTCAGGTGAGCCAAGACCTCCACGACAAGCTCAAGCATCTCAAGGAGCGGATGAAAGCGAAGACGTTTGACGAGCTCCTCCGGCGACTCCTCGAGCGATCTCGTCATTCGCCTCGAGAGCGGTTCGGGGCCCATCCCGACATGAAGCGGTTCGCGCATCGGGACGAGTCCCATGAGCCCTGAGGCGCGGTTCGACCGAGTCCTTGATTCGTTCGCCTGGGTCGAGTACTTCCGCGGTACGGACGCAGGTCGGATCGTTGCAGAGGAACTCGAAGCGCCCGCGGTGGGCACCCCCCTCGTCGTTATCGCCGAACTGCGGGACAAGTATGTTCGGGAGCGGGTGGCGGACTGGCCTCGCGACCTCGCGTTCATCAAGGAGACCACGACGCTCCTTCCGGAAGATGAGGAGATCGCGGTGCGCGCGGGCGAGACGAAGAACCGAATGCGATCGGAAGGCCGCCGGGACTTCGGACTCATCGACGGAATCATCTACGAGACGGCGCGTTCCGTTGACGCGCTGCTCGTCACGGGAGACCCTCACTTCCGCGACGCGCGAGGGGTCCGATTCATCGAGTGAGTCCCGCAGGTGCTTCACGCGACTGAGGCGGTCTCATCCGCTCGCGCCAAGCTTTTCGACCGCCGGGACGAGTCCGGGATATCGCTCCTCGAAATATGCGCGGCCTGCATCCGTCACCGTTTTGCGCCACCATGCAGGATGCTCGACGAACCACCGGACGGCCTCGGGCAGTCCTGCCGCGAACCTCCGGGTGGGTTTCCAACCGATGCGGCGGCGGATCTTACCGCTGTCCACCGCGTGGCTCTTCACGTGACCCGGACGATCCGCGACCCGGCTGATGAGACCTCGCGGCTTCCCGACCGCGTCCACGACGGCCTGTGCGATCTCGAGGGTGGACTTCCGCTCCCCGGTCCCGATGTTGAACGTCTCCCCTTCGAGGCCTTTCGCGCGAAGGACCGCGAGGAGCGCCTCGGTGTGGTCGTCCACGTGGATCCACTCCCGCCGGTTCCGGCCGCTGCCGTACACGGGCAGGGGGTGCCCGACGAGGGCGCAGATCGTGAACAGAGGGATCGCCTTCTCCGGATGCTGGTACGGCCCGTAGTTGTTCACGCACCGGGTGATGACGACGGGCAGATCGTACGTCGCGTGGTACGAGTACGCGAGGCGGTCGGCCCCCGCCTTGGATGCGGCGTATGGGCTTTTCGGCCAGAGGGGCGAGTCCTCGCGGGACGGCTTCGGACCGCTCTCCCCATACAGCTCGTCGGTCGAGATATGCACGACGCGGCCCACGTTTTCCTGGCGCGCGGCCTCGAGCACGACGTACGTCCCCACGACGTCCGTCTGGACGAACGTCCCCGCCTCGAGGATCGAGCGGTCCACATGGGTCGCTGCGGCGAAATGGACGATCCCGTCGCAACCTCGTACCGCTTCCCGAACGGCCCGTGCATCGCACACATCCCCTTGGACGAACTCGATCTTGCCGGGATCGAGAAGGTCGCGGATGTTTTCCATGTTCCCCGCGTACGTGAGCTTGTCGAACACGAGGACGTCATGGCCCTTCCGCACCGCGAGGCGCGCGAAGTTCGAGCCGATAAAGCCGGCTCCTCCCGTCACGAGGATCCGCATGTGAGCAGCGTAAGAGAGGCCGCCTAGATAATCGTTTGACCGTGTGCCAAGGCTTTCATCCTCCCGCGGCGATTCGCCGGACGTGACGGACCTCCTCGTGATCGGCGCGAGCGGCCTCCTCGGAGAGCATCTCCTGGCCGACGCGAAACGCCGACGGCTCGATGCGGTCGGCACGTACGCGGGCGACCCGGTGAACGGGCTCATCCCGCTGAACCTGAGCGACCTCGTCGCGGCGGTCACGCTCGTCCGCGACCGACATCCGAAGACGGTCCTCCTGCCCGCGGCGATGACGGGCGTCGACGCGTGCGAGTCCCATCCCGATCAGGCGCAGCTCGTCAACGCCGACGCCCCGCGGGAAATCGCGAAGGCGTGCCACACGCTCGGCATCCGGCTGGTCTTCTTCTCGACGGACTACGTCTTCGACGGCCGTCGAGGGCCGTTCAACGAGCGGAGGCGGCCGCAACCGCTCAATGTGTACGGCCGCACGAAACTCGCGGGAGAGCGGAACGTCCTCGCGGCGCATCCGGAGGCGCTGGTCGTCCGAACGTCCGCGAACTTCGGCTGGGGCCGGGCCCGGAAGAAGACGAACAGCGTGACCTGGATTCTCGAGCTGCTGCGCCGCCGGCAGCCGGTGCCGCTCTTCACGGACCAGCGCGTCTCTCCGTCGTACGCGCCCGCGGCGGCCCGGACCGCGTTCGACTTGTTGGACCGGCGCGCGACCGGGATCTTCCACGTCGCCACGCGATCGTACCCCACGCGCTTCGAGATGGGCCTCGAGATCTGTGATGTGTTCGGCCTTGAGAAGGGACTCCTGAAGGCCGCCCGGCTCGCCGAGGCCGAGCTACGGGCCCGTCGCCCGTCCGACTCGTCCCTCGATGTCGGCAAGGTGGAGCGATTCCTTGATAAGAGGTCCCCGACCTTCCGCGAAGCGCTCGAGGACATGAGGGACACCGAATGAAGGGCGTCGTCTTGACGGGCGGCCACGGCACGCACCTGCGGCCCCTCACCCACACCGGGCCCAAGCAGCTCCTCCCGCTCGTGAACAAGCCGAACGTCCTGTACTGCGTCGAGGACCTGCACGACGCGGGGATCACGGACATCGGGATCATCCTCGGCGACAACATGCCGGAGAAAGTCCGCGAGCTCCTCGGCGACGGCTCGCGGTATGGCGTCAAGTTCACGTATCTGGTCCAAGGGGCGCCGAAGGGGATCGCCCACGCGATCGCGTGCGCCCGCGAGTTCGTGGGACGGGACGCGTTCTGCGTGTACCTCGGCGACAACGTCCTCAAGGGCGGCATCCGTCACATGGTCGAGGAGTTTCAGGCGAACAACCACGACGCGGGCATCGCGTTGTGTCCCGTCGCGCATCCGGAGCGCTTCGGCGTCGCGGAACTCGATGCCGCGGGGAACGTTGCCGGGCTCGTCGAGAAGCCCAAGGAGCCGAAGAGCAACCTCGCGCTCGTGGGCATCTACCTGTTGCGTCCCTCGATCTTCCCGATCATCGATCGCCTGAAGCCGTCGTGGCGGAACGAGCTCGAGATCACGGACGCGATCGAGGGCCTCCGCAAGGGCGGCGGGAAAGTCAAGGCGTACGTCGTCAAGGGGTGGTGGAAAGACACGGGTCGTCCGGAGGACGTGCTCGAGGCGAACCATCTGCTCCTGGAGGACATCGAGGCCCGCAACGACGGCACGGTCGAAGCCGACGTCGAGATTCACGGTCGCGTGCGGATCGGGAAAGGGACGGTCGTCGCGAAAGGCACGGTGATCCGGGGGCCCGTCGCGATCGGGGCGGACTGCGTCATCGGGCCGAATACCTACATCGGTCCCTACACATCGATCGGAGACGGCTCGAAAATCGTCGGGGCGGACATCGAAGCGTCGATCGTGATTGGCGAGGCGATCATCGAGACCCCGAACAAGATCGTGAACAGTTTGATCGGTCGACACACGACAATCCGGTCCGCGGAGGGCCGCCGACCGAAAGGCACACAGCTCGTGGTCGGAGAAGGCAGCACACTGTTCCTCTGATGAGCCTCCCGCGCACGGGCGGGAACTGCGTAACTTAGAATCGAACCGTAGGAAAGGCGGTCTTGAGAAGCCGTTGGTCGGCGGTATGCAGGGATGCTTCTCGATGGAATGCGTCTGCGAGGTGGACCGCATCAAAAACCGTTTCGACCTCGCCCGAATCCAGCGCCTCCGCAGCGGAATAGAGCACGTCCCGCTTCTCGAGAGTAAAATGGGCTTCTGTGGCCCCGAGCGCTGCAACGAATCCAAGCCCGAACCGCTTCGCGACGAAAAGGAGCTCCATCCCGACAGAAAATGGAACGACCAAGCGTCCCGTTTGATGGATGTGACGTGCGGCGCGATCGCGCAGCGCGTCCCTGGGCTTGATCAACGCGAGGACGAGGTTCAAATCCGCGGTATCCGTCACTGACCGGCCTCTCGCTCCGCCTCCGCTTCGCCACTGGCTCGAAGAGCGGGCGGCAGGCGCCCGCGATCCGGAAGGTGGTCCGGCACGGGCCGCAAGAGGACCCCATGGGGGGTGAGAATCTGCACGACCCGCTTCCCAAGAATCCGGCGATATTCGGCGCGGATCGTCAAGCGTCCACGACGATCAAAGCGAGCTGTGAACCCGGAGGTGCGCATGTCGGTTCGTAGCGTGTGGGTAATTCTTAAATCTTGCCCACGGGTGGCCGAAACTACCCCCGCAGGACGGGTTCGTAGGTTATTTCATCTGGACGTCCCAGTTGTACGGGATCGTCGGAGAATCGTGCGGGATCCGGTACTCGTCCGGCTTCTCGTACTTGTACAGCTCCGTCGGCGCATTGACGACGTACACGGGCTCGCCGCCGATCGCCTTGAAGCCGTGGACGACGTACGGCGGGATCTGGATGAGAGACGGGTTCTTCTCGCCGGGGAAGAACTCGTTCACTTCGCCCTTCGTTTTCGACCCCTCTCGGTTGTCGAAGCAGACGACCTTGGCGGTGCCCTTCACGATGATGAAATTGTCCGTCTGGACCTTGTGGTAGTGCCAGCCTTTCACGACGCCCGGATACCCGATCGTGATGTACACCTGCGCGAACCGCTGGAACTCGGGCCAATCGGAGCGCAACATCTCCATGAGATACCCCCGTTCGTCGTGGATCTGACGCAAGGCACGAACCTTCACACCGTCGATCATTCGCGGATCCCGGCCGCCCGATGGCCTCGTCGGCCTAATACGTTAGCCTGGCCTCGCTGCTGGACGTCCTGCGGGGGTCATGCAGGGCTCGATTCGAGACGAATTTCGCGGGCGCTGTACGTAACAACTTTACGCGAAGATGCCTCGGTTCGAATGGACGTGACACCGGCCACCCCAGCAGAAATCATCGTCCGAACGCATTCCGGACCCGTGTTCTCACGTAACGCGGCGGTCGTGACCCCTGATCAAATCGAACCCAGCACTCCGTTCACAGGAGAATACGTCGTCCCGGAGAAGACTCCGGAGAACGAGTGGCTGCCCCACATCGAACGATATCGATTCGCGGGCCACGTCGCGCCGGGCAAGGTGATCCTCGATGTAGCCTGCGGTACCGGGTACGGATCGGACCTCCTCGCGGGGCTCGCCGCTAAGCAGGTCATCGGAGGCGACGCCTCGCCCGAGGCACTCTCGTTCGCAAACCATCGCTTCGGGCGCGAGAATCTCGCTTTCGTGAAGTTGGATGGGAGTCGTCTACCGTTCCGCCCCTCCACGTTCGACGCGGTCGTCTCGTTCGAGACGGTGGAGCACATGAAAGACCCCGCTGAGTTTCTCC
>VBMG01000118.1 GCA_005878485.1 Methanobacteriota archaeon | reverse complement strand
ATGTCGTCCCGGTTCCCGATCCAGTCCGCCATCATGACGACGGGCATCATGATCGTGATGAACGGGTAGTACATCGACTCGTCGTGGAAGTCTTTGTCGACGAACTCGAGGCCTTTCGAGGTGAGGTATGCGATCCTTCGCAGATGCTGGTCGTAGTCGTCGATCGTCAGGTGCGGGTTGTAGCCCTTCAACGTCGTGAGCCCGCTGAGTTCGTCCTCCCGCATCGCGATGAGGGAGAGGTTCGCAATCCCGTTTCGAAGGTCTTGGTAGATGCTCACGATATGGTCCATGAGGATGATCGCGGCGTCGTAGTAGTACCAGCCTGTCAGGAAGTTCTGCAGCTCTTTCAGGTCGAAATGCTGATTCGCGAAAGCCATATCGATGAGGTTGTACATCGTCGCCGCGCTCGTGTGGGCTCCCAGCTTCTCCCACCAAGTCAGGTCATCGGAAGGCGCATAGAATGCCTCGGAAAGCTTGCGCATCTTGGGGATGCTGAACAGGGATTCCTTGTGGAACATGGTGAGGGCCTGGCCGAGCGCGATGCGGTCGCTGAGGACCTCCACCTGATAGAAGTAGGCGTTTCCCTGCGGCGAGTTGTTCCACAGGCCGTTGAACCCTCGCGTGATGCTGTTGATCAGGTCGAACAGCGGGACTTGCTCCTGCTTGAGCATCGCGACGAGCCGCTTGGTGAACGTCGTGGACTCAAAGTCCGGGTCAATCATGGCGCTGAGGACGACGTGGTGGAGGTCCTTGGCCTCCAGGTAGGAGTAGTTGCCTTTGTCGATCAGGTCGTCCAGGATCCCGATCTGGCACTTGTGGAAGATCTGGGCGGTCAGCGCGCGCTGTAGGTTTTGCGGTGACATGTACGGCCGCCACTGCTCCGTCATCATCGTCGCCCCTGCGGCGAACCGCAACGTCTGCAGGTAGTTCCACGTCTCGCCCTGGTCCTCCCAGAACGCGCCCGGCGGAATATTCGGCGGGCGAAGCGGGATGCCGCCCGGGCCCGCGCCATCTTTCAGGCCACGGATGAACGCCGACACCTTCGTGATGTGTTCCCGAAGGGCGGCCTTGTCGAAGCCGAACTCGTGGTAATCGAAGAGACCCTCCGCGTACCCTCCGAGTCGAGCGACAGTCCTCGACAGGAGGTCCAAGTCCTCGCGGTTGATACCCACCGCGAGGGGATTCTCGACGCCCATGGCCCTGACCGTATCGAGGTTGGCTCGGACGCCGTATGAAGGCCCATGCGCTCATTCGCGCATGTGATTCTGGACCTTGAGAACGCGCCGGCAGGAAGGACTGCAATCATGTTCGATAACAAGCGAACACCGCTTAAATAGGGCTGAACCCCACCGCGGCGATAGGACGACGGGGTGAGTCGCCCTGGCAGATAGCGCGAGCATTGTCACGTATCTGAGCGTCGGGAGCGCGCTGTTCCTCTCGATCATCATCATCATCGCGATTGCGAGACAAAAGACCCACCAAGTCTTTCAGAAGCACGTCCTCCTTTCGGCCACCTTCCTGCTCGTCGGCGCGGTGATCTTGAACGTCCTGATCAACGTGTACACGATCCAGGCGAGCGGGTCGGACGTTGCCGCCATCAAGGCGGGCGTGCTCCTCTCGAAGCGCGTGCAGGGGATGTTCGATTACCTGTTCGGGACCACGATCGGCGCCTTCATCGTCATCGCGACGACCCCGGCCATCAGCTCGCCGAAGGATTTCTGGCGCTACATGACCGAGGAGTTCCCGAACTCGTACGTGTTCTACCTGTTCGTGATGGTCCTCGCCATCGTCACAATCTGGGTTTCGCCCGTGACGATCGTGTCCGTGAACCCGACGATCCTGTCCTTGGAGCCGTACTTCCTCTTCGTCAACGGCGTCGCGGTGGCGACGGTCATCCTGTTCGCCCCGTACCGGTTCAGCATCCACATGCGGCGGACGAAAGCCGGCGAAGAGGTTCGCCGGGACACGTTCCTGATCATCTTCGGGATTTCGGGATTCGCTGTGGGCGAACTCCTATTCGAGATCCTCCTCCCGAACTACGGGATCGACCTGCGGGCCCCGGGTTTCATCCTCGAGATGGCGCTCGTCGGGCTCATCGCATACGGCGTGCGCGAGAAGTCGTTCCTCCAAGAGCTCATCGTCCCGGAGGCGGAGGCGCATCTGCCGACGAAACCGACGTTCTCCCTGGAGCGCGGATACACGTACGCGGTCCTTGAACGGGACGCGAGCCAGGCCTTCGAGATCTTCAAAGACTCTGTGACGCACGGCGCGCAGGGGCTATGCATCACCCGCCGGGCGCCGAAGGCCGTCATGACGGAGTACGGGCTCGAGCGAACGCCGATCCTTTGGCTCAGCCGTGTCGCGACGGAGAAGAACGCGGTCCGACCGAGTCCTCCGGAGAAGGTCGCGATGGCGGTCGAGCACTTCATCGAAGTGAGCGAGAAATCCATCGTCCTCCTCGACGGCTTCGAATACCTCGTGTCCCACAACGATTTCGGCTCCGTCTTGGCGCTCCTGCATGACCTCAACGAGTCCGTGGTGATGCGGGATTCGATCCTCCTCGTGCCGTTCGACCCGACGGCCTTCAACGAGCGAGAGATTGCCCTTGTCCGCCGCGAAGTCAAGCTGCTCGGTCCCCTGGCCGAGGACTTCGGCACCGTGGCGAAGATCTCCCGGTAGGCTCGGGTCAAAACCCTTTTATCCGGCGTGCGGGTGGGAGTTCCCGTGGAGGACCCGGAACTCGCTGCGATTCGTGCCCGCAAGATGCGCGAGCTGATGGCGGGGGCCTCCGCGCCGAAACCGACGGAACCGGGCTGGTCGGGTCCAATCCGGCTCACGGATGCCACGTTCGACGAGGAGGTTCGCCGGCCCGGCCTGATCCTCGTGGACTTCTGGGCGGACTGGTGCGGCCCGTGCCATCGGGTCGCGCCCGTCCTGGAAGAGGTCGCGAGGGCCCGGGCCGGGAGCATGCGCCTCGGGAAGTTGAACGTCGACGAGAATCCTCGGATGCCAAGCCGATTCCAGGTGACGTCGATCCCGACGATGTTGCTGTTCAAGGACGGCCGGCTCGTCGACGGAATCGTCGGGGCCGTCCCGCGAGCCGAGATCGAGTCGCTCGTCGCCCGGTGGACCTGACCTAGAAGGGCGGCTACTTCGCGAGGGGACCCGTCGGCCTCGGCTTCGCTTCCTTCAGCCGGCCCCTCAGATTCTTGACGATCCCTCGGAACGCCTTCGTCGCCTCGGAGTCCGGGTGCTCGATTACGAACGGCTTGCCCGCATCGCCGCCAATCACGATCCGCGGGTCGAGGGGCACGCGCCCGAGGAACGGCAGGCCGAGTTCCTTCGCAGCCGCCTCCCCGCCACCCACCTTGAAAATGGCGGTCTCCTTGCCGCAGTGCGGGCACACGAATCCGCTCATGTTCTCGATGACGCCGAGGATGTCCATCTTGACGGCCTTGGCGAAGGCGATCGACTTGCGGACATCGAGGAGGGACACGTCCTGGGGCGTCGTCACGACGACCGCGCCGTCCGCGTCGGGGATCTCCTGCGCGATGCTGAGCGGCTCGTCGCTCGTGCCGGGTGGCAGGTCGATCACGAGGTAGTCGAGGTCCCCCCACTCCACATCGGAAAGCATCTGCTTGAGCGCCTTGATCTTCAGCGGGCCGCGCCAGACGACAGCCGTGTCCCGGTCGATCAGCTGGGCCATCGAGATCACCTTGACGCCGGCCGGTCCAACCGTGGGTTCCATCCCGGTTTCCGTCGCCTTCACGTGGGCGTCCTCGACACCCATCAGCATCGGGATGTCAGGACCTGTGACATCTGCGTCGACGAGGCCAACGTGGCTTTCCTTCGCAAGTTCAACTGCCAGATTTGCAGCCACGGTCGAATTGTGAACGAGTATACCTTCGGCGATGAAATTGTGGCTTCCCTCAACCTCGATGTCGAATACATCGTCCGTTCCGGCCGGCCCAATGTCGACGACCTGGTCCCAGTAGATGTTCGATTGAGCAACGGCTTTAAGCCGTGACGATCCGAGAATCGAGGCGATTCCTAACAGCGTATTCCGGGACGGACAAACCCGCCGATCAAGGTAGCCTTGCTTTCGGTAACGGTGGCCTCCGTACGTGCTCCAGCTCTGTCTGTATCCGTAGTCCCTGGAAAGTTTCGCCCAGGAGAGGCCCACCCGAATGCATTCGGCTTCGACCTCTCTCCAAACCTCGCGAGGGAGTGTGTCTAGGTTTGGATTTCGCCGACGAGATGCGATGATCTTGACCGTTGCACGGAGCTTCTGGCCCTTTGTCCCCCAAAAGTTGATTTGTTTGGCGTAAGTCAGAATGTCCTTTCCAAGGACAAGCAACCGGAATGACGTCTGTCCGGGACGTCGCTGCCCGTTCCTCGTGTAATGGGACGATCGCCCTCGGAGCAGGGAGTGAATGCCGAATCGGAGAAGTGCTCTCTGGACATCGCGGGCGAGCGCGGAAGATGAAGACGAGTATTCAATCTTGTCATCGTATACTGAGCCGTCAGTGCTGAAGAGGCCACGGAGGACCGTCGCAAGAATCTTGTTCGAGCTGCGGAACACGTCGGGCGGGAGAAATTTCTCGACCGAAGGGACATCGACATGCAGGCGCCTCACCAGCGTCATGACGGCATTCGGTCGTCCCCCCCGTTTACCACCCGATATCATATATCCGAATCGATTCGAACCCCATGGTCGCAGCTTGAGACTGGCATCGACCCGTCGGACGGCACTCTTCAGAATCTCCAAAATCATTGCATCGGCGTTGGTAAAGCCCGGTACCCCGCCGGTAAGGCCCCCGTCGCCAAGAAGGAGACCGAGTACGATCGCCTCATCCAGTGTGAGCTCGTCCGGACCGAAGGGCTCGGGCAGCCACCGAATCGTGGCGATTCGGTCACCCCTCCGTAGGTCTCGCAGAGGCTTCCATTGGCCATATGCGTACAGCAGATGGTCTCGCGTCAGTCCAATTTCCTTGCCGCTTCGTAGCCGGAGCGTGTGAATCCGAGCACGACGGTGCGTTCTTCCTTTCTTCTGCTTCACGTCGGCCTGCCCTTCTTCGTTCAGCGTGACGACGGGAGTCCGCAGGACCTCAATTGGCTGCCAGTCCCCATACCCAGTGATTACGCTTGTGCCTCTGCGCAGGCACTTGCCGACGCCGCCTTTCCCTGACATCACGACGATCTTGTGTTTGATCCGGGACATGCGCTGCGCCATCTTCATGCGCTCGCGCATCGCCGCCATGATGTGGGGCGGAATCTGCGCCGTCTCAAGCTCTTCCGGCACGGGGTCACCTGGGAGAATGCGAATCAGCGGGGCGCGGGTATTAAACGTTGCGGCAATTATGACGAGGCGGCGAGGGTCATGAGCTGCGCGAGCCGTTTCACCTCGCCGACGAACGCCTCCCGAGAGGGATCGGACGGGAGGTTCGCATAGAAGCCCGCGAGGTCATCCACGAGGGAGAAGCCCGCCTTCTGATCGAACGAGCGCGCGAGATCCCACAGTTTGTCGTCCGGCCCGATGAGCCGGTGCCGAATCAGATTGCCGAGCGCGAACCCGTTGGTCGTCGCCAGGCCGATGTTCTGCCACCGGTTCGTCCCGCCCGCGCTCGTGTTCCCGTCGACCCAGGCGGCGAAGAACTCGTACGCTCGATCGCTTCCGTCCGATGCGAAAACGAGGAAGGCGAGGTCATCCGCGTAGATGTCCTGGATGTGGTTGAACGCTTGCCCGAAGGCCCCCTCGGCGGCGCGCGGGATCTTGACCTCATGATGGAGAGCGCCGAACACGTCCGCGTTGTGGGAGGAATGGCCCGCCTCAGTCCGGAGCATGTGGCCGACCTCGTGGGCGATGAGGCCATCGAGGAGGTCGGACTCCACGGCCCTCGCGGAGACGAACAGGGTGTGCCGCTCCGACGTCGACTTCGACGCCCCCATGATCGCCATGCGGGCAATCTCCGCCGTGACGGGGAGCCGCAGGGAGAGTCCATGGGAAGCGTACTTCTCGGTGACCTCCTCGAATGCCGTCTTGACCTTTCGCGTACCGCCCCGACCCGTCCGATCGATGACCGCCACGAGCACGTCATTCTCGAGGCGTCGGCCGATGATAAACCTTCAGGGCGCGACTTCGACAAAATTATCGAAACGCCGGCTGGCAGGTGGTCGCAGACGGAGGGCGGACGAGCTTTCGACGTCCCATTTCGACAAGATTATCGAAATCTCCGGGACGGGGTGGTTGCATGTTTCGACAAAATTATCGAAAAAACTGGCTCCGGCCCGGAGGAGGGCCGTCCAATCGCCCTGTGGACTTCGATCAAATTATCGAAAAGGCTACCCGATTGTCGCAGCCGTTACCTCGTGGTCGATCGAGTTGCTGGCGAGAAAACCCACGATCTCCGACAGGGCGTAGGGCCGGACGAACAAGACGGACTGACCGAGATATCGAACGCCGTCTTTCTCAACAAAGCCGCTGTAGCGATACTGCTTCCCGTCGCAGCGCGTCGAGTCACCATGGACGAACCTGCGGAGTCGATTGACGCATGTGCGATCCGCGCTGTTCACGTCCCATGTGACAAGGAACCCGGATTCCCGGCCATGGGCCTTGCCGGTCCGGACCCGGCGCATCGTTGATCGACGAGTCATCAGTCTCACCGTTTTCGATAATCTTATCGAAAGAGTCCCATCAGCATGGTCCTTGGGGTGGGAGGGGTGCGCGAAAGTGAGATTCTCCCGCACCGCATGCGAATCAGTCGGAAGCCCCAACCGCGCCGGGACCAAAAGTTTAAGCGACATCGTCCGTCTCATCGGCCCATCGCTTTTCCGGTGTTCCTGTGGCCACGAAGAAGCGCGTGGGCGCGACGGGTGTGAAGACCCCGACGCCGGAAGAGGTGGAGGAGAACCTGCGCCGGGCGAACCTCCCGAAAGAACAGTCCGCGAAGTACCATCCGTATTACCAGGGCAAGATCGAGATCGTGCCGCGCGTGCCCGTGCGGACCTTCAACGACTTCGCAATCTGGTATACGCCCGGCGTGGCTCAGCCGTGCCTCGACATCAAGGCGGACCCGGACAAGGTCTGGACCCTCACAAACAAGTGGAACCAGGTCGCGATCGTCACCGATGGGACGCGGGTCCTCGGCCTCGGCGACATCGGGCCGGAGGCCGGCTTGCCCGTCATGGAGGGCAAGGCGCTCCTCTTCAAGTACCTCGGTGGCGTCGACGCGTTTCCCGTCCCGCTCGCGACGAAGGACCCGGAGAAGATCATCGAGACGGTCAAGCTGATCACCCCCTCGTTCGGCGGCGTGAACCTGGAGGACATCGCGCAGCCGAAGTGCTTCTACATCCTTCAGCGGCTGCGGAAGGAATGCGAGATTGCGGTCTGGCACGACGACCAGCAGGGGACCGCGACGATCAACCTCGCGGGCGTCATCAACGCGTTGAAGGTCGTCGGCAAGAGGATTCCCGACGTCGCGATCACCCTCGTCGGCGCGGGCGCGTCGAACATCCGGACCGCGAAACTGCTGATCGCCGCCGGGGCGAAGCCGGAGCACATCATCCTCGTCGACTCGAAAGGGATCGTCTGCCGCCACCGGGAGGACATCGAGGCCGCCGCGAACGCCTACGCGGAGAAGTGGGAGCTCGCCCTCGTCACGAACCGCGGGGACCGGGAGGGCGGGATCGCGGAGGCGATGAAGGACGCCGACGTCGTCATCTCGGCCGCGAAGCCCGGGCCCGGCGTCATCCGGAAGGAGTGGGTCGCGTCGATGGCGGAGGGCGCGATCTTGTTCGTCATCGCGAATCCGGTTCCGGAAATCTGGCCGTGGGAGGCCGCGGAGGCGGGCGCACGGGTCATCGCGACGGGCCGATCCGACTTCCCGAACCAGGTGAACAACTCCCTCGGATTCCCGGGGATTTTCCGCGGGACGCTCGACGTGCGGGCGCGCACGATCACCGACGAGATGTGCATCGCGGCCGCGGAGGAACTCGCGAAGGTCGCCGAGGAAAAAGGGCTCGACGAGACCCACATCGTGCCGACGATGGAAGAGATCGACGTGTTCGCCCGGGAGGCCACGGCGGTCGGGCTGAAGGCGATGGCCCAGGGGATTGCCCGCGTGACGAAGACCCGCGACGAGCTCTATCAGGGAGCCCTCGAGATGATTCGCCGCGCCCGCGACGAGACGAAGTCCCTCATGCAGGACGGCTTCATCCGGCCGCCTCCGCCGTGAGGACCAACTACCATCTCGGTGTTGATGCGATGGCTTGTGCGGTGGCCATCGGCTGCCATGGGCCCAGCGGACCTGCGGACGGCCCCGATGCGCGGCGCCTATATGGAACGGACGCGTTCCCGGCCAGATGATGGCCTCGGTCCAGGCGGTCAAGCGAAGGCACGAGGCGCGCCTGATGAAGATTCGAGGGGTCGTCGGCGTCGGGATCACGCGGAAAGAGGGCAAGGACTGCATCTGCGTCTACGTGAAGGACGACAACCCGAAGATCCTCGCCGCGGTCCCGCGCACCCTCGAGGAGATCCCGGTCGAAATCGTCGTGTCGGGCGAGTTCACGATTCGGTGAGCGGACCCGTCACGGTCGTCCACTTTGCCAGCGTGGTCTGAGGGGCCGCGCGCTCGAGCAGGTTCGACAGGCGAACCCCGACGAGGCGAACCTTCCGACCGGAGGCGAGGACCTCCTTGAGCATCGTTTGACTCAGGATCAGGATGGGCTCGAGGTCGGTCGTGTGGATCTTCAAGCTCTTCGAGCGCGTGTGAATCTCGAAGTTCGCGTATTTCGCTTTGAGCGTCACGGTCCGGTACGCGTACTTCTCCTGCAAGAGCTGTTCGTGAAGCGACTTTGCGAGGCCCTCCAGCTCCGGCCAAACCTCGTCATACGCGTCCAGATCTTTCGGGAACGTCATCTCGGTGCTGATCGACTCCGGCGGACCGCTCGGCTCGACGACCTCCTCCGCGTCGCGGCCCATCGCCACGTCATGGAGGTATTCTCCGTAGGCGCCGAGCAGCTCCACGAGATCCTCGCGGTTGTACTCTTGGACGTCCGCGATCGATTCGATGCCGAGTTCCTTCAGCCGCTCGGCGGTCTTGGGGCCAACACCAAGGATCTTCCGGACGGAGATCGGCGCGAGGAACGTCGCCACCGCCTCCCGTAGTACGACGGTCAGACCGTCCGGCTTCTGGATGTCCGAAGCGATTTTCGCCACCGCCTTCGTCGGCGCAATTCCGACCGAGCACGTAAGACGATGTTGAGTTCGAATCGCGGCCTTAATCTCACGGGCGAGTTCCTCGGCGCGCGCATAGTTGCCGCCGCTCCGGGTCGTCACATCGAGGTATCCTTCCTCGATCCCGGAGGGTTGCAGCCGGTCTGCGAAGGTGCGGAGGGTGTCCATGATCTCCCCGCTGACTCGGCCGTACAGTTCGAAATGGGGCGGGACGAAGACCAATTGAGGACAGCGGCGGGCCGCCTCGACGCACGACATGGCCGAGCGAACGCCGTATTGGCGGGCCTCATAGCTCGCGGTCAAGACGACGCCTCGAGGATGCTTTCGTGGGTCCGCGCCGACGACGACCGGCTTGCCTTCGAGGTCGGGGTTCTCGCGGATCTCGACGGCGGCGTAGAACGCATCCATGTCCACATGGAGAACGATGCGACCGCCGGATTCTGGAGAGGCCATCCGTCCTCCCCATGCGCCCCGAGAAGGATAAAAGCCTTCGCGGGGGAGGGGGGTCAGGAGCCGCGTGAGACACTCAGAACCCGAAGAACGCGCGGCCTGCGTCCGCCAGGTACCCGAGGAAGAAGACCGCGAGGATCGCGGTCAGCATGACGATCGCGAGGGCGATGAACACGGATGCCTCGATCGCCCGAGGGGCCGCCACCTTCGCCGCCCCGGGCTCGGGTTCCAGGATGTACATGTACCAGATCACGCGCGCGTAATAATACAGGGAGAGCGCGCTGTTCAGGACGCCGGACACCGCGAGCGCGAGGTACCATTGGTTGAAGGACGCGGCGTTCACGGCGCTCGAGAACAGGACGAACTTCGAAAAGAACCCGCCCATGGGCGGGATCCCCGCGAGGCTCAGCAAGAACACGAGCATCGAGAACGCCAGGAACGGCATGCGCTGGCTGAGGCCCTTGTACGCCTCGATGTCGTCCGCAATCCCCTGCGACTCCGTGCCCGCGACGACGAGGAACGATCCCGCCTTCATCGCTCCGTAGACGAAGACATGGAGCATGCCGCCCACCAGGCCGTACACGGCGACCGTCGCGGCGTTGTCGGTAAAGGGAGAAGTCGATCGCAGGGCAATCGCCCCGACCGCGAGCGCGATGAGGATGTACCCCGCCTGGGCGATGCTCGAGTACGCGAGCATCCGCTTGATCGACCGCTGCGGGATCGCGAGGACGTTCCCGACCGTTTGCGTCACGATCGCGAGGATCGCGAGCGTCACGACCCAGTCGACCTGGACGCTCAACAGGCCGATCAAGAAGACGCGGAATAAGGCGACGATCCCGACGTTCTTCGAGGCGGCGGTCAGGAGGACGCTGATCGTGGTCGGGGATCCTTGGTACACGTCGGGCGCCCACATGTGGAACGGGACGACGGCGACCTTGAACCCGAAACCCGCGATGAGGAAGACGAGCGCGATGATCAGGGGCGGCTCCATCGAAGGGTTGCTCGCGAGGCTCAACCCCGGAGGCCCCCCCGGAGGCCCTCGCAGGAGGATGAGGTCCGTCGTCGCACCGATCGACGTCGTGCCGGCGATCCCGTAAATGAGCGAGATCCCGAAGAGGATGATGCCCGAGCTGACCGCCCCAATGATGAAGAACTTCGCGGCGGCCTCCGTCGCTTGTTTGTCGCGCTTGCGGAACGCGACGAGGGCGAACGTACTCAGGCTCGACGTCTCGAACGCGAGGAAGAGGACGAACAGATCGGTGGCGGCCGCGGTGAACATCATCCCGACGACCGCAAGGAGCATCAGCGCGTAGTACTCCCCTTGGTGCGGTTCCTCCGGGCGGATGAACCCGCGGGACCCGACGATGACGAGGAACGCGACGAACTCGAACATGAGTTGGAAGAAGAGGGCGAACGTGTCGACCTTCATCTTCAGCTCCGCCGCGAAATCGCCGTCCGTGCCGACCGGGGACGGCCAAACGGTGAGGTTCAGGGCTCGCCCGATCCCGAGACCCATCATGTCGAGCGTCACGAAGATCGCGACGCCCGTTCCGACCGCGGACAGCCCCCAGAGCGCCTCGGGCCGCTTCCGCCACGCGAAGCCGAGGACCGCGGACGCGAGCGCGGTCGCCACGAGGATCGCCTCCGGGAGGAACACCCCGTAGCTCGACACCTCA
>VBMG01000170.1 GCA_005878485.1 Methanobacteriota archaeon | reverse complement strand
AGAGGACGAACAGATCGGTGGCGGCCGCGGTGAACATCATCCCGACGACCGCAAGGAGCATCAGCGCGTAGTACTCCCCTTGGTGCGGTTCCTCCGCGCGGACGAACCCTCGGGACCCGACGATGACGAGGAACGCGACGAACTCGAACATCAGTTGGAAGAAGAGGGCGAACGTGTCGACCTTCATCTTCAGCTCCCCCGCGAAATCGCCTTGCGAGCCCACCGGGGAAGGCCAAACGGTGAGGTTCACGGCTCGCCCGATCCCGAGGCCCATCATGTCGAGCGTCAGGAAGATCGCGAGTCCGGTGCCGACGGCGGACAGGGCCCAGAGCGCTTCGGGCCGATTCCGCCACGCGAACCCGAGGACCGCCGAGGCGAGCGCGGTCGCGACGAGGATCGCCTCGGGGAGGAAAACCCCGTAGTTCGACACGTCAGAGTCCTCCGAGGATCCCCTGCGCCCATCTCGTAATCACGCTGAGGACCAGGACCGGCAGGATGCCGAACACCGCGAACGACGCGGCGAGGACGGCGAGGGGCGCGACCTCGAACCCGTGCAAGTCCGTCATCGTCTCCCATTTCGGATTCGGCGGCCCGAAAATCGCGCGCTGCATCGCCCAGATGTAGTACGCCGCCGTCAGGATGACCGTGAGGATCGGCACGAACACGAGGAGGCCGAACGCCGCGTAGACGCCGATGAACACGCTGAACTCCGCGACGAACCCGACGAGGCCGGGGAGGCCGAGGGACGCCATGAATGAGATCATCAGGAAGGTCGCCATCCGCGGCGCCTTCTTCGCGATCCCGCCCAGCTCCGAGATGTTCCGCGTGCCGAGCTTGTGGCCAAGGGACCCGGCGACCATGAAGAGCGCCGCGGATACGAGCCCGTGCGCGAACATCTGGAAAATCGCCCCCGTGAATCCGAGGACTGCGCCGCGCCCGTTGATCGTGAAGCCGTACACCCCGGCCGCGATGCCGAGCGTCACGAATCCCATGTGGCTCACGCTCGAGAACGCGACGAGCCGCTTGAGGTCGTCCTGGGCGAGACACACGAGCGCCCCGTAGAGAATGGAAATGATGCCCGCGGCGGCCAGGAGCCACCACATGTCGAGCGCGGCCTTCGGGAGCATCTGCACGTTGAAGCGTATCAGCCCGTACCCGCCGAGCTTCAGGAGGACGCCCGCGAGGATCACGGAGCCGCCCGTGGGAGCCTCGACGTGGGCGTCCGGCAGCCACGTGTGCAAGGGCCACGTCGGGAGCTTCGTGCCGAACGCGATGAGCAAAGCGACGAACATGAGGTCGCCGACCAATCCAGGCGGAATCGGCGAGGTCTTGATAATCTCGGTCATGTCGAACGTGTGCGGGACTGAATAGAAATAGAACGCGAAGACAGCGAGAAGCAGCGGCAGGGACGCCAGGAACGTGTACAGGAAGAACTTAATCGCGGCGTACCTCCGCCGCGGTCCCCCCCAGACCGCGATCAGGAAGTACATCGGCACGAGCCCGGCTTCCCAGAAGATCAGGAACTGGAACAGGTCGAGCGACAGGAAGACGCCGTTGATCGTCGTCTCCATGAACAGGAACATCGCGAAGAACGCCGCCAAGCGATGGCGTTCGTCCCAACTGATCGCGAGGGCGAGCGGGGTAAGGAGAGCGTTCAGGAAGACGAGGACGACGGACAACTCGTCGGCCCCCAGGAAGTAGTTCACGTTCAGTGTCGGGATCGAGACCCACGGCGACTTCTCGACGGCATAGTACACGTGGCCGCCGTTAACGAACGTCGGCAGGGACACCAGGTCCGGCCAGACGAACCCGAGGAGCAGCACGGTCGCGAGCCCGAGGACAACGAGAGAGAATCCCAGGGCGACGGCTCGCGCGGCCTTGTCGGATGAGGTCAGGTACGTGAAGACGGCCCCGACTCCTGGGAGGAGGACGACCAACGTCAAGATCGGGAAGTCGAGCAGCATCTCAGAAGCCCCCGAGCCACGGCAGCGAGGCGCTCGTGTATGCGTTAATCATCCCGAGGAACGGCAACGGGAAGAAGCCCACGAGGAAGACGAGCGCCACGAGAACGCCGTACGACACGCGTTCCCATGGCAGGAGGTCGTGCGGTTGGCCCAGTTTCTCCGGCACGTCTCCGAACAGGATGCGCTGCATCGTGTAGACGTAATACGCGGCCGTGACGACGATCGAGATGAGCGGGATGAGGATCAACCGCCGCATCGTGTCGAGATTCGGCGATCCATACGCCCCGACGAAGACCATGAACTCGGACCAGAACGAGTTGAGGCCCGGAAGGCCGAGCGACGCGAAGAATCCGATCGCGAGGACGAAGGAGAATTGCGGCATCGCCTTCGCGAG
>VBMG01000173.1 GCA_005878485.1 Methanobacteriota archaeon | reverse complement strand
TGGGCCTCTCAGGCCACGCTGTACGTTCCCGAGACTCTGGCGCTTCTCGTCCTCTACTCCTTCGGACTCGGCCTCGTGAATGCAGACACGGGCGCGTTGATCGGGTTCGGCGCGTCGCGGAACGATACCTGGTGGGCTTTCCTGCGAGCCCTCGCCGTCCGTTTCGGCCATGGCGTCTTTCTCGTCCCGTTCCTCCTCGGGCCTCAAATTGGCGAGCCGTACGCGGCGATTTCCGCCACCACCTCATTGGGATTCGCGCTCCTGATCTACTATTACGTCTACCGCGAAATCCTCCCTGGCACGTTGCCCGAGGAACTCCGGCGCGAACTCCGCCGCGAGCGACGCCGAGCGCCTGTGCCTAGGGACTGAGGATCACCGATCGGTAAAACCCGGCTTTCGGCTCGAACACAGCGTTGTCCCGGACCAACGTGGCGAGCGCTTCCTCGGGCTGGGGGATTCCCAGTCCCGCGAGGACTCGGTCCCAATCCGCGATCGAGAAGACCTCGAGTTCCCGCGTGAGCTCGATCGCCGCCGCGCGGACGCGACCCGCCCGGTCGCGGGCTTTCGCGGCGATGCCGATGACCCGAACGTGGACATCGCGAGATCGCTTTCTCCGAATCGGAGCCTGAGCCCGACGGTACGCCTCGGTGCCGCCGGCCATCTCCGCGCTCACCCGCCCGACAAGCGCGACGAGTTCACGGGCCGTCTCGGCGCGGGCGCGGACCCGAGCGGGGACCACGCGAATCTCGAATCCGCACGAGCAGGTCGTCGTCTTCTGCTTCAGGTCCACGCCTTTCGCGCGTTTGCACCGCGGGCAGACGACGACGCCGTACATGCTCACACGAGGAAGACGAGGGCCGCGAGGCACACGCCGTAGTGGTCCATCGGGATGCTGAGTTCCTCGATGCGGTAGTCGATCCGTCGGAACTTGATCCCGCGGAGCTTCGCCATCTCTCCCATCTTCCACTCCATGACCTCGCGGAGGGAGTTCTTCGTGCCGTGCATGTGGCCTTCGGCGACGTAGCCGCCGGAGCCGTCATCGCGGAAGCCGAACGCAATCCCCGCGGAGATTGTCTCGCCTTCCCCGCCCCGCTGTTGGGCCAACACGCAGTGGGTGATCGCGCCCATGGGGAGGTCTCTGCGGCGGACGGCCTTGATGCCAATCGGGAGCACGGAGGAGACGGAGACGATATTCTGTTCGGCGAGTCCCGCGTTCTGGAGCGCTTCGTCGAATGCATTCAGATCGGAAACCTTGGAGACAGCCTTGCCCGACGTGACGAAGAACTTCGTGGGGAGCGGCAGCATGGTGCTCTGCGAACCCGACGGATTGTCGATGGGGACTTAAGAGTTTGCAGGAGCCCAGGTGCTTCGCTCCCAAAATAATATCCATTCATTATTATTTATCATGTCATATGGGATGATGGCAAGGGATCGGACACAGTCGGGAGGGTTGCCTTGTGCATGCTATATGCGTCCTCGCCCCAGGAGTAATACCCGCGCAACACCCCGTCCGTCCGGTATCCCAATTTGCGGTAGAATTCGATCGCCGCGAGGTTGCTCGTGCTGACTTCCAACCGGATTGCCGAGAGGCCGCGTTCCTGGCAGGTCGTTTCCGCGGCTCGCATCATGCGGGTCCCAATTCCTCGGCGACGGTGTTCCGGCGCCACCGCGACGGACAGGACCCGGCACACGGACCCTTCGAACAGCAGCATCATCGCTGCCGTCACGCCTTCGGGGCCGTCTTCGACGAGGGTGAGCGCGCGCTCGTGACGCAGGATCCAATCGATGTGGTCCCGGCGGAACCGGTGCTCCCGGAAACACAGGACCTCGAAACGGTACAGTGCGCTCAGATCATCCGGTCCGGCAACTCGCAAGGCGTCTTCGAACCGCGTGGGAGGTTATTGTCTTTTTCGACCTAGAAAGGGTAATCTAGACCCAGCGGAATGGGAGCCGGGTTCATGGTCTCCATCGCGGAAATCCTGAAGGGAAGCCACACCGGCAAGGCGGTCCAGCTGCGAGGCTGGATCTACCGAACGCGGACCGTCGGGGGGAAAGCGTTCGTCGTCGTGCGGGACGCGACGGGCATCATCCAGGTGGCGATCTCTCGGGACGCCGTTTCCGCGGAGGCATTCGCTGCCGCCGTGAAAGCTCTCATCGAGTCCGCCGTCATCGTCCGCGGCAAGGTCTTCGCGGACAAGCGGGCGCCCGGCGGGTTCGAAATCCATGCGGACGACTTCCAGGTCGTCCACTTCGCGGAAAAATTCCCGATCCAAGAGGATCCGAGCGAGGAGTTCTTGCTCGATGTGCGGCACCTCTGGGTCCGCTCCCAGCGGATGACGACCATCTTCCGGATTCGCCACACGACGTTCGGCGCGGTCCACGAGTACTTCCGAGATCAGGGCTTCTGGGAGGCCTCACCGCCGATGATCACGCCCGCGGGCAGCGAGGGCGGCGCGACCCTCTTCGCGATGGAGTACTTCGGCCGCAAGGCGTACCTGACGCAGTCCTGGCAGCTCTACGCGGAAGCGCTCGTCCTCGCGATGGAAAAAATCTACTACATCGGCCCGTCGTTCCGTGCGGAGAAATCCCGCACGACCCGGCATCTCACGGAGTACTGGCACGCGGAAATGGAGGAGGCGTGGGCGGGCATGGATGATGTGATCAAACACGCGGAAGGCGTCATCTCCCACGCGTGCCAGCGGGTCGCGGAGGAACGTCCGGAGGATGTCGTGGCTATGGGTCGCACGGTCGAGTTCCTGAAAGCCGTGAAGCCGCCGTTCGAGCGGATGACGTACGACGAGGCCCTGGGGATCCTGAAGAAGAAGGGGATGGACGTCGAGTGGGGAAAAGACCTGCGGACCCTCGAGGAGCGGGCGCTGACCGAGGGGAAGTCGAAGCCGATCATCGTGACGCACTACCCGCGGATCACGCAAGCCTTCTACAAGGCGCGGGACCCGAAACATCCGGATCTCGTCCTCGCCTTCGATGTGATCGCCGGCGACGGGGTCGGCGAGGTCATCGGAGGAAGCGAACGCGAGACGGACCTCGACAGGATCCAAAAGGCGCTCCGAGAACAGGGAGAGGAC
>VBMG01000117.1 GCA_005878485.1 Methanobacteriota archaeon | reverse complement strand
AGGAAACGATGGCCACGGCCGTGCTGATCCCAGCAGGCGAGAGCCTCTCGATCCCGAAACAGCCCGTGCTGGGCGGGACCGGTGGCAACCCGTTCATCTGGGTGCAGTTCACGGACGCGAACGGGAACGCGATGTCCGATGAGATCTTCCTCGGACGCTGCGTCCAAGGACCGTTCGCTGCGGACGCGGACTTCGTGATCTCCGCGCTCGCCCGGGCCGACATAACGGGTGGAACCTGCGACAACACGGGCTCGACGATTAGCCTGAGCGGGGAGCTCAGCCTATCCGGAATCGACGCGAAAGTAATCTTCCGGAACAACGACAACCCGGTCGGCGGTCCTCACAAGAATGACCAGCCGCTCGTGGTAAGCATCGAGCTAGTCCCGCCGGGTATGTCGATTGAGTTCCAGAAGCAGCCTTCCCTAGGAGGAGTCGGCGGGAACCCGTGGATCTACCTCGCGTTCCTGAACGCCGCCGGTGAACCGGTCTCCGACACGTTCCTGCTGGGCCGATGCGTGCAGGACTTCTGAAACCCACCCACCCTTCTTTCTTTTCTTTTCGGAATGGTCCACACGCCGGACCTCGCGTCCGCATGGAGGCCATCGGCGTCCGCCGATAGCATCTTCGAATTCTTCGCCGAGCTCGAGAAGAGGTTCTACCTGATCCGGCAGGTTGAATGGCCCGCGGCCGTTGGGGCCGCGATGCCCGCCAAGCGCGTCGCCCCGACGCCAAGGCGGGCAAGGGTCTGAAGGGCGACGCCGCCGTGCGGCGTTCTACAACAACCTCCTGGTCGGCCCGGAGTGAGCCTTCTCTGTTCCACGAGCGGAGTTACACGGGAGGCCGTGGAACGCAACCCCCGAGTGCACAACCCTGAAATAGAAGCCCTTCGTGTTCGAGGAACCGTCCAGGTACGCTATGCCAGAGCTCCGGAAGGACTACGTCACGGATACATGGGTCGTCTTCTCGGCCGCACGGGCGCAACGGCCCGGCGCCTTCCGCGGCGGGAAATCGACGACGGATCCGGAGAAATGTCCCTTCTGCTACGGCCACGAGCACAGGACCCCGCCCGAGGTCCTCGCCTATCGGAAGGACGGAGTCCCGGACGGGCCCGGGTGGTGGATTCGCTGCGTCCCGAACAAGTACCCCGCCCTGCAGGTCGAGGGGGAGGTCCAGCGCCGCGTGAGCCAGTTGTTCCACAGCGTGAACGGCGTGGGGGCGCACGAGATCATCGTCGAGACCCCGGAGCACGAACACCACCTGTCCATGCAGAGCGAGTTCCAGGTCCAGGAGATCATCACCGCGTACAAGCAGCGGTACCTCGACCTGATCCGCGACAAGCGGTTCAAGTACATCCTGATCTTCAAGAACCACGGCGAGCGGGCGGGCGCCTCGATCTCCCATCCGCACTCCCAGCTGATCGCCACGCCGATCGTGCCGCGGCGGATCATGGAGGAGGTGAATGCCCTCAATCGCTTCTATGAGTCGACCGGGGGATCCTGCCTCTACTGCGAAATCGTCGAGACGGAGCTCGAAGAAGAGAAGCGGATCGTGACTGAGAACGAATCGTTCGTCTGCTTGTCCCCCTACGCGGCCCGTTTCCCGTTCGAGACCTGGATCCTCCCAAAGGCCCACGAGATGGCGTTCGAGGACATCGCGGACGACGAGAGGACCCCCTTCGCCCGCATCTTGAAGGACACCCTGGGCCGGATGTTCGGGATCCTGGACGACCCGCCCTTCAACTATTACATTCATACGGCCCCCTGCGACCGAAAGGAGACGAAGTACCATTGGCATCTCGAAATCACCCCGCGGCTCACAGAGACCGCGGGATTCGAACGAGGCACCGGCTTCTACATCAATCCCGTCATGCCGGAGGATGCCGCGGCGATCCTCCGGGAGCGGGTGAAACTCTCGGATAAGCCGAGCTGAAGTGAGTGACGGTCTCGAAGACCTCTCAGGCCCCAACCAGCGGTCCACGAGCTCTCTCGTACAAGGCGACGTACTGGCGGGCCGATGCCTTCCATGACAGATCGACGGACATCGCGCGTCGCTGGATCGACCGCCAGCCCTTACGGGCTCGATAGAACGCGACGGCCCGCTGGACGGCTCCAAGAAGGGCATCTCGGGCGTAGTCGCGAAACACGAATCCGTTACCAGTCGAAGGGTCCGCCGTCATATCGACCACGGTGTCGGCGAGGCCGCCCGTGGACCGGACGATCGGAATCGTGCCGTATCGAAGGCTGATCATCTGTCCGAGACCACAGGGCTCGAACTTGGAGGGCATGAGGAAGAAATCGGAGCCGGCGTAAATCCGATGCGCGAGGGCCTCGTCGTACTTGAGCCAGACGATCAGGTCGCTCCGGGTTCGCGCGAGCACCGACACCGGATCTTCGTATTTCTTCTCCCCCGTGCCGAGCAGGACGAACTGGATTCCCATCTGGAGGATTTGCGGGAAGGTCTCGACCAAAATGTCGAACCCCTTCTGCGCCGTCACCCTCGAGACAAATCCGATGAGGGGGGCCTTCGCGTCCGGAGGCAGGCCGGCTTCCTTTTGGAGGGCGACCTTGTCCGCCGATTTCTTCTCCAACGTCGATTTTGAATATTTCTGGATCAGGAACGGGTCCTTCGCAGGATTCCACACGTCGTGGTCGATGCCGTTCAGGATCCCAGAAAGTTTTGCGGCGTAGGAGCGGAGCAGTCCGTCGAGGCCCTCCCCGAATTCCAGCGTCTGGATTTCCTTCGCGTACGTCGGGCTGACCGTGTTCACGCAGTCGGCGAACACGATTCCGGCCTTCATGAAATTCAGTTGGCCATAGAACTCGGCCCCCTCGTGGTTCCACATGCTTCCGGGCAGGCCCAGCCAATCGAACAGCTGCCGAGGGAACAGTCCCTGATGCAGGAGATTGTGGATCGTAAGGACCGTTCCGATCCGGCGGAACCGTTCGTCCTGCGACGCGGTCGATCGGAGGAACGCCGGGACTAGGGCCGAGTGCCAGTCGTTCGTGTGGATCACGTCGGGCCAGAAATCCGCGGCCGGGAGGAGGTCCAGGATCGCTTTGCAGAAAAATCCGAAGCGCTTCCCGTCGTCGTCATACTCATAGACCTTCGGACGATCATACAGGTCTGGCTTCTCGATCAAGTACACCGGGACCTGCCCGATGCGGGCGGTTCGGAGTCCGGCTTCGTGGTTCGCGTCCCCCAGGTGGACGGGGAATTGGACCACCTCCTCCCGGGGCGCTTGGACCATCCCGTACCGCGGCATGACGATCCGCACATCGTGGCCGAGGGCTTTCAGCGCCTTGGGCAAGCTGCCTGCGACGTCTCCCAATCCACCCACCTTGGCGAGGGGATACGCCTCGGCGGAGGCGAACAGGATCTTCATCGAAATCCGAGGACGGACTCAGGACTTTTACTTAAACTCTCTTCCGGCGCGTGCTCTCGCGGCTCTCCGACCATTCGCGGGCATCGGCCGTTCGATGGCGGGAGACCTCTCACGAAGGGTTTTTCCCTAGACTTCCATGCAGTTGTAGTGCCGCCCGCTCCGCTCGGTCACATCCTGTTCGTGCTCCACACGCACCTACCCTGGGTCCTCGGCCACGGCCGTCGGCCGCACGGGGAAGCATGGCTCTACGAGGCCGCGGCCGAATGCTATCTCCCGATCCTGCGGCTCCTGGATCGCTTTGAGGAAGAAGGTCGCAAGGGATCGATCACGATCGGCATTACGCCCGTCCTCGCCGAGATGCTTGTGGCTCCGCGGTTCCGCGACGGATTCGTCGCGTACCTGGATGAAAGGTCCGCCCGCGCGCTCGCGGATCGGCAAGAGTTCGAAGCGGCGGGGGACGGGCACGGTCGAAACGCCGCCGAGTCCTGGTCCGATTTCTACGAACGCGCAAAGAGGGACTTCGTCGAGACCTACGATCAGGACCTCCTTTCGGCGTTCGCGCGGCTCCAGAAGATCGATCGAATCGAGATTGTCGTGTCGGCCGCGACCCACGGTTATCTCCCGCTCCTCGGACGCGATGAATCGATCGAAGCCCAGCTTGCGATCGGCATCGAGAGCTACCGCCGCCGATTCGGTCGACCCCCCCGGGGCATCTGGCTCCCGGAGTGCGCCTATCGCCCGGGATCCGCCTGGTCACGTCCCGTCGGCCCGGCGCGTGCTGAGTCTCGTCCGGGGCTCGAGGAGTTCCTCGTCCGAAAGGGCCTACGGTTCTTCTTCGTCGACACGCACCTGGTCGCCGGCGGCGCGCCAATCGGAACCTACGACGACCGGGTCGCGGAACGTCGACTCGATGCAGCCCGCGACGGAACGGGCCTTTCTCCGAATGAACCGTATGAACTCACTGCGTCCCGCCGGCGGAAGGTGGCGGTCCTTGCTCGGGACCCGCGGTCCAGTGTCCAGGTCTGGAGTGCGGACTACGGATATCCCGGGGACGGCGCCTACTTGGAATTTCATCGCAGGCGCGGGATGGACGGCCTTCGGTATTGGCGCGTCACGGACCGTCGCCTCGCCTTGGGGGAGAAGGTCGCTTACGATTCGATCGCCGCAAAGGAGCGAGCGGACGCGCACGCGGACCATTTCGCCGCGCTAGTCGTCGACACACTTCGGGAGCATCAGCAGACCACCGGCCATCCTGGCGTCGTCGTCGCGCCCTTCGACACCGAGCTCTTTGGCCATTGGTGGTTCGAGGGTCCGAGGTGGCTGGAGGCCGTGCTTCGAAAACTCGAAGGACAGGTCGAGGCGGCAACCGCCTCGAGCTTTCTCGCCGAGCATCCTCCGCGTTCCACGATCCGCCTCCCGGAAGGCTCGTGGGGCCAGGGCGGTCATCATTGGGTCTGGCTGAATGACAACACGCGCTGGATTTGGGAGGAAGTGTATCGCGCGGAAGATGCGTTCATCGAGGCCTCGCGGGCGATTCGCGGGCGCAAGAGTCCAATCGCGAGTCGAATCCTGACGCAGCTCGCGCGAGAGCTCCTCCTCCTGCAGGCATCGGACTGGCCCTTCCTGATTACGACGGTCGCCGCGAAGGACTACGCGGAGGCGCGGGTGAAGGAGCACGTCGGGGCGTTTGATCGGCTCCGCACGATGCTCGAACGCGCGAACGGAGACGGCATAAGCCGAGACGAAGCCTCCTGGTTGGCGGAGATCGAAAAACGCGATTCTCCCTTTCCCGACTTGAATCCGGATTCCTGGACCCTCCAACCGTGAGGTCCGATGTCCACCCTCTCCTTTCATTTCCATGGGTATCAGCCCGGCGACATCGTGCGGTGGAGCGAGCCGGATCCACTGCGACCGCAAACGTTCGAGGAACGACACTCACCCGTCGTCCATCGAATCGGTCCCGAGCGGATGGAAGGCCGGAACTGGACCGACGCGGTCCTCCACGCATACGGGCGCATGGGGTCCGTCGTGGAGCGGGCGTCGGGATCCGCGTCCGTCGACATCGAGCCCCAGACGTTGTCATGGCTTCTGAAACGGGATTCGTCCGCGTTCCACGAAATCGTGACGGCGTACAATCGAGGCACCGTGGGCTTCGTCATGACCCCGCCGTTCCACCCAATCCTCCCGCATCTTCATCGCCAGGAACGCGAGGCCCTCTTCGACATGATGATCGACTTCTATGCTCCTCTGATTCCGCATGCGGAAGACCGTTCGATCGGCCTCTGGCTCCCCGAGGCCGCATATTCCCGGGAGACGATCGACAGCTTCCGCGAATCGGTGCGCGAAGCAAGCCTAGAACAAGAATCCCTTGCGGAGTCGCTTCGCGGGACGTATCTCATCGTCGACGCGCGGCAGTTTATCCGCCCTCCGGAACCTGGGCGTGCGTGGGTTCACGTCGAGTCGACCAACGGTCTTCTGGCGATCGCACGCGACCATTCGCTGAGCGGAGAGTTCGCCTTCGGCTCGACGACGGCATCGGAGTTCGGCGCCTCCGTGCAGTCTCGCGGGAGTGGATCCTTCCTCGTCGCGAGCGATCTCGAATCGCTCCTAGCGAATCCGAACCAGGTGGAACGGTTCGAGGCAATCGTCCGTGCTCTCCGAGAACGTGGCGTCCGGATTACTCAACCCGTTCCAGCCGGCGATGGGCCGACGTCGGCGCTGGTCGACTACTCGAGTTGGTCCGATTACGATGGCATGCTCTCCAGCGGCGTCCCGTCGGATACGCGCTGGACGGGCCTGCGGAGGTCCGACGGGTTGGTCGTGTCTCGGACGCACAGGGATCGGCCGCTGTCCCAGCTCTGGAAGCATGGCTTCACTCTCGCGACCGAACGGGTCGAAACCGCGGTTCGGCGGCGGGCCTTCCACCTGCTGCGATCGGCCGGGGTGACCCGACGGACCCAGGTGCTGCGCCGACTGGCCGTCGCCTATGGCCGTCACTGGTTCCGCGAGCACTATCGAGCCCAGGGGTTCCCGACGAAAGCGACGGATATCGCCACGTCCGCGGAGGAGATTCTCGGGGGCAAGGTCGACATCGAAGCCGCGGGGTTCCTCGCCCGAGGCTACGTGTTGATGCTCATGGGGACACGGTCGGACCCGAGGTTCTGGGACAATCCCGACACCCGCGTCACGTTTCAGAACGTCGTCCTCTTGGCGCAGGCCCTGAGGGATCTCGCGGAGGCGAGCCTTCGTCTGAACGATGCCTCGAGCGCCGCCGCGCTCCGGCGTCTCCTGCAGGCGACCTTCCTTGAGTTCTCCGAGTGGCTCGCGCGGGGAGAGTTCGCCGCGCTACAAAGTACTCCCGCCTGGGAAACGACCGACGCCGCTTGGTATTCCTCCCTCGAATCCGAAGTTCCAACGATGTCCCCCCTCGATGTCATGAAGCGGGCCGCGATGTTCGCCCTGGCCCCCGACGGGGAGTGGCCCGGCGGAGACCCCGTGCCTTCCGTCGAAGGGACTGTGGCAGACACGGGACACATCGTAGGCGAGGCACACGGCGAGTGGGCGAATCCTCGTTGGTGCGAGCACCGAATTCGATAATCCGACACCGGAACCTTCATCGTTGCCGTGGAGGATTTCGTCCCAACGATGAAGGCGTCCGTCTTCACGTGGGAATATCCACCCGCCATTTACGGAGGCGCCGGTGTCCACGCGAAGTACATCACGATGGCGCTAGCGAAGCGCATCAAGGTCGAGGTCCGAACACTCGATGTCGGCGCCCCTCCGGAAATCGAGGGAGTGAACATCCTTCGATATCAGGCGACGCTCCGCGGCCTTGCGACGGGCGACCCCAGGATCCTCAAGGCGCTCCAGGTCCTGTCCTTCAACATGAACATGGTCGCGGATCCGATCGATGCCGCGATCGTGCATACGCATACGTGGTACACGAATTTCGCGGGGGCGATGGCGAAGCGGATCTACGGAGCGAAGCTCGTGGCCACGGTCCATTCGCTGGAACCCTTGCGGCCCTGGAAGCGGGAGCAACTGGGCGCCGGGTATGAGCTCAGCTTGTGGATGGAAAGAGAAGGCCTCCTAGCTTGTGACGCGGTGATTGCCGTCTCCCGGGACATGAAGGCGGACATCCAGAAAGCGTATCCAATTCCGGCATCGAAGGTGGCCGTGATCCACAACGGCGTGGACCCGCAGAAGTATTACCCGCGAGACGGGGTTGAGAGTCTCGCGAAGTTCTCGATCCGGACGCCGTTCGTGTTCTTCGTCGGTCGACTCTCCCGCCAGAAAGGGATCTTCGATCTGCTCCATGCGATGGACCATGTCCCGGGAGGGACCACGTTGGTCCTCGCGACCGGCAAGCCGGACACCCCGGGAATCGAAGACGATCTCCGAGCGGCGCTGAAGGCTAGAAACGACGTGGTCTGGATTCGAGACATGCTCGAGGACCACGATCTCGTGAATCTGTACAACGAGGCCGCGGTGTTCGCGTGCCCGTCCGTCTACGAGCCGTTCGGGATCATCAACCTGGAGGCGATGGCGTGTGAGACGCCGGTGATCGCGACCCGGGTCGGAGGGATCAAGGAAGTCGTCGTGGATGAAGAGACCGGACTCCTCGTGCCACCTGGTGAACCCGCGAAACTCGGACGGGCGATCACTCGGATCATTGAGGACCCGGCCACCGGGGAAAAGATGGGCAAGGCGGGCCGGCGGCTTGTGCTCGAGCAGTTCACGTGGGACCAGATCGCGGCAAAGACCCTCGAATTGTATCGGTCGTTGACGTGATGGCCTCGCGATTTGAGGATGCGATCGAGGCGACAGACCGGGCCCTTCGGACGTCCCGTCCCCTGAGGATTTGGCTCGGTTCGCTCCGGTGGTGCGGGGACTCAATCCACGGCACGACGCGACTCACCGTGAAAGATCGGGCGGTCCTTACGGAATCGGGAAGTGAGGCGATTGTCTTCTTCCTCCTTCTGGCGACGGATCCGGACGCGGGCGCGAGGCCGGTCTTCCTCCCGCTCTCCCTCGCCCGTGTCCGACTCGATCGGGAGGCCTTCGCCCTCGAGGCGGACCAGAGCACCATCTTCATCATGGAGGCGGAGCGTCGGGAGGGCTACGCGCGATTCGTGGTCGACGCGTTTCGACGAGGGGAGAAAATCCGGACCGGATCGGGGGATTCCCTGATCTTCGATGGGGAGGACATCGGCGCCTTTCGAGCCGTATCTTCCATTCCGGGCGGCGACACTTCGAACCTCCTCCTCCGGATCATGACGGGTTCGGGAGATGTCGTGCTGAAATCGTACAGGTTCCTCGATACGGGAAATCGTGAGCCTGAAATCCTGGCCCGGCTGCATGCCCGCAAGTTTCCGCATGTGGCCCGACACCTCGGCGATGTCGCTTTGGGACGGGGAAAGGACCGCCTCGTTCTAGGGACCGTGACCGCTCACGTGGATGCGGTCGATCTATTCACTTGGCTCCGTGACGAATGGCGGAGGTGCCTGGGCCGTGAGGCCGGCCCAAACGAGGACGTTGCGGAGGCAAGCCGCGGTATTGCATCAGACCTCGGCGGGGCCACGGCCGCCTTGCATGAGGCCCTCATCGACCGTCATCCGCGACCTTGGCACACCGAGCCGTTCACGGAGGAGGATTTCCGCGACACGTTCAAGTCGGCCACTCGATCCCTCGGATCGGCTCTGCGGCGACTCGGCCAATTCGCTCGCGGGGACGAAACGACACTCGCGGAATCGGCCCGTCAGGCCCGAGCTCACCTCCTCGACCTTCGCGCGCAGATCGAGGAGACACTGCGGCGCCTCGAGGCAAGCGTGGGCGGCGTGAAATGCGTCATCCACTCCGATTTGCACTTGGCCCAAGTGCTCCGGCGCCGTTCGGACGGCGAGCTCTTGTTCATCGACTTTGAGGGCGAGCCGGACCGGGCATCCGGTGAACGTGGAAGGAAACTGCCTCCGCTTCGCGACGTGGGGAGCCTCGTCCGATCCTTTGCGTATGTCCGGCACTATGCGATCCGAGATTTCCTCAGCCTCGTCTCGAGTGGCGCGACCGCTCCTAGCATGAAGGCGCACTCCGAACCGGCAGAAGGGATGTTGGAACGACTGACGGCTTGGGAAGAAGATATGGTCGGACGATTCACCGGGGCCTACCTCTCTCGCTCTGCGCTGCACCACGGTCTCGACTCGAGGGAGGCCCGGCAGCTGATCCGGGGTTGGGCGATGGAGAAAGCCCTTTACGAGCTCGAGTACGAGCTGAAGCATCGTGTCTCAAACTTTCCGATCCCGCTCGACGGGATCGCGGCACTCGCGGCTCCGGCACAACGCTAGAACCAATGAACTGGATTCGGTCTCGAACGAACAGCTTACATTCGTTCCACGGAGGCGGGTGAACTCGGCTTGGTGAGCCCTCCCTGAGATGGGTCCGTCCGGATTTGAACCGGAGTCTAGTGGTCCCGAACCACCAAGGATGGACCAAGCTACCCCACGGACCCGGCGCGGGCTCGCGGTCAGTTTGGGCCGTGTCTGAGGGTTGTGCGAATCGCGCCCATCGGCGATCCCGGCGGCGATGTGAGACGCCGCGTCGTCGAGCGTCCATGGGATGTCTCGTCAAGCGCCGATAGCGTCTTCGACACGCTTATATAGCCCTCCATGTGTCGCTTCCCCATGGAGTTCCCACTCCGCGAGAAAATCGCGGGGGAAATCGCCTTGTCTGACCAACCGGGCAAGACGATGCGGAAGTGGCGCGAGGAACTTCGGATCTCCCAGACGGTTCTAGCAACCCATATGCGCGTCTCCCCATCTGTCATCTCCGACTACGAGGCGGGGCGGCGCACTTCGCCCGGGATCCGGACGATCCATCGCCTCGTTGATGCGCTCCTCGAGATCGACCAGCGGACCGGACAGAAGCTCACGAAGCGATTCCGGGAATACTCCGATGCGATCCCGTCGATGCGAGACTGGGCATTCGGCATTCGCGCCGCCGACTTCTTAAGGAAGATCGACGGGATGCTGTTGACGCAAAAACAGAATGCCCGGCGGCTCGTGAACGGCTACACGGTGATCGACTCGCTGAAGGCGATTACGACGCTCGATGCGACGGACTATCTTCGGATCTACGGATCCACGAGCGAGCGCGCCTTGCTCTTCACCGGCGTCAAGTACGGGCGGTCGCCGATGATCGCGATCAAGGCGAATCCCCTCAAGCCGGCCATGGTCGTGTACGTGCAGCCGGAGAACATCGACGAACTCGCGATGAAGCTCGCGGAGATCGACAACATCCTCCTTGCGCGGACGGAGCTCGAGCAGGCGGACCTCATTTCAAGATTGGAGCGGATTGGATGAAGGCAGGCATCGTCAGTTATGGCGGGTACATCCCGCGGTACCGGATTCGACCGAAAGACATCGGCGTGGTCTGGGGGTCCGACGGCGAGGCGATGGGCCGCGGGCTGAACATCCGGGCGAAGAGCGTACCCGGCCCCGACGAGGACGTGATCACGATCTCCGTCGAAGCGGCCCGGGCGTGTATGGCGAAGGTCGACATCGATCCTACGGAGATCGGCGCGATCTACGTCGGCTCCGAATCCCACCCGTACGCCGTGAAGCCGACCGCGACGATCGTCGCGGAGGCGATCGGTTCGGCGCCCGTGATGACGGCCGCGGACTTCGAGTTCGCGTGCAAGGCCGGCACCGCCGCGATCCAGACGTCGATGGGCCTCACCCTATCGAAGATGATGAAGTACAGCCTCGCGATCGGATCGGACACAAGCCAAGGTGCTCCTGGCGATGCCCTCGAATACAGCGCCTCGGCAGGCGGCGCCGCCCTCCTGATCGGTGTGGACCACGCCGTGGCGGACATCAGCCACACGGTTTCCTACACGACGGACACGCCGGACTTCTGGCGCCGCGAGGGCCAGCGATATCCGAGCCACGGCGGCCGCTTCACGGGGGAGCCCGCGTACTTCAAGCACGTCGTCAACTGCGCCCAACTTCTCTTCAAGCGGGCCGGCACGACTGCGGAAGACTACGACTACGCCGTGTTCCATCAGCCGAACGGGAAATTCCCGGTCCGCGTGGCGAAGCAGCTCGGCTTCAAGGACCCGCAGATCGACGCCGGGTTGTGCGTGCGGGACATCGGGAACACCTACAGCGGCGCGATCAT
>VBMG01000116.1 GCA_005878485.1 Methanobacteriota archaeon | reverse complement strand
GTTCGAGCGAACATGGCGGCAGACCCCACTGGCTTGCGTCAATCCGCGCCACCGAACGAGGAGCACAGATATTGCGGCCTACATGCGATTCAATGCGAGTACCGCATATCGGGTTCGGACTTCGCTCGGCGTCGAGATCACCGCGACCGCGGACCATCCGTTTCTCACGCCGGACGGAATGGTGCCCCTTCGCGAAGTGGGGAACCGGCTCGTCGCGGTGTATCCGTTCAAGGGAGTCGCCTACGAGGAGCCGTCTGCCCAGACCTTGTTGAATGAAGAGGGCATCGCGCGTTCACTGCCACCGAGTCAGTCAGCTCAAGTCCGTCCATTCCTGGAACGAAAAGGGCTCCTTCCACTGACCCCGCGTCATCCCAGCTTTCCGTATCTGCTAAAGCTGCTTGGGCTCGCGCTCGGCGATGGCCATGCCTCGCTGTCAGCCAAAACCGCAGGAATCGCTTTATGGGGTCGTGAAGAGGATCTTGAGGACGTTCGGAAGGACCTCGCCCGGTTGGGGTGGTCCTCGCGGATTTACACGCGAAAGCGTCGCCACGCGATCACACACGGCGGCCGCAGATACGCCTTCGAGCATGAGGAGGCAAGTCTCCGGGCGCCCTCCACAGCCCTCGCCGTCGTACTCCACGCTCTCGGCCTGCCCGTCGGAAACAAGGCCAAACAGGATTTCGTGCTGCCCGAGTGGCTGCTCCGGGCGCCCTTGTGGCAGAAGCGGCTGTTCCTCGCGGCACTGTTCGCTGCGGAGATGAGCACCCCGAAGACCCTCACGGGTCACGGCTACAACTTCTACTGTCCAACCTTCTCGGTGTCGAAACGAGAAGGCTTCCAAGAGTCTGGCCGATTGTTCGCCAATCAGATTCGCCGCCTTGTCGAGGACTTCGGCGTTCGTGTGCACCGGGTCACCTCGGATGTCCTCAAGGTTCCGGGAAGTGGTGAGCGAACCTATCGTCTTAAGGTCCTGATTGCGGGAGACAGCGAGAACCTGATTCGGTTCTACTCGACCGTCAACTTCGAGTATCATACGGAGAAGAGATACCTCGCCAATGCCGCGGCGTTCTACCTCACGCTTAAGGAAATGGTGCTCCGGGAGACTCATCGATCAGCGGGGATCGCGAAGGACATGAGGGCGCGCGGTTTGCCGTGGGACGAAATTCTCGAGAACCTGGCGGGCCTTTACACGCGTCGCTCATCCCTAGTCCATCGCTCGGACGGACGAGCCGGCAAGCCCCGTGCGTGGAAACCATTTCCCACCTTTCCCGAGTTCCTCGAGCGCCTAGGTTCGATGGGTGGCACTTCTGGCGTCGTCTGGGACCGAATCGCCACGATCGAAGAGGTGCCAATCGGCGAGGTATACGATTTCACCGTGACCGATAGACATCACAACTTCATTGCAGACGGTTTCGTCGTGTCGAATTGCGGCGTCCGACTTCTGAGGACGAACCTAACGGAGCCAGAAATACGCCCGAAAGTCAAGGCACTCACAGATGCTTGTTTCGAAAACGTTCCCAGCGGCGTGGGCGAAGGCGGATTGATGAAACTTTCCCGCCAAGACCTTGCGAGAGTTGCGACGACAGGCGTCGCGTGGGCCGTTGAGCAAGGCTACGCCTGGCCCAAGGACCCAGACCATATCGAGGCCCGCGGCCGATTGGACGACGCCGACTTCTCGAAGGTGAGCGAGCGCGCGATCGCTCGCGGCAAAGACCAAGTCGGAAGCCTCGGTGCGGGTAACCATTTCGTGGAGATCCAGAAGGTCGACCGGATCTCGGACCAGCGAGCGGCCGACGCCATGGGGATCGGCGACGTCGGGACCGTCTGCGTCATGATCCATACGGGGTCGCGGGGCTTCGGCCACCAGATCGCGACCGACTACATCGAGGTCTGCGAGCGCGTGGTCAAACGGGAGAACATCGAGCTCCCGGATCTCCAGCTTGCGTGTGCCCCGATCGGGTCGAAGGAAGGGCAGGACTACTGGAAGGCAATGTGTTGCGGAGCGAACTTCGCCTGGAACAACCGACAGCTCATCACGTTCGGCGTGCGGAACGCCTTCTCGAAAGTCCTCAGCCGGTCGGCCGAGGATCTTGGGATGGACATCGTGTACGACGTGTGCCACAACATCGGCAAGGTCGAGACTCATGAAGTCGACGGGAAGCGCCGCAAGGTCGTCGTTCACCGCAAAGGCGCGACCCGCGCCTTCCCGGCCGGACATCCGGAGACGCCGGCGAAGTACAAGGCCGTGGGCCAGCCGGTCCTGATCCCGGGCGACATGGGCACGTGCTCGTTCGTCCTCGTCGGCCTGGATGGGGCGATGGAGCGGTCGTTCGGCTCGAGTTGCCACGGGGCGGGCCGCCAGATGTCGCGGAAAGCCGCGACGCGGAAGTACGACGCGAACGAAGTCGTCCGATCGCTCGACAAGCGCGGGATCTACCTGCGAGCGGCGTCTCGCGCGGGCATCGTCGAGGAGGCGCCGGGCGCCTACAAGAATGTCGAGGACGTCGTGCGCGTGGCCGAAGGCGCGGGCCTCACGAGGATCGTCGCAAGGCTGGTCCCGCTCGGAGTCGTCAAAGGATGATCCTGACGATCAAACCGTTCGGGACCGTGGACCCGACAATCCTCGCGCAGCTGCAACAGGAACTCACGTCATTCGGCACGGTCCGTCTCGCGCCCGGGGCCTCGGTGCCGGACTCGTTCGTTCGCCGGAAACGATCGGGGTACGTCCAGGTCCAAGCGTCCGACTTCGAGAAGGCGCTCGCGGAGGAACGCGGGGACCGCGTCCTCGCCGTGACCGACGTGGACCTCTTCGACCGAGGCCTGAATTTCGTCTTCGGGCACGCGACCGTCCACGATCGGTTTGCCGTCATCTCGATCGCGCGGTTCGGGGACGACGGACGGGACAAGCTGGTGGAACGGGCGACGAAGACCGCCATCCACGAACTCGGCCACACCCTTGGACTCTACCATGACGACGCGAACCCGGACTGCGTCATGCATTTCTCAGAGAAAATCGAGGACACCGACCGAAAGGGCCGCGCATTCTGCGCGAAGTGCGCTCCCGCGGCTGCGTTCACTTTGTCGCGCCTAGGAACGTGAAGCTCGCCGCGAGGTCGAAGCGGCTTGGGTACCGTCGGGGGAGCTCGACCTCGAGGAACCGGAGGCCCCGTTCGTACTCGTTGAGGGGGATGAGATCGAACGTTGAAAGGTACTTCCGCCGAATGCGGTCAAGCTGTTGCTCCGGCGTCAGCGTACGAACGTATCTACGCTCTTCAACCTTCACATCCGGGAAACCGGCGTCCTTCAACGCGGTCACGATCCGGTCGATCGGCGGGAACCGCCCGCGATCGACCTTGAGGAGACTGGGGAACGCTTCTTCCAGGATTCCGAGGCGCCGAGTCGCCATGTCGGAGGTAGCGAGGACGACACGACCGGAAACGCGGGCGACTTGCCCCAGGACGGCGCGGTAATCCGCGAGATGCTGGAGCACCATGACAATCATCGTGACGTCAAAAGCATCCGCCCGGAACGGCAATCGGTGCCCATCACCCAAGACACATTCAAACCGACTCTTGGCGCGGGCGACATGGAGCATCTCGCGCGACGCATCGAAGGCGACGACGGGATTCGTGGCGCTCAACAGGCTTGCGAACCGGCCCGTCCCGGCTCCGAGGTCCAGGACCCGTTCCCGGGGACGGACGCGGCCGACCTCGACAATGCCGCGGAGCCAAAACTCGCGGTCGGTAGCCTCGTCCCCCCGAATCCGATCATAGTCTGCGGCTCGCCGCGAATAGTCGACCGTCACGCAAGTTGCAAGAGACGGACGGCATATTCAGGATAGCGGGGTCGTGGGATGACGATCGCGGAGTTCAGCATCACGCCCATCGGGAAAGGCGTTAGCGTGGGGAAGTACGTCGCGCGGTGCGTTGACATTGTGGACCGAAGTGGCCTCGGATACCGCCTCAATCCGATGGGGACGGTCGTCGAGGGTCCGTTCGATGAGGTGCTGTCGCTCATTGCCCGCTGCCACAAGGCCGTTGCGAAGGACTGCGAACGCGTCTCGACGATCATCAAGATCGACGACCGGAAAGGCGTCGACAGACAGCTCGATGCGAAAGTCGCGGCCGTGGAAAAGCGACTCGGCCGGAAGCTCAGGACCTAGGAGCGGGACTCCACATGGAAAGGGCGATTGCCGCGATCGTCGCCGTGACTGCGCCGAAGGCGAATGTGGCGGCGGGCGCAACGTAGTAAAAGAGGAAACCCGCCACCAGACCGGACGCGAGCTTCACCGCTCCGACGCTGGTATGATATGCGCCAAGGACCGTCCCTTTGATTTCCGGTGGGGCGAAGTCCGCGACGAGGGCGCGCTGGGTCCCCTCCGCCATCCCGTACTCCAAGCCGTACAGGATGAACGCGACGACGAGCACCGCGAGCGCATTCGAAAAGACGAGGAGGGTCGTCATCGTGATGAACGCGACGTATCCGACCAGCACGACCGGTTTTCGGCCGACCCGGTCGGAAAGGATCCCCGCGGGGAATGCGTGGATGGCGTACACGATGTTGTACAGCACATAGAGGAGAATGACAACCGTGGTACCGTTCGATTGGCCCGCGCGCAACAGGAGGAACGCGTACGAAAAGTCCGCAAAGGAGAACAGGCTCGCGATCGCGATGAACGTCACGAGCGGCCGCGGGATGCCGCGAAACGTCACACGAAGAGGCTGTTTCGGCGCCGGCGCTCGCGCCGGTTCGCGAACGAACAACACAATGAGGACCGAGAGGGCCGCGGGAATCGCCGCCAGCAGGAGGATGCCGCGATACCGGTCGGCGAGATTCAGGGAGGCCAACACGGTCCCGAGCAGAACCAACGTGACAACCGGGCCCGCGATCGCGCCGGCCGTGTCCATGCTCCGATGGAATCCGAAGGCCTTCCCGCGGGTGTCGGCCTGGGTCGATTCCATCAGCAGCGCGTCCCGAGGCGCATCGCGCACGCCCTTTCCGGTCCGCTCGACAACCCGCATCCCGATGAACTCGGGCCAGCTCGTCGCGAAGGGAAAGAGGGCTTTCATCAGGGTCGAAAGGGCGTAGCCCGCGCCGACGAACCGCTTTCGCTTCCCCGCCGCGTCCGAGAACCATCCCGAAAAAATCTTCATGAACGAGACGACGCTGTCCGAGAACCCTTCCTCCAGCCCGACGATGAGGGCATTCGCTCCCAGCACCTGAATCAGGAAGAACGGGAGAATCGGCAGAATCATCTCGCTGCTGATGTCCGTGAAAAGGGACACGACCCCTAAGATGACCACATTCGCGGTGAGCCCGTAAGAGAGGGATCGGCGGGACGTGGCCATACGCCTCACGCGGGAACCGGATGGAAGAAGAATGCCACCGCAACCACGGCGTACACCATGACGAGCAACGCGCCTTCGTACCAGTTACTTCGACCATCGGACACGACCGCCGCGACGACGGCGGTCGCCAAAGCCAGGGACGCGATCTCGAAAATCTCAAAGTCCAGGGTCATGACTTTAGCCGTCAGCAGCGAAACGAAGACGAGGATTGGTGCGACGAACAGCGCGACCTGAGTGGTGGATGTCGTCGCCACGGCGACGCTCAGTTCCATCTTGTTTCTCCAGGCCATGAGGACCGCGCTCCCGTGTTCCGCGGCGTTCCCGACGATCGCCACGATGATGACCCCGACGAAGAGTTCGGTCAGGCCCAGGCTCTGGCGCGCCGCCTCGAGGGAGCCGACGAGAATCTCGCTCTCGATCGCGACCAAGACCGTCGCCGCGACGAGGACGCTGAGTGCGAACCGTTGCTCCCACCGCGGTTTCTCGGCGACTTCCGTCACCGGATTGAAGATATCCCGATGCGTGCGCAGAGAGAAGAAGAGGCCGAACACGTAGGCGAGGAGGAGGATCGCCGCGATGCCCAGGCTCATTTCCTCGAGCGGTACGCCGGCGCGGATGCCGGTGGAGAACACGTACAGAGCGGGCATCACGAGCCCGATAACCGCGACGACGAGCATGGTGATCTGAATTCCGGAGGCCTCGCGAGAGAAGTGCTGCGTCTTGTACTTCGCGCCACCCGCGAGCATGCTCAACCCGAGGACCAAGAGCAGGTTCCCCACAATCGAGCCGGTGAGCGACGCCTTCACGACCTCCGTCAAGCCGCGCGATAACGCAAAGACCGCGATGATGAGTTCGGTGGCGTTCCCGAACGTCGCATTGAGGAGACCGCCAACGCCGGGGCCCGCATGCTTCCCGAGCTCCTCCGTCGCGAGCCCCAAGAACCAGGCGAGAGGGACGATCGCAACGCCGGCGACCGCGAAGACAACGACCCCGGGTCCGAGGGCGATGGCCAGGATCCAACTCGAGGGGACGAACAGGCCAAGGAGGAGCGCCCATGTATAGGGCCGCAACGGCGAGATGTCCATCAGGCCCGGAAGTGTGCGGCCGTTTTTAATCCCGCGGCCAACGTTTAATTAGCGAAGGCCGAATGCGCAGCGGATGATTCCTCCCGTCGAGATGCGCGTCCTCGATCGAAACGCGCAGCACTTCGGCGTCTCGATCCTGGAACTCATGGAGAACGCAGGGAAGGCCGTCGCCGACGTGGCCCGGTCTGAGTTTCGGGTCGGGGGAAAGGACGTCCTCGTGCTGTGCGGCACCGGGAACAACGGGGGGGACGGCCTCGTCGCGGCGAGGCACCTCGCGAACGAGGCCAGGGTCACGGTCCTCCTCGCCCGCTCTCCTGATCAGTTCGCGACGAAGGAGGCCGAGACGAATTTCGAACGGTTGCGAGACGTGCAGATTCTCGCGGGGCTCGATAAGAGCGAGGAAGCGATTGCCGGCGGAGACCTGCTCATCGATGCGCTCCTGGGAATCGGAGCGGAAGGCGCGATTCGGGAGCCGTACGGGGCCCTGATCCTTCAGATGAACGGTTCCGGGAAGCCAATCCTCAGCATCGATGTGCCGAGCGGCTTCGGCACGGACCGATCCGTGAAACCGACCGCGACGGTCGCACTCCACGACAGCAAGGAAGGCATGACCGCGGAGAACTCCGGACGAATTCACATCGCGGACATCGGGATCCCCGCGAAGATCGCGACGACGATCGGGCCCGGTGAATTCTTGCTGTACCCCGTGCCCAAGCCGACCAGCCATAAGGGTCAAAACGGCCGACTGCTCGTGATCGCCGGGGGTCCGTACACGGGCGCTCCCGCGCTCGTGGGATTTGGAGCCCTCGGCGTAGGCGGGGACTTGATCCACATCGCCACCCCGGCGCTGGCGGCGGCCGTCGTCGCTTCGTACTCGCCCATGTTCATCGTCCATCCGCTCGTCGGCCATCGACTGCTCCGGGAGGACCTGCGGCAAATCGCCGAGTTGTCGGCTCGCGTGGATGCCGTTGCGATTGGTCCCGGTCTCGGCGATGCGTCCGGAACGCTCGAGGCCGTGCGGGAAGTCGTGAAGACGCTCTCCCTTCCGGTCGTCGTCGACGCGGACGCGATCCGGGCTGTGGGAGCGGACCCCCGATGCCTCGTGGGCAAGCGCGCGGTCATCACGCCGCACTCCCGAGAATTCCAGGCGCTCACGGGGAAAACGCTCCCTGACGGACCCGAGGAACGCGCGGGCATCGTGCGCGAAGCGGCGAAGGCGCTTGGCGTCGTGATCCTTCTGAAAGGGCACGTGGACATCGTGACGGATGGGACCCGCCTCAAGTTCAACTACACCGGGAATCCAGGCATGACGGTCGGAGGGACCGGCGACGTCCTTTGCGGCGTCGTCGCCGGCCTGATGTCGAAAGGCATGTCTCCCTACGACGCCGCGCGCCTCGGCGCGTTCACGAATGGCTACGCGGGCGATTTGGCATTCAAGGTCAAGAGTTATGGCTTGACGTCCGTCGACGTCGCGGACAACTTAGGCCGGGTGCTCGCGGAGTTCCTCGGATCGTGAGGTCGTCGCCCCAGAAGTCCTGCGGGCGGCATCGGGCCGGTCCCGTTGCGCGCAAGCATTAAGCAGACCCGCCTCTTGGAGCGGACGTGGAGCTCGAGCCCGTGCCGGACGAGCCCGCCCTCATGGCGGACGACATCCTCGTCGTGGCCGATTTGCACATCGGACTCGAAGAGGAGCTTCAGGAGAAAGGGATCCGCGTGCCAAGCCGCGCGGAAGGGATGGGTCGGAAGCTGATGGACCTCGCTGCGCGGCGCAGCGCGACCCGACTCGTGATCCTCGGCGATGTCAAACATCTCGTGCCGAAGATGGCCTCCCGGGAGCGGCGCGACGTGTACGTCTTCTTTCGGGATCTCGCCTCTACGTTCAAAGAAATCTACATCGCCCAGGGCAATCACGACGGGATGCTGAAACACATCGTGCCTCGGAACGTCCGGTTCAAGCCGGCGTACGGTTTCCGGATCGAGGATGTCGGATTCTGCCACGGCCATGCGTGGCCGTACAAGAAGGTCATGGAAGGGACGGTCCTGCTGATGGGGCACAACCACCCCGCGGCCGCGTTCCGCGACGCCTTGGGCTCCCGGCAGGTTGTGCCGTGCTGGATGCGTGTGCCCTTCCTGCGGAAGCACAAACGGTATCCGAAGCTGCCGAGAGAAGCGATCGTCGTCCCCGCGTTCAACGAGCTGTGCGGCGGGATGCCCGTGAACGACGTGCGGGCGCGTTTCATCGGTCCGCTGTTCGACGAGGCGCTCGTCCGTGTCGAGGACGCATCCATCCACCTGCTCGACGGCACGAACCTCGGTCGGCTCGGAGACATCAAGGTGGACCTCGGGTTCCGACCCGAAGACTACCGGCAGTGAGGCGTCGTTCGATGCGATGGAAGTGGCGGCTGGGTCTCCTGTTGATCGCGGCCGTCGAGGTCCCCTTCCTGTTTTGGATCTCCCAGGTGCTCGAGGCGCCACCGGAAGTTATCCTGTACGCGGGAGGAATCCTGGCGCTCGTCTTGATCGCGATGCTCGCGCTACGGCCATTTTTCTTCGTGATCCTGGGAGGGTGGCTCGGCGGCGCGGTGGCCGGCGCCTGGTATTTCTTGCGGTATCTCCCGCCCGGATTCGCACTCGGACTCGGCGCGACCCTCTCCACCATCGGGGCCGCGGTCGGTTTCCCTCTCGTCTCGCGAACGCTCGGGTTCGTCCTTCGACGAGGGTGGCTCCTCCGGCGCTGAGGGCGTCGGATGGGCCCGGTCGGAATCGAACCGACGATCTCGACTTTGTAAGAGTCGCATCCTAACCACTAGACCACGGGCCCGCGAACGCCAAAGGCCGTGAGGTCATTAACCCTTTTCCGGGGCAATCAGTCGAGATCTTGCGCGGCTGCTTTCGCGAAGCGAGAAATCGCGGCGTCGATCTCGGAAACCGCGCGCTCCGGCGCGACGACGAGCACGAGCATGGCCCGTCGACCGACCTCTTGAATCACGAGGGTCGCGTCGTCCGACTGCAAGAGGACTCGATGCGGGGCGTCATGGCCGAGCTCCGTAGCCGCTGTCATCCCCGCCCCCAAGATCGCCGCACACATGATCGAAAACGTTTCGGGCGAGACGGTCCGGGGAAGGTCGGCGACGACGATCCCGCCATCCCGGTTGATCACGGCGATGGCCTCCGCCTTCGTCACATCGCGGAGGGCCCGAACCATGTCCTGGAGGGCGGTCACGCCGTCTCCTCCCGCTCGAAGACGCACTCGCGGCCGCCGGTGCTGATACACTCCACTTCCGCGAGGCGGACGCGTTGCTTCGTCTTCGCCTCGAGGAGCTTCGACAGGAGGCCCCGCAGCCGGTGGCACGTTTCCATGTCCGCTCCCGGCATCGCCTCGATGGAACCGCGGACCCGCGCGCCGGAGTCCGTGAACGACACCTGCTCGGCCCATCCCCGCTCCAGGATGAGCTTCGTCCCCGCATCGAGCGGATCCTCGCCGAGGGGCAGGGTCTTCGTCACCTCCTCCGCGAGGACCATCCCTTCGCGGAAGAAGAGGCCGTGGCATGCGTACGACATCACGCTCTCGTACAGCTTGCGCACGGAGTCGAGCTCCTCCTGAGAAACTTTCACGAACCGGACCACGGGCGGTGCCGAACCTGAGGAGCGACTATAAAGGTTCCGAGCCGGTTATCCGTGCAATCGGAGCTCGACGAAACGATCAGCCGCCGCGGCACTCGGGACACACGAGCAAGTTGCGGTCCCAGACGAGGTTCGTCGAATAGACGCCGCACGCCTCGCAGTGCCCTTCGATCCCCTTCGCAAACTGCGACTCCAGTCCGGCCCGCGCGGACTCGCGCGTGACCTCGATGAGCTGCGGCCAGATGCGAAGGATGTCGTTCTCGGTCACGATGCCGATGAGCTTTCCTTCCTTGACCACGGGGAGCCGCCGAATCTTGCGTTCCGCCATCAGCTTCGCGGCTTCCGCGACTTCCTCGTGCGGATGGACCGCCACGACGGGGGACGTCATGATGTCCCGGACGAGAACACGACTCGGCTGTTTGTCCTCCGCCGCGACCTTGGTCACGAGATCGCGTTCGGTCACGATGCCCATGGGTTTTCCCGTGTCGACGACAACGAGGCTGCCGATGTCCTTTTCCCGCATCAGGCCCGCGGCGGCTTTCGCGGTCGCATCGCCATGGATCGTCACCGGGGTTTGAGTCATGATTTCGACGACGGGGATCCGGGCTCGCATGCGCAGTTCGACTCGATGAGAGGTCGCGGTCGATAAAAGGTTTGTGTCGCCAACACAGAAGTCGAGAACGGTATCGACAATGTTAAGCGCGGTCGCTTGTTGTCGACCGAGATGCCGTACGCGGACCACGAGGGCGAGCTCGCCGTCCGGATTGCACGCGACGCACTCGAGGCTTTCGTCTTAGGGCGTGCGAGACAAGCCTTCGAAATCCCGAAGCGGTTCGAGGAGAAGGCGGGCGCGTTTGTAACCCTCAACGAACACCCGAGCGGAGAGTTGCGCGGGTGCATCGGTTATCCGCAGCCCTTCTTCGCGCTCCTGAAATCGATCGAGAAGGGAGCCGAAGGCGCGGCGGAAGACCCGCGGTTCCCGCGGTTGCGGTCCGAAGAACTGGATCGCGTCTCCGTGGAGGTCAGCATTCTCACTCCGCCTCAGTTAATCGAAGTAAAGAAACCGAAGGACCTCCCGAAATACATCACGGTCGGCGTCGATGGGCTGACGGTGGCCCAAGGCCCGTTCCGCGGCCTCCTTCTTCCGCAGGTCGCGGTCGACAACCAGATGGATGCGGAAAACTTCCTCTCGGAAGCGTGCATGAAAGCGGGGCTACTCCCCGACGCATGGCTCGACCCCGCGACCCGTGTGTACAAGTTTCAAGCGGACGTGTTCGGAGAGATGGAGCCGCGCGGTCCAATCGTGCGCCGAAGTCTGGAGGCGGCGCATGTGGGTCATTAGGGGCCGCGTGTTCTTCCGGGGTCAGCTCGAGCCCTTGAGCCTCGGGATTGATGAGAGCGGACGGATTGCCGCGATCAAGAAAGTGCTTCGAGGCGACGCGGAGACCGACCACGGCGACGCGCTGATCCTCCCGGGATGCGTGGACCTCCACGTCCACATGCGGGATCCGGGGCTTACACACAAGGAAGACATCTCATGTGGCACGCGTTCCGCGGCGATCGGCGGTGTAACGACAATCGCGGACATGCCGAACACCGTCCCGGCGGTGACCACAACCACAGCCCTCAATCAGAAGACGGACAAACTCCGAGGACGGGCGGCCGTGGACTACGTGTTGTACGCCGCACCGCAATCGGCGACGGCCGTGCCGCGCCTCTCCGATGCGGTCGCGTTCAAAGTCTACATGGCGGAGTCCACAGGGAATCTCGAAGTGACCGTGCCGCGCATGGAAGAGATTTTTCGGGCCGCCGAAAAGGAAGGGAAGCTCGTCGCCGTCCACGCGGAGGACCCTGGAAAATTCATGAAACAGAAAGCGAGGGACCCCCAGGGCCACGCCGCCGCACGACCGAAGATCGCCGAGCAGACCGCCGTCGCGACCCTTATGCGCATCCGAGGCGAGGCGAGGGTTCACGTGGCCCACGTCACTTGCGTGGAGGCTCTCGACCAAGTGGCGGCGACCGCCACGTGTGAGGTGACACCCCACCATCTCTTCCTCGACTGGTCGAAGCCGCTCGGAGCCCGGGGGAAAACAAATCCGCCCCTCCGATCACCGGCGGACCGCGACGCGCTGTGGGACGCGTTCCGCAAGGGCCGCATCGACGCGGTCGCGAGCGACCATGCCCCCCATACGCTCGACGAGAAGGGCGAACCGTTCGAAGAAGCTCCCGCCGGACTCCCCGGCGTCGCGACCGCGTTCCCCCTTCTCATGCGGCGGATCCGGACGGGCGACCTGGACCTCCCGCGACTCGTCTCGGCAATGGCCTCGCGCCCCGCGGAGATCCTGGGCATCGCGAAAGGGACGATCGAAGTGGGCCGAGATGCGGACCTCGTCGTGGTGGACCCGCGGAACATCGAGGCCGTCACCACGAAGCGAGTGCGGTACAAGTGCGGGTGGACACCGTTCGAAGGGATGGAGGCCTGCTTCCCTCAAGCCGTCTACCTCCGGGGAGAACCGATCGTCGAGGACGGGGAGGCCGTCGCAGAAGGGCAAGGTCGACTAATCACGCCTCGGCGTACCGGGCATCACGACGCATGAACGGCGTCCTCAATCGCGTAGTAGTACTCGCCGGCAGACTTCTGTTCCCGATCCAGGCGGGAATCGAGCTTGTTGATCCGCGGGCGGTTCGTGTCCGCGTCCCGCCGGAACGTGATGCCGACCATTTTCAGGAATCGGTTCATCCCGTCCCGCATCGGGAACGGACCTTCGCCGACCCCCGTATGGCCCGGGTCGCCGGAGAAGACCATGATGCTGTCCGACACCATGTCGATGAAGTACACGTCGTGGTCCACGATGAGCCCGGTGCGGGCTTCCTTCTCCATGACACGCCGGATCGTCCGCGCCGCCTCCATCCGCTGGTTCGAATCGAGATACGCGGACGGCTCGTCGATCAAGTAGATGTCCGCATCCCGGCCGAGGCACAGGGCGATTGCAACGCGCTGCAGTTCGCCCCCGGACAAGGTCGAGACGTCGCGCTCGAGCATCCCTTTCACTTTGAGCGGCTGCAGGATCTCGGTCTCGAAATAACCGGTGTCGGCCTTTTTCCCGACGGTGTTGCGAAGCAATTCGCCGACGGTGCCCTCGTACACGGCCTCTAGGTATTGCGGCTTGTACGAGACCTGCCACTGTCCCTCCACGGCACCAGACGTTGGCGTCTCTTGGCCGGCGAGCATCTTCACGAACGTCGTCTTGCCTGTGGCGTTGGGTCCGACGACGCCGACGACCTCGCCTTTCCGGAGCCTCCCCGGATGGACCGTGAGTTCGAAGTCCTCGAACCGCTTGGTGAGTTTACCGAACGTGACGAGCGTCTCGGCCTTCCAGTCACCTCGCGGCGGGCGGGTGTCGAAGCGGATCTCGCGATTCCGGAAGCGGATGTTCTCCTCCTTCAGGTAGCCGCCGAGGTACACGTTGATCGCGGTGCGGACCGGCCGCGGCTGCGCGATGATCCCGTATGCCCCTTCCTCGCCGTACATCAGGAAGACCGTGTCCGCGAGGAAATCAAGGACGGCCAGGTCGTGCTCCACGACGACGACGTACTTCTCCTTCGAGAGGGACTGGATGACCTTCGCGACCTGGAGCCGCTGATAGATGTCCAAGTAGGACGACGGCTCATCAAAGAAGTAGATGTCCGCGTCTTTCAACATCGTCGCGGCGATCGCCATGCGCTGGAGTTCCCCGCCCGAGAGCTGGGCAATATCGCGATCGAGGAACGATGCGAGGTCGAGGGATACAGTCAGCTCCGCGAGTCGATCTCGCTTGTCGATTTTCGTCAGAAGATTGCGGACGCGTCCGGTGTAAATCTTGCTCAGTTTGTCAACGTACTGCGGCTTGATGGCCGTCGTGAGCTTCTTCGACGCAATTCTCGCCAGATAGTCGTGGAGCTCCGTTCCTGAGAAATAGTCGAGCACTTCGTCCCAGTAGGCTTTCTTTCGGCGGTAGTGGCCGAGGTTTGGCGCGAGCTCTCCACTCAGGAGGCCCACACACGTCGTCTTGCCGATCCCGTTCGGCCCGAGCAGGCCGATGACCTCGCCCTGCTTAGGGATCGGGAGGCGGAAGAGACGAAAGGCGTTCTTTCCATATTGGTGTACGAGATCTTCCTTCAGCGCCTCCGGAAGACCGATAATACGAATCGCGTCGAACGGACATTTCTTGACGCAGATCCCGCAACTTATGCATGTTTCCTCGCTGATCGCGGCCTTCGTGGTCTCCGGATCAATCCAGATGACTTCAGTGCCGGTGCGCTGGGGCGGGCAGAACGCGATGCACTCGAGATGACAGCGCTTAGGCTGACATCGATCCTTGAAGACAACCGCGACTCGCACAGCGCATTCCAAAAGGCGGGAGCTATTTAAACGTATGACGGGCGCGCGAATCCGCAGAACCTTTATCCGAGTCGCGACCATCCTTTCCACTGTGATGCGATGATCCCGGGTGGACGCGTGAACCCGCGGCAGATGCGCCAGGCTATGAAGCGGATGGGCATCGAGCAGGAAGAGCTCGATGGGGTCGAGGAAGTCGTCATTCGAACCGCCAGCAAAGAGTACGTGATCCGGGATGCGAACGTCACCGCGATGACCGCTCAGGGACAGAAGATCTGGACCGTCGTCGGCGAGCCCATCGTCCGCGACCGGGCAGACGCCAAGAAGACGGAAGCGACAAAGGGTCCCACAATTCCCGAGGAAGACGTGAAGCTCGTCGCGGAGAAGACCGGCGTCTCTGAGGCGGAAGCTCGCAAGGCCCTCGAAGAGGCTGACGGCGAGCCCGCGGAAGCAATCATCCGTCTGATGAGCCGATGAACATCGAGCGGATCCGATCGATCCTCGGCGTATGGGCGCCGATGGCGATCGGGCTTTTCATCATCGTCACATCGATCAACTTCTACCGCACCGCCCTGCTTGGGAACACGCCCGTCGGGAACTTGGAGTCGTGGCGGCTCGTGTGCTCCGCCGGCGCGTTCTTCGTCGGCGGCGTGCTCATGCTCTCGACGTACGGAAGGTACCAGAAGACGAAGGCGGCGCGGCGCGAAGCCGCCGCGTCATCCCTCGTCCCGGCCCTTCCTCCGACGCCGCAGCAGGATCGTCACCAGCAGAGCGACGGCGATGATCACGACGACCAGCAGCCCCCAGCCGGTGGTTGACACGCCGAGCGGCCCCGTCGTCGCCGTGTAGGTGGCGTGGACCGTCAGCGGACCGTGGACGGTCAATGTCAGCGTGGGTTGCGCGGACGTCGCATCGCCCGTCCATCCTGCAAAGTTGTAGGTCGTCCCTCCCTGCGTGACCTGAGCCGGCGCTTGGAGCGTCACGGTGGCCCCCGCGGCATACCATCCGCTTCCTTCGATTGTCCCGACGTCGCTCACGACCGCGACCGCGTACTCGGTCGACCAGTCCGCGGTCGCCACCTTCGGGCCGTCCATCAGGATGCCGGACGACACGGCCCCGGTGCCGCTCGCATCCCCGGTCCAACCCACGAACGCGTACCGGACACCCGTCGCCCCGGGAACCGAGGTGCGGCTCAGACTCACGAACGCGATCGTACCTTGGTCGTACCAGCCGCCCCCGCTTGCCTCTCCGAAGGGGGTCGTGACCGTCAGGTAAAACTCGGCGTGGAAACTCGCCTCCAAGCTCATCGCGCCGGAAAACTGAATCGGGTGGCCGAAGGAGCCGCCGTCGCTCCAATTCACAAACGTGTAACGAGCTCCGGGCGCCGATTGCGACGGGGGAGCGAATACGAAGTGGCTGGACCCCAGCTCGAACCAGAAGGTCTGCGAAGAATTATACTCGACGTCGTCGAGGAAGAAGTGAGGTCCCTCCGGTGAGGTTGTAATCCGAAGGGTCCCCTGGCGGACGAACGTCGCGGTCAGAGAGAGAGGAGCCGTCGCGACGACGGAGTGGGCCCTCGCCAGTCCGTCACTCCACGACTGCCATTCGTACCGGGCATCCGGCGTGTCGTCCGGCTGCGGAGGCGCCTCCAGCCAATGGGGCACGCCGTCGTCCCACCAGAACATCGTCCGAGCGGCGATCGACACGTTATCGACGAACACCGTCCGGTTCCCTGGGCTCGCGCCGATGGAGACTTGATGCTGCTTCACGAAGCGAGCGGTCAGAGTCAGGTCCGCATTGGCAATGATCTCGTGAGCGATGGCTCCGCCGTCGCTCCAGGACGTCCAGTTGTACCGAGAGCCCATGGTCCCCGTGCCAATCGTCTGGGAGACGTTTATCGCGTGGCTCGACCCGATGGTCCAGTTGTACGTCACCGGACTCACTTTTGTCACGCCGTCGATTGTCACGGGAAGACGGGAGGGATCCGTCGCAACGGTGACAGCCGCGACTGGAAATCCGGGGCTCCGTGCGTAGTAGATATCGAAGTCGTCGCCGCGGCCATCCGTCCATACCACGTAAATGTAGTCGTTCGGCCCCGCTTCGATCGCGAAGTAGTCCCCAGGACGAGTATAGGAACCCGGAGTTTCGGCCGTGGTCACGCGAACGTTCTTGGACCAGGTTTGGCCGCCGTCCGTGGAGTTCGAGTAGAAGATATTCCAGTTCCCGGTGCGCCGGTCCTCCCACGCGGCGTGCACTGTGCCCTTCCCATCGACCGCCAGGTCCACCATGTATTGCTGCGAATTGTCCGTATTGTCGTTGATGCGGTGGTTCGTTCCCCACGTCTTGCCGCCATCCGTGGAATTTGTGAAGTAGATGTCCGGATTTCCGTTCCGGCTGTCGGCCCATGAAACGTAGATCGCGCCAGACTTCGGGTCGACGTTCATCGCGGGGAGCGGGTATTGCGGGAAGCCGCCCGACGCGGATCGGTCCCGGTCGTTCACACGAACGATTGAACTCCAGGTCTTGCCGCCGTCCGACGACGATTCGAACAAGATGTTGAACGAATTGAAATTCCACCAGGTCAGATAGACGGTTCCGTTGGCGCCCGGAGCGACGATTGCGCCGAGGACGCTCGTCTGACCGCCCGGGTTGGTGATGGGTGCCCAGTGGTTGCCGTTGTCGTCGCTCCAGGTGAAGGCCAAGACATTGCCCTCGTCCCACGTGGCGTAGAGTCGGCCCGTGGAATTGAATGCGATGGAGTCCTTGTCAACGAGGCCACCGTTCCCTTGGATGTAATGCACGTTCCCCCAGTCGTGCCCCGTGGTCGTGTTCGACACATCGAGGCCGGAGTTACAAGGGGGACTGCTCCCGCCCCCCGGATCGTACTCAAGGTATGCAAAGTGCAATCGATCGGTAGGGTCCATCGCCATCCAAGGATCGGAATCGCGGCAGTTGTCACTGTCCGGATGCGTCCGGTTCATCAGGATGTTCGGGGCCCACGTCTGGCCTTGATCCGTCGAGTACGAGGAGCCGACGCGAAAGCCCGCGTCTGTGGCGCTGTCCGTCTCCTTCCAGCCGACGAAGATCGTGCCGCTCTTGTTGACCTGCATCGTCGGCTCGACCTGCCACGCATACGGCGTCGAGTGATCGATGATGTCAAAGTTCGGGACGAACGGGTTGATCGAAACAGGAGCCGGAGTCGATGCGGTCGCGCGCGTCACGGGAGACGAAGTCCCCGCCGCATTCGAGGACGACCACACTGCCGGAGCTGTCGCGACGACCATCACAACTAACAGAAACGCGAGTGGCCTCAACCCTCTCCCCCGCCCCGCCAAGGATTGTACCATTACCGTTTAATCGTTTTGCTGGCGCATCGGGACCCGCGAAGGGTTATATACGGTGCATCGGTTGAGAACGCCGCTAGGCTTGACCGGGGGGTTGGGCGTCCCCTTATAGACCCAAATCGTCCTCATGGGGCGGTGACAGTCGGGGGCGGTGCTCCCAGTCTGGCGCTGGTCCGGATGCCGACGTTGAGGCCCTGTCCCGCGGGGCTGGAGGCGACGGGGAACGCAGCTGGAGAGCGGCGGTTCCCGCCCCGATCGTGGGGAACGGGTCAGGCACGGAAGTGAGCAGCCTCACCGCGGACTACCAACGCTCGCGGGGGTGCGGGACCGAGGAAGCGTCCGGGTCACCCGGCGTCGGAGCTGAGCATCCACCTCGATGGCCTAGCTCCTCTTCACCGTTCCGTGAGCCTCGTCTGTTTCGTCTCCAGGACGAGCGCCCCCATCCCGAACCGCTTGACGATTAGGTCGGACAGAATCTCGTCCCGGATCTCGTTGCGCCGCTCC
>VBMG01000169.1 GCA_005878485.1 Methanobacteriota archaeon | reverse complement strand
TGATTCGGAGATCACGTTTCCAGACCCTCGCCCGACATGCGCTCTCAGGCTTTCGTAGAGCGACCGGTCAATCGCGGCTCATTGTCGTGGCGACGTCGGCGAGGTTGCCCTCGGCATCGGCCAGCGTCCACCAGGCGGGCGCGTACTTGTCGGTGACGAGGTGGCCGCCTGCGGCGATCGCGGCGGCAATCCGCGCCTTGGCCTGGTCCGGCGGCACCCAGATGTCAAGGTGGATCCGGGTGACCTGCGGGTCTGGCGCGTCGATCTTCTGGAACCAGATTGACGGCCCGCGGCCGCGTGGATCGACCAGGTCCTCGGGGCTGTCCTCGCGGTCCTGGTATCCAAGCACGGCACGCCAGAACGGCTTCACCTTGGGGATGTCAAATGCGTCGATTGTGATCAGGACGGTCTCCACCATCGCGGGGTCGGCGGGGACGCCCAGCTTGCGCGCGATCGCGGAGATCTTCCGAGCCAGCTCGAGGTCGCGCTCGCTCAGGCCGTAGTAGTCGGCCGCGACCATAACCAGCCGCACGATCACGCCCTCGTGCCGCAGGTCGACGTCCGGGGGATGGTCCTCGAGGCCGGCCAACTCGCTGATCGCGTTCACGAGCCGGGTGCCGGCCGCGAACGACCCGGTGCGGAAGTATGCGCACGCTCCTTCGCCCACCACACGCCAATCATCGACGCCCTTGGACTCGTGGAACCGCCGCATTGTGATCCAGTCGCTCATGCTCTCACCGTAACCCCTTGAATGCGCGAACGGTCGGAAGCTATAAGACGATTCACGGGACCGATGCGCGTCGCCGAGTGGAGTGGACCCACGTCAGATGCTCCGGGTCGGGAGCACTCCTTCGACAGAACTGACTCTTCCTTCAGACGACGCGCCTTCTCGAATTCGCAAGTGCGACTCAACGAAGCGAATTCCTCCAGGCCTTCGGGACGCGAGCCGTGTACTCGACTTCCTTGGCCCCGAGAAATTCTGCGAGATGCTTGATCGTCTCCCCGATCTTCCGCGAGACCTCCTTGTCGCCGGGTGCGCCCCGCTCTGCATGGACGGAATTGATCAGGAGCTTTCCGTTCTCCCTGTCCATCTTGGGGTCAACGTGGCCGATGAACCGGTCTCCCCACAGGATGGGGAGCACGTAGGTCCCGAACTTTCGTTTGTTTTGGGGCAGGTAGTTTTCGTGGACGTACTCGAAGCCGAAAAGTCGACTCGTCATCCCTCGGAGGACGGTTAGATTGTCGAAGGGGGCCAGCAACGACATCCGCGGCTCCCACGCGTCAGAATCCATCGATTCCAGGAGCGGGAGGTCCAGGGCGTGGACATATCGCTCGGCCTTGCCACCAAGCTCGGTGATGTGGACCCGATGGATCGTCGATTCCGCCGCCAGGTGTTCCAAGGCCTTTTTCAGGTTGAGATAGCGACCGCGCAGAAAATAGAGGTTGATCTCGGAAGGGGACGCCGTGCCGAGGGCTCGGATCGTCCGCTGCGCGCCTTCCCTTTCCGCTTCTTGCTCTGTGAGCTCCTTCCTCTCGACCCAGGTCGGGAGGAAGTCGTCCGACAAGCCCCAGATTTTCTGGTTTCCCTCATGGCCGACGACCATCACGTCTCCGCTCATTTGCAGGTGGAAGAGCGCGGTGGACAGATGGCTTCCCGAGGTCCATCCGTCGACACTTCGCTTGGTTCGAACAAATTCTTCAAATTCGCTCACTCGGAGCGGTCCCTTCTTCAGTTCTTGCAGGATTTTCCTCCGCAGTTCGGTGTTCTTCGCCTGCCACTTCCTGGCTCGGTCCCTCCATCCTCCCCACGACTTGGAAAGGGATTCCGGATATCGTCGCATCAACGAATTGTGGAGCGGATAGTCTTCGGTGAGCACGATCGACGCAGCATGGGACCAATGTTCGAAGAGCTTCTTCTCGTCCCAGAGCAGGCGATCCAGGTCCGACAATCGAAACATGCCGAGTCGGCTCCACAGGGCGATCACATGGGACGGCGCGACCACGTTGACCGGGTCCAGCTGAACGTAGCCCAGGTCGCGTATCACGGAAAGGATCGCTTCGCGTCCTGAACCGGTCGGCCACTTGCCGGCAAGATGCTGCTTCGTTACCGCCAGACGCCTCGCGCATTCCAGAGACGTCGAAATGGATGTTTCACTCAACGCGTTCTCCTGGCTCGTTTGGCCCTGTCCGAATATCACACGGTGATGACGAGCTTTCCTCGAGCGTGTCCCTCTCCCAAGTAACGTAACGCCTCCGGGACCTCACGCAACGAATAGGATCGGTCAATGACCGGCGTGACCTTCCCGGCTTCCATGAGCTCCTTCAGAAGAGTCAGGTCCTCCTTGTTGCGCTTCGCGATGAACGAAACCAGCTTCTGCTTCCTCCTGAGGCGCGACACCAGGGGCGCCGTGAGAAGGGGGAGAATCGATATTTTCTTGCGGCCCGATTGTCCGACCATTACGAGGGTCCCGTTCGGGCTCAATACTCGCCTGCACTCGGAGAATGGATGGTTCCCGGCGACATCGAAGATCAGGTCATATTGCTGCCCATCTCGCGTGAAGTCCTCGCGGGTGTAATCGATGACCCGGTCCGCGCCGAGGGATCGGACCATGTCCACGTTCCTCGGGCTGCACACCGCAGTCACGTCCGCTCCGAACGATTTGGCAATCTGCACGGCAAAGGTACCCACGCCTCCCGACGCCCCGTTGATCAGGACCTTCTGCCCCGGCCGAATGTGTCCTTTGTCACGAAGACCCTGCAGGGCGGTGATTGCCGCCACAGGTACCGCGGCCGCTTGCTCGAATGTCAGGTTGGCTGGCTTCCGGACGATTCCAACCTTGCGAACGGAGACATACTCGGCAAAGGTCCGTATGCTCATCCCGAAGACGTCATCGCCGGGTTGAAATTCGGTCACGTTCCCGCCAACCGCCTCGACCCGCCCCGCCAAGTCCCCTCCCAAAACAGCGTTCTTGGTCCTGGGCTTGAACAGCCCGCCCAGCATCAAGCGGATGATGTACGGCTTGCCTCTCATGGAGTGCCAGTCGCCTGCATTGACGGAGGCCGCGTGAACGCGCACCAGCACGTGCTCGTCCTCGACGGCCGGCTTCACAATCTCTCGGAGTTCGAGGACATCCGGTGAGCCGTACTTGTCGCGGACAATCGCTTTCATTGGATCCTCCTTCGCTTCGGTCGGATGCCAGCGGGGTACTTAGTCCTTCACCCCCGGAGGGGAGGATGCGAGCCTGCTCCCGCCGGGAGCACTCGATTTTTGCCGACACAGTCCAGTCGGCCATCGCCCTTATGGCTACTCAACCGTCGGCCTCGACGTCATGGTCTGCGACGACCGTTTCGATGGAAACGTTGCGAAGTATCGAGGTTGGCGCGCGCAGCCGCAAGAGCTCGGCCGGGCGGACGGCCAGTCAGCCAACTATCACGGACGATAATCGCCAGCAACGGATTTATCGAACCTGGCGCGGGTGGGTACGAACGTTCTATGGGACAACAGCCCTCCGTTCCGTCAGCGGTGCTCCTGGCCCTTGTCTCGCCGACGTCGGAGCCGGGCAAGAAGGTCGGGGATACCTCCAAAGCAATGCCCCAAGGTCATGCGAGCGCCGTTTCCAAGCCGAGTGCGCTCGCGGCGTTCCTACTCATGACCCCCGAGGAGAAGTTCGACCTCGAGGCGATCAACTCGATCGACTTGCCCGCCCTGGTGGTCGAGGCGCGCGGCGACAAACGGGTCCTGCGCGAAGTCCTCCGGACGGCGCAGGCGCTGTTGCCCCGGGTCCGCGCCGAAACCGAGGACCCGCTCCTGGTCAGCGCGATCCTGCGCAAGAAGACGCTCGACTGGTACCGGCGGAGCCCGACGGATCCGAATTGGGCAGAGTACATGCCGCTCCGGTTGGGCGGAATCTTTTACGAATCCAGGGTGCCGGGCGGCCGGTTGAGTCGGAAGCTCTCCGTGCGGCTGACGCTTCTGATCAATGAGTGCGTCCAAGCGAGCGGGACCATGGCGTTTCTTCGCGCCGGAGTCAACGGGCTGTTTCGAGGCTCCGCGATGGTCGCGAGCATGATGCAGTTCGCGTTGGGCTCCAAGCGGCCGCGTCTCACGCAACAAGTCGCGCAGGCGTACCTCGACGACCTCGCCGCGTGTGGCCGCAACGGCGGCGAATCGCTCCCCCTCGAGCGCCTCAGCGATCTGGGTCGACGGACCGGGTCCCAGGAAGTGAACATGACGTTGGTGGAGCT
>VBMG01000044.1 GCA_005878485.1 Methanobacteriota archaeon | reverse complement strand
AGCTTCGGAAGCTGCTCGACGCCGCGGTCGCCCGCCTGAGCGAACTCGAACAGGAGATGGCGGACCGGGGCGGCGAGGAAGCGAAACAACTCAAGGAGAAACTCGATGGGCTTCGAATCCAGCGCGCCCGCGCGGCGGACGGAATCGAGACCTCGAAGGAGACGCTGAAACAGATTCGCCTCGAGACGGGGGATGCAAACAAGGAGCGCGCCAAGGTCCAGAGGGAGACGGACGCGCTCGCGCGAGAGCGGACAAACGTCGACGGGCGTGTCGGCGAGCTCGATGGCCAGATCAAGGGCGCCGATGGAGATCTCCATGAGGTCGACGAACTCGCGTCGAAGAGCGACGCGAAGGTGCTCGGAATCCAAAAGCAAATCATCGCACTCAACAACGAGATCGACCAAGTCGAGGAGAAGCTCAAAGGGATCGTCCTCGAGGGCGACCGCACCAAGGAAGCGATGGGCCGACTCGAGTCGGAGATTTCCCAGATCGAGGAGTCCCGGAAACAGTACCAGGTCGAGTTCGACGACACCGACTGGCAGCTGAAGGAGCTGCGGTCGTCCACGAAGGAATCGGGGAAGAGCCTACAGAAACTCCAACAGGAATTTCACGAGAAACGCGCAGAAGAGGCGAAGCTCGCGAAGGAGCAGGCCGAATTGCAGACAGCAATCCTCAGCCTCACGCGGCAATATGCTCAGATCAAGGCCGAAGCGGATGTCGCAGAAAACATGAAGCGGGGATACACCGCCGCCGTGAGCGCGATCCTGGAATGCCGCGAGACCGGGTCCATCAAAGGGATCCATGGCACCGTGGCGCAGCTCGCCCACGTCGATCCGCAGTACGAGACCGCCATCGTCACCGCCGCGGGCGCCCGGATGCAGGCAATCATCGTCGACGACGACACCGTCGCGGCCCAGTGCATCGACTTCTTGAAGAGGCGCAAGATCGGCCGCGCGACGTTCCTGCCCCTCAGCAAGATGCTGGTCGGCAAGCCGAGGGGCAAGGCGATCCTGGTGGCGAAGGAGTGCCTCGGATTCGCGATCGACCTCTGTCACTTCGATGAGAAGTACCGGGACGCGTTCTTCTACGTCTTCGGCGACACGCTCGTCGTCCAGTCGCTCGACGAGGCCCGGAAATGGATGGGCGGCGTCCGCCTCGTGACCGTCGAGGGCGAGTTAATCGAGGCCTCGGGGGCGATGATCGGCGGCGACATGGAGCGCTCCACGGTCAAGTTCGGGCCGAGCGCCGCGAGCGAGATGGAGAAGATCGCGGAAAAGCTGCGCGAGGCCCAGACGCACGCCGAGAACGTCGCCAACCTTCTCGACGGAATCCGAAAGGAGATCCTGGACCTCGAGGGCACGATCAAAGACTCCGGCGGCAAGAGCGGAGCCGTCGAGGTGAAGGCCAGTACGTTGGAAGCGAAACGACGAGAATTCACCGCGAGGCTCGCCGCCGCGGAAAAGGACCTCACCGAGCGGAAGGATCGATTCAATCTCGCGGAGAAGACCGCGAAGCGCATCGAGGAAGACCTTGCGAAGTTCTCGAAAGCGCTCGACGCCTTGAAGGCGAAACGGGACGAGCGGAAGAAGGCCGTCATCGAGGCGACGCCCCAACAGATCTCGTCGCGAATGAAGGAACTGATGAGCCGCCGTGCGACCCTCGCCGAGGAACTGAGCGGCCTTCGGTCGAAGCTCGAGGCGATGGCGACCCAGACCACGTTCCTCGAGGAGCGCGGCACGGAGGTCGACACGCGCATCGGGACCTTGGAGGACCAGCGGAAGGATCACGAGAAGCGGATCGAGTCGAACCAGGAATCGCTGGGTCGCCTCGAGACGGAGATCCGGGGCCTCGAGAAGACGGAAGCCCAGATGGGCAAGCAAATGAAGGATCTCCAAGACGCCCGCGACGCGGCGTACAAGGAGAAGACCGACCGCGAGGCGGACCTCGACAAAGTCACGCACAAGCTCGAGACGAAGGAAGACTTCCTCCTGAAAATGGAGACGGAGCTGAAGGTGCAGGAGGAGCAGCTCTCCGAGGCCGAACGTGTCATGAAGGAAATGGCCGTCGAGTTGACGGAGGGGCGACTCCCGACTCTCGAGGAGCTCAAAGCCACGATCACAGAGTGCGAGACGGCGATCAACGCCCTCGGTCCCATCAACCTGCGGGCCCTCGAGGATTATGAGGCGCAGCAGGCGCGCGCGATTGAGCTAAAGGATGAATTCAAACGCCTCGAGGGGCAGCGCGAGGAGCTCATCAACCTCGTAAACCAGCTCACGGACAAGAAGAAAGAGGGCCTCGCGAAGGTCTTCACCGCGATCAGCGAGAACTTCAAGCGGGTCTACGCCGAGCTGAGCGAAGGAGGCGAAGCCGACCTCCTTTTGGAAGACTCGGAGAAACCGTTCGAGGCCGGGCTCATCCTGAAGGTGAAGCCGGCGCACAAAAAGGCATTGCGGCTCGAGGCCCTGTCCGGCGGGGAGAAATCCCTCGCCTCGATGGCCCTCATCTTCGCGATCCAGGAATACGACCCCTCGCCGTTCTACCTCCTCGATGAGATCGACCAGAACCTCGACGCCGTCAACGCGGAGAAGGTCGCTCGGATGATCCGGCGGAACAGCGCGACGGCGCAGTTCGTTCAGATCTCGCTGCGGAAGGTCTCCCTGAAGGAGGCGGACCACCTGATCGGCGTGACGATGACGCCCGAGTCGGTCTCGGAGGTCATCATGCGCGTCAACCTAGCCGACATCGAGGACGAGAAACCGACGGAGGCCATCCCCGCATGAGCGAGAATTACCAGACCGTGCTGAACCATCTGCTGTTCCACAAAGCCCTGATCAGCGAGACGGAGGGCGGCCAACGGATCAACCGGTATCTCGGGATGCTGAACGAGATCGACCAGGGGATGCACGTCGCGGTCCGGGACCCCTTTGAGAAGTCGATCGTCGCGGCGTTCGAGCTCGTCCTCGAGCGGCACCTGGACCCGTGGGAAATCAACCTCGTCCAGTTCACGAAGCTCTTCATGGACAAAGTGAAGAAGGACGGCGCGGTGAACTTCGTTACGGCGGGGAAGCTCGTCTTCCTCGCCTGGTCGATCCTGAAGATGCAAAGCGACAAGGTCCTCCTCGACGCGATGCCGCCGCAGCCGGAGCCCGAGGTCGATGGCTGGGACCTCGACATGTTCCGGGATCCGGCGGACCTGGACTACAACCAGGTGGTCCTCGCGGGCACCGCGACGCCCCTGACCGAGGCGATTCGCCGGGAAGGCCGACGCGCCGTGACCCTCATGGAACTGATGGACGCATTCGACGAAGCCCGTCGGGAGGCGGAAATCCAGCTCCAACTGAACGCCCTCCGGGAACAGGCGATCCGGAAGTTCGCGCCGAATTTCCATCAAAAGGTCCACGGAGAAGACCTCACGGAGGACATCGCCTTGACGTGGCACCGTCTCGCGCAGTTCAACGGGGAGCCGATCCCGCTGCGTCATCTCACCGCGGGCGGGGTCTGGGACGAGGTGACCGTGTTCATGTCCTTACTCTTCCTCGCCCACTTGGAGAAAGTGAAGCTGTGGCAGAAGGACTTCCCGTACGGGGAGATTTACGTGAAGCGGCTGTCGATGAAGACGGACCTCCCGTTGGAGGAACTCTTGGCGATCCCGGCGCTCGGACCGAAACCCGAAGCCTCTGGGGAGGCGAACGAATGAACGAGCGCGCCATCGTGGAGGCCGCCTTGTACAGCGCAGGCCGGCCTCTGACCGTGGACGAACTCGCGCGGACCACCCGAGTCGATCCCGAGAGGATTCGGGAGCACCTCCGCGTCATCGCCCGAGAATACACGCAGCGGGACAGTGCGATCGAAGTCACTCAGATCGGCACGAAGTGGACGATGCAGATTCGGTCCGAGTACGCGGAACGTGCCCGTTGGTTCGCGCCGCCGGAAATCGACCGGGACGTGTTGAAGACGGCCGCGCTCATCGCATACCACCAGCCGATCCTCCAGAGCGACCTCTTCGACATGATCGGGGCGAAGGTCTACGAGCACACGAAAGCCCTCGAGGAGCTCGGGCTCATCTCGCGCAAGCCGTCGGGACGATCGCTCTCCCTCGCGACCACGCGTTACTTCGCAGAGTTCTTCGGGCTCAAGTCGACGGACCGGGAAGGGATTCGGAAGCTCATGGCGCAGAAAGCAGGCGTGCCTTACAAGGAGCACCCGGACCCGACGTCGTCCGAAGAGGTTCGCGAAGCGTCCCTGCCGAGTCCCGCCGAAGCGGTGATCCCCGGCCTTCCCCCCCAGCCGACGCCCGCGGCGACCGAGTGACCTCGTCCGCTCCACGGGAGTTGCGTCGCGCCGGGCCAGCGGCCTTCGTTCCAGAAGGCGCGAATCATCTCTGATAACCACGGGCTAAGCCGTTTATAAGCTCGGTTCCCGTCGATTCGCTGCGATTCCTCGGAGGAAGAGCTCGAAGCCTTCTCCGAGGCAGCGGAGCCCACGAAACTTGAGCGGATACTTGCGGGACAGTCAGCTGCGCAGGCAGCTGGAGGAGAGGGTCAAGGAAACCGCTCGGACACGCCAAGCAGCCGAGGAAGGCATCAAGGCGGCTCAAGACACCATCGACCAAGCGCGTCGGATCGATGCGACCGTCGTCGACGCGGAGAAGCCCCTCGCGGAAGCGAACGCCGCACTCGCGGCGAAGGATTACAAGGTGGCGGTGGACAAGGCCGGCGAAGCACTCGAGCGGGGGAAGCGAATCTATCGGGATCGAGCCCGTGCGATCGTCGACTCGAGCGCGGCTCTCGGACGACTGGCCAAGAGCGTTGGGGCGGATATCGCGGAAACGGAGACGGCGCTCGCGAAGGCGGAGGGCGCGCTCGCGTCCGAGGACCTCGGAACCGCGATTGATCTCGCGAAGAAGGCGTGGAAACGGAGCGAAAAGGCGCTCCAAGAGCACCTGTCGTCCTCGTTCTCAAAGGTACAGTCCCTCATCCTTTCTGCAAAGAATCTCAGTCGGGAGGTCGGGCCGATTGAAGACCTGCTCTCCCGGGCTCGGACCGCCATGGAGAACGACGACTTCCAGAGCGCGCTCGATTTCACAAATGAAGGGTTCGAGTCGATCAAGGACGACCTGTCGTCCGCTGTAAACCGGGAGGTCCGGGACGCGGAGGACCTCGTGCGGACCGCGGCGGAGCTCGGAGCCGACGCAACGAAGGCCTCGGCCCTGATCGAACGGGCCCGCGGCGACATCGGAAACCTCGAATTCGAGAAAGCGAAAAACTCGGTCCGGCAAAGCCGCGCGGAATCGGAGAAGGCCCTTCAGCGATCATTGGATGGCAAAGCCGGCGACTTCTCGAAATTCACCCAGGAAGCCCGCGCCATCGGCGCGGATCCATCGGCCGCCCAGCAGTTCTTCGACCAAGCGGAGGCCGAGATCAAGAAAGGAAACTACCGCGATGGCGCCGCCCTCGCGAAACAGGGATTCCAGTCGATTCAACAGGCCCAGTTCCGCCGGGTCCTTGCGGTGATCGGCGCGTCCCGCGAGAAGTTCATGGCCGCGGCGAACATGGACATCAATCTCAAGGCTCCGATGGAGGACCTGAACAACGCCCGCGAGGCGGTCAAACGCGGCGCCTTCCGGGAAGCGATTGACTCGGCGAAACGTGCGGACACCGGGGTCGACCAGATCCTCGAAAGCTATCGAAAAGTCGAGGGCCGACTCAAAGAGGTCCACCGTTCGTTCGCCGAAGCCGAGGCGTTTGGCGTTCAGACCACGCGCGCCCGGAAGCTCGCGGAGACGGCCCGTCAGGCATACCAGGATCGAAATCTCGTGGATGTCGAGCAGGCCGTGGACGGCGCGATGGATGAGTTGCGGAAGACCGAGCGAGAGCGGGTCATGCAGTCGCTGGAACGCGGGGAGTTCATTCTCACCCTCGCAGAGCAGAACGGGGTGGACGTGTCGGGCCCGTCGAAGCTCCTCCAAGACGCGATCGTCGCCACGAAAGCCAACGAGCACCGGAAAGCCCTTCGCCTCGCGGCCGACGTCGAGACGGAGACCGAGAGGCTCCTTGCCGATCACGCGACCGCACGGCTCGCAATCCTCCGGAGTTCGATCCCTCACCTCGGGGACGACGGCTCGAGCCTTAAAGCCCTCGTGAACCGGGCCGACGCGTCGATCGGCACGCGGGACTTCGAAGGCGCGTTCAAGGCAATCGGCGAAGGCGAGAAATTCATCGAGGGACGCATCCGGACCAATGCGGAGGAAATCGTCGGGGATCTTGCGGTCGCCGTTCGGATGGGAGTTGACCTCGGGGCGAACGTCGCTTCGCTCGAAATCGTCCACCGCGAGCTGAACGGGTTCCTCGCGGGCGGCCGCGCGGGGGAAATCATCACGGCCCGGGAGAAGGCGACGGGGGCGCTGGCGGGATGTGTCGAGGAACTCAGCGGCTTGGTACGGGGCCGAATCGCCACCGCTCAGGGACTCAAGATCGACGTGGATGCAATGTCGGATCTCGTCCGGCGGGCGCGGCTCGCGTTCGGGGTGCAGAACTATCACGAGGGGCTCCGCCTCCTGAACGAGGGGAACGACCGGGCGAGCAAGGCCACGGCGCTGCACCGACAGGCCTTCAACGCGATTGCGAGCGCCGCGGCGTTCGTCGCGGAGGCGAAGAAGCGCAACGTCGACGTGTCGAAGGTCGTCGAGATGCTCGTCGACGCCAAGAAGGCGTTTGAGCGGCTTGACTACGAGCGGGCCCTCCAGCTCGCTTCCGTAGCCCGGGCGGAGACGGACAAGCTCACGGTCCTCTATTCGTCGGCTCAGAAGATCCTGTCCTCCCGGGGACGCCTGGAATTGGCGGCGAAAGTTGGGATCGATGCCCCGCACCTCCGCGAGATCTTCGGCGACGCCAAAGAGGCGATGAAAGGAAAGGACTACGAGAAGGCGCTCACCCTCGCACAACGGACGGAAGACGAGTTCACCGCCCTCATCCAAGAAAAGCTCACGTCGTCCCTCGCCTCGGCGGAGCGGATCCTCGGCTCCGTCGATGGTGTGAACCTCGCCCAGTCGAGCGACGCGATTATCCGGGCACGTCAGCACCTCGCCGCGGGGGAACTCGACCAGGCCGCTGACCTCACAATGAAACTGAGGGAGCAGCTCGATCTCCTGAAACGCCAAGGCGACGAGGCCACGACCGCCCTCCGGCGCCTGAAGGAAATCGTCGCCGATGCGGATGCGATGAACCTGTCGATGCCCACGACGGCCGGATGGCTCGAGAAGGCGGACCGGGCGTACAAGATGGGTCAGTTCGATGAGGCTCTCGACGACGCCGCCCAGGCGGAAGCCGAGGCGACGAAGGAACGGGACCGGGAGATCTCCACGATGATGCGAGGGTTCGAGGAGAACCTCATGCGGGCGCGGATCGAAGGCACCGACACGCGCTCCGCCGAGCGGCTCTTTGAACGGGCCCGCGATTTCTTCCGAGCCAAGAAGTACCGCCAGGCAATCGCGGCCGCGCAGCAGAGCGAGGCCGAGGCGGACCGGGTCGGTCTCCAGCAGGCGATGGCCCGGCAGGCCGTGGAGACCGTTGAGCGCAAGCTCCGATCCATCGGGAACGAATCGACGGAGGTGACCCGGCTCGTCTCGGACGCCCGCAAGATGTTTGACGAAGCCGACTTTGTGCGGGCGCTCGACACGGCGGTCCGGGCGTCGGACGCGATCGCGGACCTCCGGATTCTGCTCGAAGAGACGCAGGAGGTCCGAGACCGGGCGCAGAAACTCCTCCAGACGGCGCACGAGGTCCGCGCGGACGCAGTCAAGTTTGAGAGGTTCTTCCAGGAAGGGGAGACCGCCCTGGAAGCTGGCGAGGTCGAACGGGCGCGATCGGCTTTCGCAGGGAGTCTTGATTGGGGTCTGGGAGTCCTCCGGTCCCGCCTCCAAGAGGAACTCGCGAAGGGAGAGACGCTCGTCGCGACCTGTCGGAAGATGGAGGTCGACCCGACTCCCTTGCTGAACCGCTTCTCCGAGGCACGGGCTCAGATCGAAGCCGAGAACTTCCCGGACGCGTGGGCGAGCATCCGCGAAGGGCGGGACTCGGCCGAGAAGGCGTTGGGCGCAAAGTTGAACCGCGCAATTCAGGAGGCCGCGGCGAACGTCGCCCATGCGAAGAAACTCGGCTCCGATGCACGGGATGCCGAGGACCTCTTGCGACAAGCGAATGAGCAGATCCAACAGGGAGAGTTCGAAAAAGCGATCTCCGTCGTTGAGGGCGCGTTGGAGCGCGTCGAATCCGCGAAGGTCGTCGAGAAGCGATTCATCGATCTCACGTTCAAGGTGGAAACCACGATTCGAAACGGACGCAAATTCGGTATCGACATGAAAGCCGCCGAGGGGAAGCTCGGGCAGGCGATGCAACTCCGGAAGTCCGATTTCCCCGAGGCAATCAAGGCGGCGGAGGAAGCCTACCGGACCGCCTGGGAGGCGAACGAGGCGTTCGCGCCGAGCATGAAGGCGTACATCGACGTCGGCCCGACGCGGGTGAACGAATGGGCCGATGCGACTCTGACGATCGAGAACATCGGGAAGGGACTCGCGAAGGACGTCCGGGTCCGGATTGTCGGCGACGCGGAGACGGAGGGTCTGACGGACGTCGCCGCCGTGCCGGCCAACGGCTCGGAAGCCCTCAGGCTGCGGCTCAAGATGACCGCCTCCGGGTCCGTGCCCCTCGCGATTCAGGTCATCTCCCACCGCGCCTTCGACGGCAAAGAGTACACGCAGGAGATGATCGCCCAGGTCGACGTCTCCGAGCTCGTGCAGGAGAAAGCGAAGCGCCTCGTCGCGGACCTCGAGACCCGTTGCCCGATCTGCAAGGGCCTCATCAAGAAGGGCTTCAAGGCCACACGCTGCCGCTGCGGCCGCGACTTCCACGAACTCTGTGCGACTCGGGTCGGTCGCTGTCCCGCCTGCTTCCGCTCCCTCCAAGGCGCGAGTGACTAGGCGAGTCCGCCCGAAGCGGCTTCCGCAGCGGCCACGAGGGCCCCGTCCTTCATCCATCCAAGGATCCGGTCGACATCCTCCGCGAGCGACCGATCGTCGACGAGGCGGGGAATCGATCCGCGAATCCGCACGTATGCGGCCCGTGGACCGACGCCCGGCCGGAGCGGCTGGAGAAACTCGAGTCCCTGGGCGGCCGCGAGGTACTCCATCGCGACGACATGCGCTGCGTTCTCGATTGCCTCGCGAGCCTTTGACGCGGCCGACATGCCCATCGGCACGAAGTCCTCCTGGTTCGCCGACGTCGGGATCGAGTCCGCGGAGGCGGGGTGGGCGAGGACCTTGTTGTCGCTCGCGTAGCCCGCGGCGACGTACTGGAGGATCATCATCCCGGAGTTCAGGCCAGACTTCTCCGTGAGGAACGGCGGGAGCTCGCTCAGGCGCGTGTCGACGAGCCGCGCAATCCGGCGCTCCGTGAATCCCGCGAGGACGGCCATAGCGAGCGCCACGTGGTCCAGGGCCATGGCGACGGCCTGCCCATGAAAGTTCCCGCCGCTCACGCTCATGCCGTCCGGGAGGATGAGTGGGTTGTCCGTGGCCGAGTTCATCTCAATCCGGACCACGGCGGCCGCGGTGTCCAACGCGGCGCGGCACGCTCCGAGGACCTGTGGGATGCACCGGAGCGTGTACGGATCCTGGACCTTGTGCGGCCCCCGATGCGACGGGATGATCTCGCTCCGCCGAAGGAGGCGTCGCATGTTCGCCGCCACGTCTCGGACCCCGGGCTGCGGCTTCAGGACGACGAGTCGGTCGTCGTACGGCTTCGGAGAGCCGCGGAGCGCCTCGAACGCGATCGATGCGGCCACCTGCGCGTCCTTGAGCAACCGCAAGCCGTCGTGCACCGCGAGCGCCCCGACGCCCGCCATGACCGAGGTCCCGTTGACAATCGCCAGGCCTTCCTTCGATTCGAGGACCAGCGGCGCGACCCCGGCCCGCCGCAAAGCCTCCCTTCCGGCGAACGTGCGACCTCGAAACTCGGCTCGGCCTTCTCCGACGAGGACGAGCCCGAGATGGGCGAGCGGCGCCAGGTCTCCGCTGGCCCCGAGGGACCCGCGGGACGGGATCACGGGGTGCACGCGACGATTCAGGAGATCGAGCAGCCGCGCCACGAGGACCTTTCGGACGCCGGAACGGCCCAGGGCCAAGGTGTTCGCGCGCAGCAAGATCGAGGCACGCACCTCATCCGTCCGAAGCGGTTCGCCTTGGCCGACCGCGTGACTCCGGAGGAGGTTCAGCTGCAGCTTCCGGACGTCGGCTTCCGGGATCGCGACGTTCGCGAGCTCCCCGAATCCCGTCGTGATTCCGTACGCGACAGCGCCCTCCGAGATCGATCGCTCCAGCGCCCGCCGGTTTGCCTCGACGCGACGGGCCGCCGCGGCAATGAGCCGGACGCGCTCCCCCCGGCGGGCGACGGCGGCGATATCGTCCAAGTCCAACGAGTGTCCGTCGAGGGAAATCATGCGCGGACCGACGCGGCATTCCGGTACCGCGATATAGTTTTGGCGCGGGGTCCAAAGGCGTTAAACCCCCGCGGGCGTTCGGGATGGGTCCATGCAAATCGTGTTCCTCGGCACCTCCGGTTCGTGGCCGACGCCGAAGCGGAACGTGAGCGCGGTCGCGGTCAAGCGCGGCCCCGAGGTCATCCTGTTCGACTGCGGGGAAGGCACGCAGCGTCAGTTCATGCAGAGCAAGTTGAGCTTCATGCAGGTGTCCCGCGTCTTCGTGTCGCACTTCCACGGCGACCACTTCCTCGGGCTGCCCGGGATGGTCCAGAGCATGTCGATGAACGGACGGGAGACGCCGCTCGAGGTGTACGGGCCCCGCGGGATCGAGCGACTCGTGGGAGACCTCTTGTCGCTCGGCTACTTCACGCCCGGCTTCCCGGTCCACGCGAAGGAGCTCACGCCGGGCGGGGCGATCGATTGCGGGGAATACGTCGTCCGAGCCTTCGAGGCGGTGCACACGGTCCCGTGCGTGAGCTACGTCCTCGAGGAGAAGCCGCGGCCGGGGCGGTTCAGCGTGGACCGCGCGGAAGCGCTCGGCGTCCCGAGCGGGCCGCTGTACAGCCGACTGCAGGAAGGCGAGCCCGTCACGATCGGCGGCCGGACGATCCGGCCGGAGGATGTCCTGGGTCCGCCTCGGCGGGGGCGCAAGATCGTGTACACCGGGGACACGATGCCGCACGAGGCGCTCGTCGAGATGGCCCGGCGCGCGGATGTCCTGATCCACGACGCGACCTCGGACGCGGCGCTCGAGGAGAAGGCGAATCGCTACGGCCATTCCTCTTCCCGACAAGCCGCGGAAATCGCGAAGGAGGCGCGAGTCGGCCAGCTCGTCCTGACCCATCTGAGCCCGAGATACGAGGACCCGAAGTCGATTCTTGCAGACGCGGAGAAGGTCTTCCCCGCCGTGCGAGTCGCCGAGGATTTCCTCGAGATTGACGTGCCGTACCCGGAATAGGCCGTGGAGCGCTCTGCAGCAGCCGGCACTCGTTATCGTTGTCCAACGATAACGCAAATCGATGCGAGCTATTCGCGCGCGATCATTTCTCGGTGCGCGAGCTCGACGAACCGGTCCATCTCCTCCCGAGCCCGCCCGATGTAGGCGGCGACCTTGCGAGTGACGTCCTCGCGGGCCTTCGAATCGCTCGCAGGGCCCACGTACTCCTCAACCTGTTTCCGATGCCCACCCCGTTGCTCGTAGTGCCAGAAATACAGGTACCTGCGTCGTCGTACTGTCTTTTCGCAGTAGCCGCATCCGATCATCATTGGGGACACCGTTCGTCTTCGTCTGTGTTCTGGACATAAGTTATCGTTATTTAACGATAATGGGGGTTGGGCGAAACTGAACTCCGGCGGCCCGACTGCTACAGGAGCTTCATCAGGTCCGATTTCGTCAGGATTCCCGTGACCTCGCCTTTCGACGTCACGAGGACCGCATTGTAGTGCCGGAGGAGGTTCGCCGCGAGCTCGACGGGGGTTTTCGCGTCGACCTGCGGGAACGCGGGCTCCATGACCTCGTCCACGCGGATCCGGGCGAGGTCTTTCGGGTCCTTGCCCGACAAGATCAGGTCGTTGATCACCTTTTCCGAAATCGATCCGACCGGATGGGCGTTGTGCATGACGGGCATCTGCGAGAACTTCCAGTGCCGCATCTCGGCCACCGCACTCTCGAGCGGCAGTTTCGCTTCGAGGTACTGGACCTTTCGCGTCTGAATCTGCTCCACGAGGGCTCGCTTCTCCTGCCGCTTCAGTTCGGTCTGGAGCGAGGCGTAGACGCGTCGCACGACATCGTACGACGGATTCATCTGCTTCTTCTCGATCTTCACGATCGTCGACTGGCTGACGTTCGAGAGGCGGGCGAGCGACGTCTGCGTCAGGCCGAGGGCTTTCCGCAACCGTGGGATCTCCTCCAGGTCCGGCATCATCGGGGGCGGAACGGCCAGGAGGTACATATTCCTGCCGGAATTTTTGGTTCAATGGTATATTATTGACCCATGCCGCTGACGGAGTCGGGATGTGCGAGTCGTCGCCATCCCGCTTGCCTGCGGTTCGGGGTTGCGACAAAAGCCATATATGCACCTAGGCATCCACGCGGCACCACCGTCGGGGGACTTTCGTGGCACGGAACATCTACGTGGAGGAACTCGTCCACACGCCGATCGAGCAACAGGGGACGGAGATCGTCGAACGCAAGGGGGTCGGCCATCCGGACAGCATCGCGGACGGCCTCGCGGAGATTGTGTCGCGGGCCCTGAGCAAGATGTACATCAACCGATTCGGACGGATCCTCCATCACAACACGGATCAGGTCGAGGTCGTCGGCGGACAAAGCGCGCCGAAGTTCGGTGGCGGCGTGTTCCTCGAGCCGGCGTACATCCTCCTTGTGGGGCGCGCGACGACCATGGTGAACGGGGAACGCCTGCCCTATCGGACGACGGCGATCCAGGCGGCCCACGAGTACCTCGCAACGAATTGCACGAACCTGAACGTCGATGCGGACGTCACCCTGGACTGCAAGATCGGCCAAGGCTCCGTGGACCTCCGGGGGCTGTATGATACGCAGAAACACCTCGCGAACGACACCTCGTTCGGGGTCGGCTTCGCCCCGTTCTCGGAGCTGGAAACCGTCGTGTTACAGACGGAACTCCTGATCAACGGGGCACTCAAGAAAGACCTGAAGGAGGTCGGCCAGGACATCAAGGTCATGGGGGTGCGGCACGAGGACTCGATGCGTCTCACGGTCGCCGCGGCGATGGTGGACAAGTTCGTCCCCGACAAAGACCACTACCGGAGCGTGGTGGAAGAGCTCCGGGAGCGGCTCCTCGACAACGCCGTGAAGTACACGGACCGGGCGGTGAAGGTGGACATCAACACGGGCGACAACTACGATGCGGGGATCTTCTACCTCACCGTCACGGGTCTCTCCTGGGAGAACGGGGACGATGGGAGCGTCGGCCGCGGGAACCGAGTGAGCGGCCTCATCACCCCGTACCGACCGATGTCGATGGAGGCGGCCGCCGGGAAAAATCCGGTGACGCACGTCGGGAAATTGTACAACCTCCTGTCGTTCGAGATCGCGGATCGCATCGTGAAGGAGCACGCGGGCAAGGTCAAGGAGGTCTGGGTCCGCATCGTCTCCCAGATCGGGAAACCCATCGACGAGCCGCAGGCCGCAACGGCGCAGATTATCCCGGAGAAAGGGACCCATCTCAGCTCGATTGTGAAAGACGCCGAAGTCCTGATCGACGAGGAACTCGAGAACATCTACAAGCTGACGGACCGGATCGTCCAAGGAAAAGTCCGCTGCTTCTAGGTCCGGGGCGGATGACCCCGGAGCCCCACTGGCCGAACGTATTTATCCCGTCGCATTCTTGTCTCACCGAGCGAAGGCATGAATGAGGACGTCGCGTTCATCAGCGAGCAGGTGGACCGCCACCACGCTTGGTTCTCGAAGTCCCTCCCGATGATTGCCTCGGAGAACATCATCAGCCCGATGGCTCGCGAGATGCTCCTGACCGACTTCGGCGATCGGTACGCCGAAGGCTTGCCCCACGAGCGGTACTACCAAGGCAACACCTTCGTTGACGAAGTCGAGGACCGTGTCGTTGCGCTCGCCAAGAAAATCTTCCGCGTCCGGCATGCAGACGCGCGGCTCATCAGTGGGACGGTCGCCAACATGGCCGTCTACTTCGCCCTCCTTGAACCGGGCGACATCATGACGTCCGTGGCCCTGAGCCACGGCGCCCACATCAGCTCCGCGAAGTTCGGCGCCGCGGGGATGCGGGGCGTGAACAACGTCAACTACCCGTTCGATGTCGAGCGGATGAACATCGACGTCGATGGGACCGCCAAGCTCCTCCGACTGGTCCGCCCGAAGGTCGCCGCATTCGGACAGAGCGTCTTCCTGTTCCCTACCCCCCTCAAGGAGCTGCGGGACGCCTTCCAAGAGGCCGGGTGCCAGGTGTGGTACGACGGGGCCCACGTCCTGGGCCTGATCGCGGGAGGAAAGTTCCAAGACCCGTTGCACGAGGGCGCCGATGTCCTCACCGGCTCGACCCACAAGACCCTCCCAGGGCCGCAGCACGGCATCCTGTTGTCCGACTCGCAAGACGAGAAGTTCATCAAACGGCTCCAACGCGCAGTGTTCCCCGGCGTCGTATCGAACCACCACCTCCATGCGATGGCGGCCCTCGGGATCACGCTCGCGGAGTTCCTCGAGTTCGGCCGCGACTACGCAGCGCAGATTGTCCGGAATTCGAAGGCGCTGGCCCAAGCGTTGCACGAGCGAGGAATCAAGGTCCTCGCGGAGAAGTACGGCTTCACGGAGAGCCACGCGGTCGCCCTCGATGTGGCCGCGTTCGGCGGCGGCGCGAAGGTCGCCGCGGACCTGGAGCGGGCCAACATCATCACGAACAAGAACCTTCTCCCGTGGGACACCTCTCCCGTGAAACCGTCCGGCGTGCGGCTGGGGACGCAAGAGCTCACGCGCCTGGGGATGGCCGAGGCGCAGATGCGGGAGGTCGCCGACCTGTTCGCCCGCGTCGCGGTCAAAGGCGACCCGCCGGAACGGGTCGCGGCCGACGTCGCGAAGATGCGGAAGGACTTCAACACGGTCCACTACTGCTTCTCGAAGGACGCGGAAGCCCACCGCCGCTGGCGAATCGCCTGACTCAGTGCCGGGACTGCAACACGAGCCGGACGAGTCCCACGAACGACTCCTCAACGCCGCGACCGGTCTTCGCGCTCGAATACGCCCATGGCCACCCGCGCTTCGTGAAGAACGCCTCAACCTCGGCGGCCGGAATCGCCCGCTGACCGGCCAAGTCGATCTTGTTGACGACGCCGAACGTCGGAATGTCCCCTGCCACGGACCGGATCGACCGGGCCCATTCGTCGAGGGCTCCCAGGGTATCTTGCCGGGTCAGGTCCGCGACCGCGAGGATCCCCTGGGCTCCGTGGTAGTACGCCTCTTTCAAGAGCTCCCGGAGGGTGGAAGTGCCCATGATGTCCCACAGGATCACGTCCGCCTGGATCTGGCCGGGACCCCGCGGGTTGTCGACCTTGACGCTCTTCTTCGTAATCTTCGTGCCGAGCGTCGCGACGTACCGGTCGTCGTACTGGTCGAGCACGTACCGTCGGATCAGCGACGTCTTGCCAACGGCTCCCTCGCCGGCCATGCAGATCTTGAGCTTGACGACGTCCCCGGCCGCAATCATTGGCCCGCGTCCTCCGCCCGCGCTTCCGCGAGTCGCTCCCCCGCGGCGTCCCCTTCCATCCGGTGGAGCTTCGCCTTGAACCGCCACGCGCCGGGATACTGTGGATCGACCCGGAGCACGTGGTCGAGGATCGTGAGGCCGGACTTCACGTCGCCGTCTTGGACCCGCAGCGCGGCGAGGACGAACAGCGCGTCGACATCGTCCGCGTTCTCAGCGAGGCGCAGGCGAACGAGCCGGGCTGTGTCGGGCCGTTCGAATGTCGTCAAACACGACCTCCTCCGTAAACGCCCCGCGGACGCCGGAACGGTGCGGGTCCGGCCCGGTCCGCCGGATTTGGGCGGGCATAGTTAAAGCTTCTCGACGCGTCGACCTCTATGAGAACCGTGGCCATCGCCACCACCCCCAAAGCCGACCATAGCGGCCGGCGAGCAAGGCCTCCAGAATCGGCCCCGCCTGGTCGAGGCTCGAGACGCGGCCGTCCCAGTCCGCGAGCGCGGGGCCGTGGGCCGCCTCGAGCGCCCGCTCCACCGCCTTGAGCTGGGAGAACAGATACCGCGGGCTGCCGCGGGATAGAAGGGCCGCGAGCACCACATGCTGGCCGCGGAGGACCGCGGCCTTTCGACCGGCGAACGCGAATTCGTCTAGGGTCGCCACCGTGTGGAACGAGTCGCGGACGAAGTCCTGGATCGCGACGAACATCGAGGCCACGAGGTCGTCGTCTCGCTTCACACCGGCTCCCCGGCTCAGATGTTGAATCAAGATGCCGCTCCGGTGGACGAGGAACACCTCGTCAATCGTGAGGCTTCTCTCGCCAAGAATGGGCGCGGCCAAGACCGCCGCGAGGATGGCGAGGAGCGCGAACGCGAGCACGGCCGCGACGGACGAGACGTCGGGTCCGAGCGGGGGCGGGACGCGAATGGTCAGTCGCTGCTCAGCGAACCCGGGACCGATGGAGCGGTTCGCCATGTCCGCGTAGAGGAGGGTGGCGTTGACCCATACCAGATCGCCGTTGGCAGCGCCGCCCGCTACGATTCCGGGGAACGTAACGGTGACGATCTCGCCCGGCGTGAGGTTGGCCCGTGCGACCAGGCGCGGCGTCGTGTTCGCCACGTCGAGTAACGGACCGATGCCGATCGCAATCCGGACGTTGTACGCGGTGAAGTTTCGCTCGTTCGAGGCGTTCACCCGACTCTGCGGTACCGTGTTCGCGACCGTCACAGTGAAATTCACCGCCGTCCCTCGCTCGGCCGTCGAGGATGGGTACGCCTGGACCGAGAGGCTGAGCATATCCAAGACAATCCAGACGGTCACCTGGGCGGTCCGGGGGGACAACGAACCGCTTCCGAGTTCCGTGGCGGTTGCGGTAGCCAGGCGGGACCTCCCGAGCGTCGCATTCGCGGCCACGAGGGCGGGGACGGACCACCGGTATGATCGGCCCGCGCGAAGGAAGCTGCACTGCCACGTCGCGAACGTCGCATTCGAGCTCAGGATTGGACAGGCCGCCGGATGCACGCTCGCGTTGACTTGGAGGACCAAGTCGGGCTCCAAGGTCAGGTTCACGCGGGCCAGCTGGAGCTGACCGCCGCCGGTCACGTTGAGCCACATCGTGTACGCGATCGTGTCATTCCGATCAGCCGACATGCGATCGGCGGCGATCGAGACGCTGAAACTCGTCGCGGTGGGCGACGTCTGGATGGATTGGTTCGTGAGGGCGGGCGAGGCGACCTGCAGCGCGACGACGAGAAGAAGGATGACCCACGCGAAAGCGAGGCGGCCCAAGGAACCCCGGTAACGATTATTCTGTCGCTATTTGAGGTTACGACCTCGTTATCGCGAAGGTCCTTCCGGATTTCGAGAACGCTCGCGGCAAGTTTTATATGGCGACGCCTTCTTCGCAAAGTCCCACCAGCCCGGTTTCGTGAGGGTTTCAGTGCTGGATGAGCTACAGCTGAAGCGGGAGCGAGAAAACCAGGAAGCGGAGCGGCACCGCCGGCGTCGCGATGAGCTGAACGACAAGACGCGGGAGTGGGTCGAGAAGCGCGACGCGCTGAACGCGCAAGTCCGGACGCTGGTCGACGAGGCCACCCAACACCGGATCAAACGAGACGAGCTCAACGCCCTCGTGAAGGCCGCAAAGGAGGAGCGGGACCGGAACAACCGGCGGGTGAACGAGCTCCAAGAGCAGCTCACGGATCTCAAACGGAGGAAGCTGCCCCGGGGTTCCGTGCCGCTCGGCAAGCTCCAGCAGGAGCTGAAGCGACTCGAGTTCAAGCACATGACCTCCGTCCTCGGCGCGGACAAAGAACGCGCCCTGATCGAGGAGATTCAGCGGCTCGAGGCGGAGGTCAAGAAACTTGAGCGGTCCCTCGAGGAAAACGAGGACGTCCGGAAGATGAGGGACGAGCTGAAGACCGCGCGAGACCTCGCGGAGGACGCGCACAAGCGCGTGTCCGAGCTCGCTGAAAAGGCCCAAGCCGAGCACGACCAGATGACGGTGCTGTACGAACAGGGCGACGGCCTGCGGCGGGAAGCGGACAAGGCGCAAGAGGAGTTCATCAAGACGAAGATGCTCGCGGACGAGGAGCACCGCAAGCACATCGAACACATCCGCCAGGTCCACGACTACGACAAGATCATCCACGGAATCTGGATGAAAAGCCGCGGCGTGGCGGAGGCGGTCGCCGAGGAAGTCGACGCGAAGAGGGAAGCCGAAATGATTTTCGAGCGGTTCAAGAAGGGCGAGAAGCTGTCCACGGACGACCTGCTCACCCTGCAGAAGTCCGGCTACCTGTAACTCGATATTCGGCCCCATGTTGTCAACGTCTCGATCCGGGGGGACGTCTCCTCCATCTGGGCCGTGCCGCTTTACAAAGTCTTAAATATCGTCGTACAAATACGATGCCGGGGGAATTTTGGGCTAGTTCGTTAGAGTGCATCCCATCCCTTCTGACAAGGCTAGCCCTCCCTTCCCTTTTTTCTGACACGCGCCCGCGGTCAAATCTTAAGACCCGTGAGTTCTTTGGTCCACCGCCATGGTCCTTGAGAAGCTCGGGGACTCGCTCCGCGCGGCCCTCCGCAAGATCGCGGGCGCGAGCTACGTGGACGAATCCCTCATCAAGGAAATCGTCCGCGACATTCAGCGCGCGCTGATCCAGGCCGACGTGAACGTACAGCTGGCGCTCGCCATTACGAAGCAGCTCCAGCGTCGCGCCTTGGAGGAAAAACCGCCCGCGGGCATGAGTCCGCGCGAGCACGTCGTCCGAATCATCTACGAGGAACTCGTGAAGATCCTCGGGTCGACGCGGGACGTCCCGATTCAGAAACAGCGGATCCTCCTCGTCGGGCTCTACGGCCAGGGCAAGACGACCACGGCGGGGAAGCTCGCGAAGTACTTCCAGAAAAAAGGGTTGTCGGTAGGCCTTGTCGCGGCGGACGTGCACCGGCCGGCCGCGTACGATCAACTGAAGCAGCTGTCCGAACAGATCAACGCGGCGTTCTACGGCGACTCGGGGGCGAAGGACGCCGTGAAGATCGCCAAGGCGGGCATGAAAGGACTCGCGGAAACCGACGTCGTCGTCGTCGACTCGTCCGGCCGCCACGCACTCGAGCCAGACCTGATCGCGGAAATCGAGGCCGTCGCGAAGGCGGTCGGAGCAGACGAACGGTTCCTCGTGATCGACGCCACAGTCGGGCAGCAAGCCGGCCCCCAGGCGAAGGCGTTCCACGAGGCAGTCGGAATCACAGGGGTTATCGTCACAAAGCTCGATGGCACCGCGAAAGGGGGCGGCGCCCTCTCCGCGGTCGCGGAGGTGAAGGCGCCCATCGTCTTCATTGGGGTCGGCGAGAAGATCGACGACCTTGAGAAGTTCGAGCCTCCGCGGTTCATCTCCCGCCTCCTCGGCATGGGCGACTTGGAGACTCTCCTCGAACGGGCGCAAGACGCGATCGATGCGGAGAGGGCCGAGGCGCTCACGAAAAAGATCATGGCGGGGAAGTTCACGCTCCACGAGATGTACGAACAGATCGAGATGCTGACGGACATGGGCCCGATGCGCAAGCTGGCTTCGTTGATTCCTGGCGTCGGCGCGAAGCTGAAAGATTCGGACATGGAGAGCACGCAAGCGCGACTCCGTCGATTCAAGATCATCATGGACTCGATGACGGACAAGGAGATGACGGAGCCGAAGCTCGTGAAGTCTTCCCGCGTCCAACGCATTGCCCGAGGCGCAGGGGTCGCGCCGAGGGACGTCAAGGAACTCTTGCGGAACTACGAGATGTCGCGGAAAGCGATCAAGGGCTTCGCGGGAAACCGAAAGATGCGAAAGCAGCTTCTTCAACAGCTGGAGGCCTCCGGCGTCGACGTCGACGAAGGCTGATCCACGTTCATTCGACCGCACGAGAAGCTTAATGTGGATGCACCGCTACCGCGGCGCAGGAGGCATGGGAAGATGGGGTTGAAGGAGTGGATCATTCCCCAGGAACGGCATTTCTTCGACCAACTGGCTCAGGTGGCGGCGACGGTCGACGAAGGCGCGGTTGCGCTCCAAGATCTGTTAGGCGACTTCCGGGACGTGCCTGCGAAGCGGCGACACATCAAGGACATCGAACACAAGGGGGACGAACTCGTCCACAACGTCTTCGAGGCGCTGAACCGGACCTTTATCACGCCGATCGACCGAGAGGACATTCAGTCACTTGCAAGCTCGCTGGATAACGTCCTCGATATGATCTATGCAGCAGCGAACCGACTTCACCTCTACGGCGTGGAACGGCCCTCGGAGGCGATGATTCAGCTCGGAGACGTGATTGCGGACGCGACCCACTTGCTGAAGGATGCCGTCGGAATGATTCGCGAAACAAAGCTGGGCGATGAAGTCGAACGCATCGCCATCGAGGTGCACCGGCTAGAGAACGCTGCGGACGATCTGATGAACAATGCTGTGGCGGACCTTTTCAAGGACCCGGATCCCGTGTACATCATCAAGTTCAAAGAGATCATCGAGCGGCTCGAGCAAGCCACCGACTACTGCGAGGATGTCGCAAACGTCCTGAGCGATATCGTCGCGAAGAATCAGTAAGGGATGCGCCGGGCTCGTTCATGGAAAACCGTGCCGGGCCGATTGGCACAGCGGAGGACTGCTCCCTGCCGCGGAGCGTCGCTGGCTGGTGCTGGTGTTCGGAAGAAGAGGCAGGGTTGTGTTTGTAGAACTCGTTGTGGTGGCAATCCTCGTTGTCTTCTCGTTCGATTTCTTCAATGGATTTCACGACGCCGCGAACGCAATCGCCACCGTCGTCGCCACCAAAGTCCTCACGCCCACGAAAGCGGTCGGACTCGCAGCAGTCGGAAACTTTGTCGGGATGGCCTTCATTACTAACGCCATCGCGGAGACGATCGGGAAAGGGATCATCGACCCGAGCGTGCTTGGCGTCGGCTCCATCCCGCTCTCCAACGCCCAATTCCTGCATACGCTGGCGATCATCATGGGAGGGGTCCTCGGCGCCATCGCGTGGGACCTCCTCACATGGCTTTGGGGCCTTCCGACCTCGAGCAGCCACGCCTTGATCGGGGGTCTGGTCGGGTCCGCGATCTTGGCGGGAGGCGTCCAAGCGATCCTCTTTCCGAGCGCCGGGAACATGCTACTCTTCCTCGAACTGACGTTCATCGCATTCGCTGCGGGGGCGGTCGCGGTCCTCCTCTGGGGACTCGCGCGCGAGGATTCTCCGACCCTCGGGATCGTCATCCTAGCGGGTCTCGTGTCGGGTCTCTTCCCTGCCATCATCCTCGCCCGAATCCTATTGAAAGGCCTCGTTCAGATCGTCGTCTACATGGTCGCCGCGCCGCTTGTCGGGCTCCTATTTGCGTTCGGACTTGCGCTCCTCGTGATCCGGCTCTTTCGGAGATTCACGCCGACCCGCGTAAATCACGAGTTCAGGCGCTTGCAACTCGTCTCCAGCTTCTTCTACAGCGTGACCCACGGGACGAACGACGCACAAAAAGGCATGGGAATCATCACCCTCATCCTCGTCGTCGCCGCGATCGACCCGCCGTGGGGACCTCCATCGGGGGAGTTCCATGTGCCGTTCTGGGTCATCCTCGGGGCGCACGCCTCCATCTCCCTCGGAACATTCTTTGGGGGCTGGCGAATCGTACGGACGATGTCGCAGCGCGTCACGGCACTTCGGCCCTGGCAGGGCTTCTCTGCAGAAACCGCGGGCGGTATCGCGCTTGCGAGCACGGCCCTAGCCGGCATTCCGGTCAGCACCACCCACGTAATCGCCTCGGCGATCATGGGAGTTGGCGCGACAAAGCGCCTGTCAGCCGTACGGTGGGGCGTCGCGCGCCGAATCGTCTGGGCGTGGATCATAACGATTCCCGTGTCGGCGGGAATTGGCATGGCCGCCTACGCGGCACTGCGTCTTGCATTCGGAGTCTGAGGGCTTCCGAACTGGAGATCGTTCGACGAGGATAGCAACGGTCATTCTCTCGTGACCTTCAGGCAAGGTCGCTGTCCATCACCCCCGGAAGGTATGCGCAGCCTTGCATCGATTCACGATTGGAACGAGGCGGACCGATGAGGACGAACAGCGGAGGAGTTAGCGTGCGTCGCTAGAAGCGCTCAGGCGTTCCCGCCGATCGGATGGAGGATCCGACACACGTCATTCACTTTCAATTCTCGGCGCGAGCAGATACTTCACTTCGCCCTTGCCTCCGGCGATCTTGAACTCCAGCTTCACCGGATAGTCGGAACCGAGATACAGGGTCACGTTCGGCGCGGAGCTGATCGCCTTCACCATGTTCGAGAAGTAGTCGAGCGGGAAGAGGGAACGGACCGCTTCTTTGACCTGGAGCTCCTCGAGCAGGTCTTTTGGGACCATGTGCGAGACATTGTCCGTGTCACCCTCGGAGACGACTTCGAACCCTTCTGGAGACGCTTTGAGGGCGATGTGATCGCTGATGCTCTCCGACGCGCGGATCGCCTGCCGCAGTTCGTCGGTTCGGACGACGACCTTCGCAGGCAGATTCAGGCTCGGGACTTTCGGATCGCTCATCCCGGCCGTGTCCACGAGGGCCATGCGACGCGTCGTGTTCCCGACCGTCACCACGAGCCGGTTCTTGTCCTCGTCGTGTCGCAAAGCGATCGTCTCTCCGGCCTTTGCGAGGCGCAGGATCTCCTTCATCTTGTCCATGTCGACCCCGAGCTCGCCGTCGTCCGCCTTGTAGGCGTCGAACGCGCCCCGATCGAGGCTGAGGTCGACCATCGCGACGTGGGCGGGATCAACCGCTTTCACCACGACGGAATCCTTGCCGACGTTGAATTTCGCTTCGTCGACGAGGGTCGAGACGACGTCGACCACCTCCTTGAGAATATCGGCCTTGACCTTCCCCTCGAACAACCCGTCCTCCCCCAGAATTCGCTCGGAAATCCGGTCGACTATAATAAAGGTTCCCGGGCGACGCCGGCGGAAATCAGTATTCGCGCCACGTGTGCTGGCATTTCACACAGCGATAAATGCGCGTCGTCGGTTCGTCTGCAGCCCGCGTCTGCCGCATCACCCAGAACGCCTCGTAGTGCCCGCACTTAGGACATTCGACGCGCGTTTTCGGGAGCGTCTCCGTGATCTCGTCGAGGACGAGCGTCTCCGACGGCTTCTCCTTCCCGGGCCGTGCGACCTTCGTGATCGTGGCGTCCTTCCCAGAGAGGGACCGTTCGTATCCGCACGAATTACAGTGTACCTTCCCCTTCTCTGGAAACAAGAGCGAGCCGCATTTCGGACAGAACATGGGGAGACAATCAGGCCAGGGGGGCGTGCGATAAAAACATTGCGCGCTCAGAGCTTCGAATGATCGTAATTCCGCAAGGCCCGTTCGACGAATCGTTGGATCGCGCGTTCCTCCGCTTGGCTGCGGACGTGCGTCGCACGTGGGGCTGGTCCACCAGGCTCCTCGTCCTCGTCATCTTCGCTCCGCGCGCGCGGCGCGCGGCGATGTTCGTGCCGCTCCTCCGCGGCGCTCGAGTGAACGCGATGCGTGCGCGAGACCACGACCTCCTCGCCGTCATCGTCGTCCGGCTCATCGTCATCCCGATGGCGGGCCCGGATGAGCCGGTGACCGCCTTCATACTCGTCGACTTCGGCGGGAACCTTCCGGTAGTAGTCGAGGTAGTCTGCGCGCCCGCGTCGATGGTGGGTCCGACCCGGAGCCCCAATTGGCGCAGCGCGCCCATGGGCCCTTGCACGGACCGGCCGTCGGGATCGGGGGATGTCCTCGTCCTCGTCGTACGCCTCATCGTCCTCGTCGACGTAGGGTCGGGCCCCCAGGAGGGGCTGAACGAGGTTCACGCCGACCGAAGCCCCGGACCCGGAGCGATACACGAGCTCGCGGCGGGTCTGTTCCGCGATGAGCCCGCCGATGTACGCGAAGATGACGACCATCAGGTATCCGTTCGTCCCCATTCCGAACGTGGTCGTCAGGGCCTCGACGAAGCCCTTCATGTACGACACCATGAACTCCTTGTAGGGAATGAGGAACGGAAGGATGCTCGAAACCCCGTCGCTGACCACAGCGGGCAGGGACGCGACGAAGTCGATCTGGTGGGATGCAAAGTTGTGGGCGTACGCCGCGTTCGCGATGTAAATCGCAAACACGGGCATGAGCGCGGCGATGACGGCCTTGATCGGAGAGCCGGCACGGCGGCCGCCGACGTATCCCGCAATCATCGGTCCGGCGGGCTGGATCCACCAAAGGAGGAAGGAAAGGATCAGGATCACACGCGACGACGACCAGAACGAGAACGGCGGCCCGTCCCCGTGAAACCGACCCGCCTCATTGTCGACTTCGATCCGGTAGACACCGGGCTGGTGGGATCGGCTCCGGGGCGTTCCCGTGCGCCGTCGGCGCGGTGGCTCTTCATCTCGGTCTTTGGCACGGCGGGGCCAGAGGAGCCAACGAAGAAGTCCCATACCCATCCCAGTGAGGTTGGTCAGACCTCTGTCTGACGATTTATCGACCGCGAGCGTATTAATAGATTTGGTCACGCGCTTGAGTTTGACAAAGGCGTGGAAGCCAAGGTCGTGGTTTCAACTGCGTCCGCAGACGATACCGATTCGGATCAACGGACCGGGGTGACCCATCCAAGCTTCGCACGGAAAATCCGACGTCCGACCGCAACCGTTTGTATGCCTTCTGCCTGCAGAACTCCGGCTACCGCGTGAAGGCTCCGCGGAGGGCTTCCCCCACCAGGGCCCGATCTTCCTTCGACGCGCCCCGGATCGCGAACAGGACGGCGAAGTAGACCCCTGCGCCGGCTGCGACTCCAAGCAAGAGCGGCAGCGGTGGGATCGCGACCAAGACGAACAGCATCACAAAGCCCGCGAAGACGGATTTGACCATCATCCTCGATGTCCCGAGGGGCGCGATCAGGCGCCGGACGGCAAGAGCACCGAGCCCGGCGGCCAAGAGATGGGAAGCAAAGAACGCGTACGCGGCGCCCACCGCTCCGAAGGGCGGGATGAGCAAGAGGCTCAGCGTGATCGTACTCACGGAAGCCACACAGCCAATGTACAAGACCAGCTTCATCTGGCCGATTGCCGCAAGAGCGGGTGCGTTGCCCATCATGGCCGTGTCGACACAAAAACTGAAGACGAGGATCCGGAAGCTGTCCGCCGCGGGAAGAAAGGCGGGGCCGTAGAACAGCGTGATGATCGCGTCCGCGTAGAACCAGCCGCCCAACGCCAGCGGTACCCCACCGATGAGTGCCAGCTTCTGAATCCTCTGGAGGGCCGCGGCGAGCTTCCGTCGGGATTCTTGGCTTAGCCGGGACATCATCGGCAGCAGCGTGCTGCTCAGGATGGACAGAAACGAGAACAATCCGAACAGCAACGTGAACGCGGCGTTGAAGAGACCCGTCGAAGCAGAATCTCGCAAGATCGTCAGGAGGACGAGCCCGGTCGTGTAGACGAACGTCGCGACGGCATTGGCGAGTCCGAAGGGGATCGCCGTCTTCACGACTTCCTCCAAGGTCTGCGCGTTGACGGTCCTGGCGAAGAATGCGAACTTCCTCGTTGCGATGATACCGGAAAGGGCCAATGTCGTCAGGCTGCCGATCAAGAACGCGACGCAGACCTCAAGGAGGCCGCGGCCGAGGAGCAAGAGGACGAGAGATATTCCCACGGTGACCGATCGCTCGATAACCGTGACCAAGGCCGGATACTCGAATCGTTCGAAGGCCCGGAAGATCGAGCTGAACGTGTTCGCGTATGCGGCGATGACGCTGGCGGTCCCGAGCAGCATGGTGACCGTCCTCGCCAACGGATCGGTCAACACGATTTGGATGCCAACCCACATTGCAACGAGAGCGATCGCCCCAAGCAGAAGTCGAAGGAGCAGGACGGTCGTGAGGTACCTGCTTGCGCGGGACCGATCCGCCGCGACGTTCTTCGAAATCGCCTCATCCAATCCGAGCGAGACTAACAGGAGGAACCAACTCGGGAACGCGAAGCCGAAGACGAAAATTCCGTAGGCGCTCACTCCGAGCCGCCTCGCCACGAAAATCGATAGCACCAATGTGAAGACCTGGGCAACGAGCTGGCCGAGGGCGGCAAACCCGAAGTTTCGCCCAAATCTTCCCGCTTCGCTCGGCTGGGCCCTCACCGCCGCCCGCCCAGGCCCGCTGCGGTTCCAAACGTGCGGCGACTCGGCGGTCACGAATTTGCCTCCGGAGTGGACTGGAAGGAACCGTCGCCCACGCCGAGGAGCGAATCGATGAACGCGCGCCAAGTGTCTTCGAACACCTTGATGGAAAACCGGGGGGCGGCGAATTCACGCGGGGAGAAGGAGTCCCCATCGCCCACCACCTGATGAATCGCTTGGACGAAGTCCTGCTCCCGATCCCCGTCCACGACGATTCCGCATTCAGACCGATTCCCCGAGAAGGGAAAGGCGGCTTCGCTCACGACCACCGGGACATCGCACGAGAGGGCTTCGATCGTGGAAAGGCCGAACCCTTCATAGCGGGAGGGGAGGAAGAAGAAGTCGGAGGCCGAGTACCACCAGGGCATGTCGGAGTGCGGGATCCGACCCAGCGGCCGCACGTTTCCCTGGGCGGGTCCGGAGCCGCCCGCCACGAGGAACTGAACCTCAGGCATCCGGCGAGCAACTCGGAGGAAGGTATCGTACCCCTTCGTGTGGTCGGGGCGACCGACGAAAAGCCCAATGGTGGCGTCGGGCTGTAGCCCCAATGTGTCGCGGGCGCGCGCCTGACCCATCGGCCGGAAGGCCGTCGTGTCGATGCCATTCGGGATGACCCGCCCTCGGAGCCCGTAGAACGATTCGACTTCGCGCAACACCCGGTGGCTCACGGCCACGACGTGCTTGCCGACCCCGGCCAACCGGTCAAAGAAACCGGTGACCCGGCCCGTCGTCAGACGATCACTTCGGATGGGGAGCGCGTTCCGGGCAAGCCCCGCCATCGTGAGGTGGTACACTTGGACCAACGGCACGCCGAGCCTCGTCAAGGAAGGGGGCCACCCATGGACTCCGTTGCAGATGATGAGCTGGAACGGCTCCTCCCGATGTCGTCGGGCCAGGACGCGGGCCGCGTGCAACGCCTGGTAGGGCAGCTCGAGGCCGACCCGATCGAGCTCGTCGATATGCCGATGCCCGTCCGGGAGCGAGTCCACGAAGATCTCCAGGTTTCCTAGGGCATGCTGGAGGTATTGATTGAATACCTCAACCCCGTCAGCGGGGCACAGTCCGACATGCGGAGTGAGCATCCCGATCCGAGGAGCCTCGCTCATCGGACCGTTTCACCCGCCTGCGGGGGATGGGGATCCAGTCCAGAGTGCGTCCGTGCGGAGGATGGGGGACATTCGTCAGTCGATTCGGCGCCGTGGATCGCTTCACGCCTCCAGCGATCCCACACGGAGCCCTCCTCGAGGATTCGCAAGCCGACGCGCCACGGCCGCCGAACCGTGAGGATTGGTCGCGGGCCTGCCAAGACGAGCGTCAGTCTTCCACCTATCCGACCTCTTCCAGAGAATCAACGGTCCTCAAGGCTCCGTGCGACACGAGCGACACGGGTCGTGTTCGAGGTGGAGGAGAACGCGTCGGATGTAAGCGATGAGTCCGATATCCGTCCTCGACAATCTCGTGCGAATTGCGTGAGTCAGGTCCCCGTTGCCGCTCGAAGAGTCCGAGAGTTCCTCCGGGAGGAGTACACCCTCGCGTTCCGCCACGAGCACTGGCATATCGGAATCGTCGACGCGCCCATCCATTCCTTTCTTGAGCCCGATTCGAGACCCGATGTCCACTGGTTTCCGCTCCCGGGCCGCGGCAAGTATCTAGCGGATCCCTTTGGGCTCCCGAGGGGACACGGCCTGGAGGTCCTCTTCGAGGAGTTCGACCTCGGAACCCGCAAAGGGGTGATTTCGTCCGCAAGCCTGGACGCAAAGGGGGGCGTCTCGGATCCGCAGGTCGTCCTCGACCTCCCGTTCCACGCATCCTATCCCTACCTGGTCGAGCGACGGGGGACGGTGTTCTGCATCCCGGAGACCTCGCAGGGTCGCGAGGTGGCGCTTTACCGTGCGGTCGAGTTCCCCCATCGGTGGACCAAGGAAGCGACCCTCATCCGGGGAGTCGCCGCGGTTGACAACACCGTCTTCGAACACGAGGGCCGGTTTTGGCTCATGCACACGGATGCGGAGGACGGCCTTTTCGCGAAGCTCCGGATCTGGCACGCCCCCGAACTCCTCGGTCCTTGGCAGCCGCACGAGGCGAACCCCGTGAAAACAGACATTCGGTCCTCCGCCCCCGCCGGCACTCCGTTCCGTTTCGACGGGGAGCTGTACCGCCCCGCCCAAGACTGTTCGGAAACGTACGGGGGCTCCGTGGTCCTGAACCGGATTGTCCGCCTGACGACAAAGGAATTTCGCGAGGAGCAAGTCGCCGTCGTCAGCCCTTTCCGCGATGGGCCGCGTCGGCAGGGCATTCACACGCTGTCGTCCGTGGGGGACCGCACCCTGGTGGATGGAAAGCGGTTCTCCTTCAGCGGCCGGGCGATGGGACGGAACTTCCGAGACGCGATCGGAGGTCGCTGGAACAAGGTGTTGGTCCGTTGAACGCGATGCCAGCAAGTCGGATCGACCCCATCCTTGGGGAAGCGACGTCGGTGGACGGTGGTCTCAGCGTCGTCGTCTGCTCCTGGAAGCGGCCCGAACGGCTTCGTCGTTGTTTGAAAGGCCTGTCCGACCAGTCCGTCCTGCCGAGGGAAATCCTCGTCGTCGGGGTCGAGGGAGACGCTGACACGGCGCACGCCGTAGACGACCTGGGATCCCAGGGACTCACAACCCGCGTCGTGTGGCAACACGGGCGAGCCGGACTCGGGAACGCGAGAAACCTGGGATGGTCCTCCGCGCGAGGCGAGTGGGTCGCATTCATCGACGACGATGCGATCGCGGATCCGCGCTGGATCGAGAGCATCGCGAAGCACTTCCAAGACGGAACAACCGCGCTCGCCGGGCAGGTGCGAGATCCGGAGGACGGCCGGATCATCAGCGACGGCAGCTTCCGGTTTTGGCTTCGAGACCTTCACCTCTGCCCCGCCGGCTGCAACATGGCATTCCGAAAGTCCTGGCTGGAAGCGGTGGGTGGATTCGACGAGAACCTCGCCTACGGATTCGACGATCACGACATCGGAATCAAGCTCACCTTGAGCGGGGTCCGGGTGACGGATGCGCCGGAAGCGATCGTCTGGCACCGTCGTTCGTGGGGGCCTGCCCGCGAAACCCTCGGTCCCAATCTGCCCCAATACGCCTGGAGCGGCGCTTACCTCATTGCAAGGCACGCCGGATCTCTGGGAGTCAGCAAGGCCGAGTACTTCGCGAGATTTTGCGCTTTGCTCATCGAACTCATCGCGATGAGCCGTAGTCCGCGCAGCGATCGAGGTCGATTCCGCGCTCGCGGGCCGAGATCTCTCGTTCGAACGACCTGGTCGGTCTCTCGAAGTTCGTTTCTTGGGACGCTGTTCGGCTGGAGGGCGGCGAAGACGAGTTCCCGTCCCGCACGACAATAGGGGATTCTCACAGAATCAACGCGGTCTGATCGGATTACACCCAGACATCGAAGGGTTCCGCAACAACCCGCCTCGGTTATGTCCCGGGTCGTCGCAGGGAAAGTCAGGCGCTGTGAATCCGACAGTACACCTGCATCTTGTTGTTGCCGACCCGGCGCCACTCGCAGCCACAGTCGTACTTCGCGCCCACGACCCGGGCCCCTCTAGGAAGTTGACCGAACGCCGGGAAGCCATCGAATTCGAACTCCACGAATCGAAGGCTCATCATTCCACCTTCGCGACAAGAGAGTCCATCGAATCCCTAATGAGACCCTTGCATCCCGTGGACGAAGTAGTTCGACAAGACCCGGAGGCCGTACCGCGAGGCGAGCTCGAAATCGTCCCGGCTCTCGAGGGCGGATCGGAGGTTTTGCCACCACCACCGTGGGCTGAAGTAGAGCTTCGTGTACGCGAGCTTCCGGAGTCGATTGAGCTCGGCCTTCGACAACCCATCCGTCCCGACGACGGCACTATCCTGATACAAGCCGCGCCAGTTGATGTCCGGCAGGGCACCGCTCGCCTGCAGCGTCTCGTACAGCTCCGTCCCCGGGTACGGGGCGAGCACATTGAACTGAGCCCCGTTGGGGAGCGTCCGGAGGGCAAACCGGATCGTGTCCATCGCGGTCTCTCCCGTCTCTCCAGGCAACCCGAGGATGAACGCGCAGTACGTCTTGATGTGCGCCTCCTTGGCCCATCGGATCGCTTGTTCCGCCTGGGCAACCGTCGCCTGTTTGCTCACGCTGTTCAGAATCTGCTGGTTCCCGGATTCGACCCCGAAAGAGATGCCGCTGCATCCCGCCGAACGCATCGTCCTCAGGAGGTCCGGGTCCACGAGGTGGACGCGGGTGTTGCAATACCATCGGATGTCGATCCGCTCGCGGCGGATCCCTTCGCAGAGCTCTCGGACCCGCTTCTTGTTCATCGTGAAGGTCTCGTCGAAGAACGAGACGGTCCGGATCCGGTAGTGGTCCCGAAGGTGGCCGAGTTCCTCCAGCACGCTGTCCGCGGAACGGTACTTCCACGCCGTCTTGGCGACCGTGCAAAAGGAGCACGCGAACGGACATCCTTTGCTCGCGTACAGGATTGTGAACGGCCGACATGCAGGCGCCGAAATGAAGTACGGATCGAGGGAGTCCAGGAGCTGGTACGCGGGAAGGGGGATCGCGTCGTAGTCCGCAATGGGCCGGGCGTTGTCCGTGACCGCAACGTGGCTGTTCTCCCGGTACGCGATGCCGGGCACGAGGTCGAGCCGCCCGCCATCCTCGAGCGCGTTGATGAGAGGCGGCCCGACGCTCTCGTATTCGTGACGCAGGTAGATGTCGAGCGGCAGAGCCTCCCGGAGGACCTCGGTCGGCATCGTGCGAAGGGTCCAGCAAATGCCGATCGTGCGGGCTTCCGGGTGGATCCGCTTCGAAAGCGCCGCCACGCGCAGGTCGTGGTCAAACGTCGTCGGTGTGAATCGCAAGATCAACGCATCGTACGGGGCGCTCCGCAACCACGACTCCACCTCGGGAAACGTGGCGTTTTCCCCGTTCGCATCGAGCAACCGCACGCGGTGGCCCTCCGCGAGGAGGAGCGACGCGAGCTGGAGCAAGCTGTACGGTTCGAGGACCGAGTAGCGTTCGACCACTTCACAGCGTTCCTCGCGGACGACGGAGTCGCCGTCGAACCGGGGCGGGTTGACGATCGCGACGTTCACGACGCCTCCCCCCCAAGGAGCCGCTCGTAAAACCGGAACGTCTGTTCCGCCATCCGATCGATCGAGGCGTTCGCTTCTGCCCATGCGCGGGCTCGGAGGCGGACGCGTTCCGTGCGAACCGCGTTTCCGAGGACAGCCTCGATGCACGACACGAGGCCGTGGGTGTCACCGGCCGGGAAGAGCCAGCCCGTCTCTCCATCCCGCACGATTTCGGATACGCCGCCAACGTCCGCGGCGATCAGAGGCGTGCCACACGCCATCGCCTCGAGCGCGACCATCGGGCAACTCTCCGTGAAGCTCGGCAAGACGACCGCGTCGACTTGGCGGTAGAGGGTTGGCATCGACTCGTACGGCACCCGCCCCAAGAATTCGCACCGATCACTCGTCAGGCCCAAGTCGTATGCGAGCGCCTTCCAGGGTCCCTGGTCGCCCGGTCCCGCGAGCAGCAGCCGGACGGATGGATCGAGGCGGGCCATCGCCCGAAGGAGGGTCTCGATACCCTTCATCGCGAGGAGTCTCCCCGCGAACAACAAGGTCGGCCGGTCGGAGCTCCCCGACGCGTC
>VBMG01000115.1 GCA_005878485.1 Methanobacteriota archaeon | reverse complement strand
GCGGTCATGCCGCGCGCGGCGTACTCGCTCGCGAGCTGGAACATCGAGAGGTTGAGCGTGTGGAACCCGGCGAGGGTCACGAACTGGAAGCGATACCCCATCCGTGCGAGGTCGTGTTGGAACCGCGCGATGCCCGCCGGATCCAACTTCTTCCGCCAGTTGAACGAGGACGAGCAGTTGTAGGCGAGGAGTTTTCCGGGGAACCGCGCGTGGATGGCATCCGCGAAGGCGCGGGCTTCCTGCAGATCGGGCCCCGAGGTCTCGCACCATAACAGGTCCGCGTAGGGCGCGTAGGCGAGGCCTCGGGCGATTGCGGCGGGGAGTCCGCCTTCCATTCGGAAGAACCCCTCCAAGATCCGCTCTCCTGTGAGGAACGGCCGATCGGTCGGGTCGGCGTCGCTGGTGACGAGGCGTGCGCTGTTTGCGTCCGTCCGCGCCACGATCAGCGTCGGGACCCCGAGCACATCCGCGGCGAACCGGGCCGCGACGAGCTTCTGGATGAACTCCCCCGTCGGCACGACGACCTTTCCCCCGAGGTGACCGCACTTCTTCGCGGCCGCGAGCTGGTCTTCGAGGTGAACGCCCGCGGCGCCCGCCTCGATCAACGCCTTCGTCAACTCGAACGCATGGAGCGAGCCGCCGAACCCGGCCTCAGCGTCGGCGACGATCGGTGCGAACCAATCGATGTCGTGGTTCCCTTTCATGTGTTGTTTCTGGTCTTCGCGGCGCAATGCGTTGTTGATTCTGCGTACGACGTTCGGCACGCTGTCCGAGGGATAGAGACTCAAGTCCGGGTACATCTGGCCCGCATCGTTCCCGTCCGCCGCGACCTGCCAGCCGCTCAGGTAGATCGCCCGGAGTCCCGCACGGACCTGTTGGATCGCGTGGTTCCCGGTCAACGCTCCCAGGGCGGAGACGAACCCGTCCGAATTCAGGAGACCCCAGAGACGCCCGGCGCCTAACTCCGCCAACGTGTTGCGGATGCGGATGGAACCCCGAAGGCGTTCGACGTCCTCGACGCCATACGGTCGGATGATTCCGGCCCACCGTGGGTCGGTCTTCCACTCCCCGTGAAGGTTCGATCCGTCCTGCGTCATGCCGGCACCGCGTCGCCCGATTCCGGTCCGGTGTCCTGGCCGCACATCGACCTGCCATGTCCCTCGCGTGCTTCAATGGGCGGAGTAAGCCCGGTGACGAACCTGCCAGGGACAATCGCTCGCGTCACGTCCGGTGCGTTTTGGACCAGCCGTGGTCGCAGTAAGCCGCGTTTTTTCCGTCGAAGCTCGGGTATGGGTTCGTCGAGGCCTTGTTCCGCGCCGGTGGCACAGTCAAACTGCCGACTGTCACCAGGTCCGGCCGACCCTCTTACCGGGACCGTCGTGGTCCCGGCGAGGAGCTGACTCCCGCGGGATCGCTCGTTCATCGTCTTGCTAGGACACGGATGTCGAGCAGGCGGTCAGGAGCCTCACCTGAGCGCCGCTTCCGCTTGAGCCCCCTTCGCCGGCTCTGGGGTGCGCCTCGACCGGATCCCGCCCGGATTCGCGCGCAGCCTCCGCTGCTGTCGCATGATGGAGCGCGCGACGCACGGCGCCGCCGCTTTACAACCGAGGACGAACCGATATAAGGGACCCGAGACGCGCCATGCGCTCACACCGACGAAGTACAGGCCGGGGACGGTCGTTTCAAACGAGCCGCTCAAGACCGGACTACCCTTGTGCGTCTTGATTCGGGCTCGAAGCGCCGGATCGATCATCGGAAGCCGGCTGAGATCGACCTGGTATCCGGTCGCGAGGATCACGTGATCCGCCCGGATTCGGTCGCCGCCGGAGAGGGCGACGTCTACCGCCCCATCCGAGATCCCGATGCTCGCGATCGTCCATCCCTCGTGCAACGTCACCTTGCCGAGGACCCGATCTCTCAGCCACTCGGCGGCCCACGCTTTCGCATGCACGACCATCGCTCGGTCTTTTCTCGATTGCGGCAGATGGTAGAACAGGTACGGCAGATGCTCGAGGATCCAGTTGAACCAGCCGGGCGCGATGCCCGCGTCCGGAGCTCGCATGCGTTCGACGAAGGTTCGCTCCCCAAACCGATCGCGTGGCAGCCAATCGACGGGCCGCCGCGATACGAGATGCACGTTCGCCCCCGCCTCGTGAAGCAACGCGGCATACTCGACCGCACTTTGCCCGCCGCCGACCACGACGACCCGTTTTCCCCGGAACCGGTCCAGGTCCACGTGCTCGCTGGCGTGCGAGACGAAGTCGGATGACAGGCCGCGGAATTCCTCCGGCAGGTACGCATAATAGCGGAGGCCGATCGCCATCACGACCGCCGCGCTTCGGACCGCGCGCCCGTCCGCAAGCGTCAGGAGAAACTGGCCGTCCCTCTGCTCGATCGACGTTACGTAGGTCTCGTCGACGTTCGGCACGGCATGTCTCTGGAACCAGAGGCCGTATTCGATGAACGCGTCGATCGGCACGGGGTAACACGCTTTGTACCGAGAGTCGTTGAAGAACCGGTCGAAGCTGTAGTCCCCGGCGGGATCGGACAGGTTCGTGGCCCACCAGTGCGAGCGCAAGAGCATGCCTTTCGGCATGTGACGGCGCCAGAACTCCAACGTCTTGCCGAAGACGGCGACCTTGAGTCCGCGCCGGATGAGATGGGCCGCCGTCGAGAGCCCGTATGGGCCCGCGCCGACGACGACCGCATCATACGGCGCGGCGGGCACGGACCGTTGCGGCATCTTCATCTCCTTCGCTCAGCTCACGAGAGCGACTCCCGAGAGAGGTCGGCTCTCTCCCCAGCATCTTGCCCAGCGTGGAACGCGTGAAATCGGCGGTGGCTCGCGCGGCGGGACGTAGGTCCTGCCAATCGAAGTAATCGTAGCCCATCGGTCGGAGGAACGAGGCACCGAAGTCCAGGACCGTCCGGAGGGGGGATGGGATCCCCGGGCGGCCGCGTTCTCGGATCGCGGCGGCCGTCGCCGAGAGGTCGCCCCGGAGGTAACGCATCCAGCCGCCCGTGCGATACCGGTCGACCTGGTCAATCGGCTCCCCGCTCGCCCACTGGTATACGAGAAAAGGGAAATCGACTCCGGACCGCACGGCCATTTCGACGGACGCGGAGAGGCGCGGGTTGATCTCCATGAGGTACGGAACCCCGTTGCGGTCCCGCCGGAACTCGACTTCGGAGTAGCCATCGAGGTCGATCTCGCGGACGAGCCGTTCCGCCTGGTCCCCGGTGTCGGCCGGCACCGCGATGCTCTGTCGCAGGACCGAGTCCCCTCCGAGCGGCGGATTCGTTCGCTTCGCCCATTGCGCGAACCGGGCGTAGACCTCGCCGTTCGCGTACAGGAAGCTCACCGCCTCCCGTCGGCCGGGAATGAACGGCTGGAACAGGGTGACCCCGCCGAAGCGCGTGTGCTCGGAGACGGCTCGGAACGCCTCCTCGGGAGTCGTCACGAGGCGGGACACCACGCGGGTTCCCTGTCCCTCGGCGCCGATCCACGATTCACTCGGCTTGACGACCGCCGGGAGCCCGACGTCCTTCAAGGCGCGGGAAACATCATCGGCAGATCCGACCGAAACGCTGGGCGGCACCGCGATTCCGAGTCGCTTCGCAATCGCGAGCGTCTGCTCCTTATTGACCGCGATGGTCATCGCGGTTTCATTCGCGAGCGCGATGCGGACGCGGCGTTCCAGCCGCGCGCGATGTCGGCGAAGGAGGGCAATCGTGCCGTCATGCGCGGGGATGAGGATGCGCGCCCCCGTTCGATCCAGGACTTGCTCCACGTCGCTCAGGTACGCGTCCGTCCCGTGGGCCCCGGACGAGACAAAGCCTTGCGTGCACCACCGAGAGGAAAATGCCGGCGCGTGGCGGGAGGTGTCCAGCCCCGCAGTGGTCAGGTTCCTCCGGCCGAGGGAGCGCACCGTGACGAGCGACTGCCTCGCGCTCGCATCGAGGATCAACGCATCGACGGCCGTCGTGAGCTCGATCTCCTAGTCCCATTAGGGAGCAAGGGCGGCGGCCTTAAACGGTGGGAGTACAAGCGGTGCGGCTTTATTCGAGGTTGGCTCCCACCCCGGGGAATCGGTCCTCCAAAGGTTGGATCAACCGCCTTGGCGCTTCACCGCTTGCAAGCGGAGCCAGTCCAGCAGGTCGGCGGAGACCCGTGCGCGCTCGGGCTCATGCAGCATGTCGTGGTACAGCCCGTTGTACAGCTTCAGCGTCTTGTCCGAGGACGAAGCGTTCTGGTACAGCTCCCGACTTCCTTCGGGGTTCGTGAGGCGGTCGCCGGTCCCGTGCATCACAAGGAAGGGAAGCGCAAGTTCGCGAGCCCGGGCCTGGATCTGCCGCATGGCGCCGAGAAACTCGACGGCGAGCCGAGCCGGCAGACGCCGCTGATCGATGAGCGGATCGCGGTTCATGCCTTCGACGACCTCCGGATCCCTCGAGAAATCCGCGTTCGCAACGCGGTAGACGTGCGCCTTCGGGACGATTTTCGCGAGGAGCGTCACCGCACGGATCCGCCCGCGGGTGACGTCGTCGGTCACCTTGAGGCCGGGCGCAGTCAGGGCGAATCCCTGAATCGCGTTCGAATCCGACAGCGCGAACAGGGTCACAATCGCACCGCCCATGCTGTGCCCGAAGACGAAGAGGGGACGCTTTCGCTGTCGTTCGCGGACCCGCACGACAAAGGTCGCGAGGTCCGAGACGTATTCGGTGAAGGACCGGACGTAGGCGCGCGGGCCTTCGGAGCGACCATGCCCGCGAAGGTCGAACGCGTACACCGCGAAACCGGCATCGCCAAGCTGTCGAGCGAACGGTTCGTACCGGGAGCTGTGGTCCTTGAGCCCGTGCATTAGGATCAACACGGCTCGGGGTGGGTCGGATGGCAACCACGATTGCTCGAACAGTTGCAAGCCTCCCAGGCCCTGGAACGCGCTTTCGGAATGGTTGACCGGCACGAAGGGACGACCTCCTGGCTTCCCGGAATTGCTCCTCGCAAATGAGCTTTCCGAGAGCCCTACGCGGAGGGTCGGCGTGGTCCCGTGAGGGCTTTCGGCTCGCGCGAAAAGACTAAGCCGAGGGAGAGGCCCTGGGTCAAGTTCATGCGGGTCGCCATCCTCGGCGTCGGGGGGCTCGGCCGAACCCTCGCGTCCGAACTGCGGACCGACCCGCGGGTGTCGTCCCTCCTCCTGATCGACGAGTTCGGGGAGCGGGCCCGGGTCCTCACCGGGATCCGGGGACGCGTCGCCATCGAGGCGACGCAGTTGAACGTCGAGAATCGGATCGCCCTCGCGAAGGCGCTCGCGGGCGTCGATGTCGTCGTCAACACGACCCTCCCGAAGTACAACCTGCCGATCATGCAGGCCGCGCTCGAGGCACATTCGAATTACCTGGACGTCGCCGCGGCGGGTCCGAGGGAGCCAAGCGCGACGCCGGGGATCTTCGAGCAATTGGCGATGAGCGACGCGTTTGAAGACGCCGGGGCGACCGCGCTGATCTCGATGGGTCTTGATCCGGGGATTTCGAACGTGATGGTGTGCGATGCGGCCGCGCGGTTCGAGGTGGTCGACGCGGTCCGCATCCGATCCTCGGACATGGTGACGGTCCCGGGCCTCGAGGTCTTCCCACTCTACTCCCGGGAGGCGTTCCTCTCGGACGTCCTCGTCCGTCCGAGCGTCTGGCTGGACGGCCAGCTCCAGGACCGCGAGCCGCTGAGCGAGCCGGAGGAGTTCCCGTTCCCGCCGCCGGTCGGCACAAAGCGCACCTATCTCGTCGCCCATGAGGAAGTCAAGACGCTGCCGCGGTATCTCGGCAAGCCGCTGGGCCGGGTCGACTACAAGTACGCGATGGACCCGAACCTCGTCCGCGCGCTCATCTCGTTGGACCGCCTGGGGCTCCTGGCAGATTCCCGCACGATCCGGATCGGCAACCAGATGGTCCCGTTCCGACGGGCGGTCCTGTCTGCCTTCCCGGAGCCGTCGGCGCTCGTCTTGCCGTTACAGGGCGCGAGTGCGATGAGCGTCGAGGTCGAAGGCCGCGCCGGCGGAAAACGGATGATCCGGCGCGGGGACGTCACGATGCGGCACGAAGAGGCAAACCGGCGTCGATCGACGACGGCCGTGTACTACCTGACCGCGGTCGGCGTTGCGATCGGAATCGGGTTGATCGCGGACAAGGCGACGCCCGGGCCCGGCGTGCACTCGTCGGAGGTCCTGGATCCCGCTCGGGTGTTCAAGGAATGGGCGGCCCGGGACCTCCCGATGGAATGGTCGGAGCGGGTCGTGGAGACCTGACAAGGTCGGTCTGGCCGGTGGACGGGCCGCGGGATGGCGCCTAGGTGGGGTCGCCGAAGGTCAGGTAGTGCCACGGCTTCCGGACTTGGTCGGTCAAGTCGATGAACACGTGCTTGATCTGCGTGTAGTCCTCGAGCGAGTAGACGCTCAGGTCCTTCCCGAACCCACTCTGCTTGTACCCGCCGTGCGGCATCTCGCTCACGATCGGCAGGTGATCGTTGATCTCGACCGCGCCGAACCGGAGGGCGTTCGCGGCGCGGTGCGCCCGCTGCACGTCCTTCGTCCACACGGATGAATAGAGGCCGTACACGACATCGTTCGCCGCGTCGATCGCCTCGTCCTCCTTCGAGAACTTCTGGACGTTCACGACGGGCCCGAACACCTCTTCCCGCGCGATCCGCATCGACGGATCCGTGTCGACGAACGCGGTCGGCTCGAAGAACCAGCCTTTCGCGAACTGCTTTCCGCTGGGCCTTTTGCCGCCGAGCGCGAGTTTCGCCCCCTCGTCCTCGGCGATCTCGACGTACGTCTCGACTTTCTCCCGCTGCTTCTGCGACACGAGCGGTCCGAGATCGGTGGCCCGCTGAAGCGGATCGCCCATCCGGACCGTCTTCAGCCGCTCGAGGAACTTCTCTTGGAACTTCTTGTACGCCTTGTCCTGGACGAGGAACCGCGCGGCCTGCGTGCAGTCTTGACCGCCGTTGACCATGGAGGCGGCGACGGCGCCCTCCGCCGCGGCCGCGATGTTCGCGTCGTCGAAGACGATGAACGGTGCTTTCCCGCCGAGTTCCAAGTGGAGCCGTTTCACGTTCGCCTTGGCGGCGCCCATGATTTCCTTGCCGGTCGCGGTGTCGCCCGTCAGGGAGACCATGTCGACCTTGTCGCTCGCGGCGAGTTCGTTGCCCACGACGGCGCCGGGACCCGTGATCAGGTTCACGGTTCCGGGAGGGAGCCCGGCCCCTTCGATCAGCTTGCCGAGCTCGAGGGTGGTGAGCGGGGTGATGGACGCCGGCTTCAAGACCGCCGTGTTCCCCGCGGCGAGCGCCGGTGCGAGCTTCCAGATTGCCATCATGAACGGATAATTCCACGGGGTGATCTGGCCGACGACGCCGACGGGCTCCCGCCGGATCACGCTCGTCGCCCCATATGCATACTCCATCGAGGCTTGACCTGTGAGCGTGCGCGAGGCGCCGGCCATGAACCGCAGGTTGTCGACCGAGAACGGAAGGTCGCCGTCCCGCGATTGCTTGATCGTCTTGCCCTGGTTTTGGGTCTCGATCGGTGCGAGGCGATCCATGTCCGCCTCGATCAGATTTGCGAGTTTGAACAGGGCTGCGGCGCGGTCCCCCGGGGTCATCCGCGGCCACTTGCCCTTGTCGAAGGCCTCCCGCGCTGCGTCGATTGCCGCCCGCGCGTCCTCCACGTCGGCCTGCGGCACGGCGGCGATTTTCCCGCCCGTGGCGGGGTTGATCACGGTGTACGTCTCCTCGGTGTGAGACGGGACCCACTCACCGTTCACGTAGTTAAGATACTCCGATTTGCCCACTCGATCGCCCCTGATGGAGCCCTTAGGGTGACCGGCCGCTAAGTAGCTTTCGCGCCCGCAGAGCCACGCACAGGAGGCAAGCCGCCTCCGCGCGCCGGGTTCTACGGAGACCGCTTCCGCTCTTTCGTTCCAAAGTCGATATTCTTGCAATATTCTTTAAGTGCGGGAGACGCAGGTGGGCGAGCCGGAGAGACGACAATGAAAGCGCACAGTATCTACGTCGAAGAGAAGACCGTTTACCGGTGCACCTGCAAGGCGGAATTCGACGACATCGGTCGTGCGGAGGCCCACCTCCGGCATCCGCCGCAGGAGAGAGCCAAGATGTCCAGGCCTAAGAAGCGTACACCGCCTCGAAAAGAGTCACGGCCGATCGGGCTGACCGGACTGGAGATGCCGGAGAGCAGCCCATAAGGCTGCCCGCAGAGTCAACCGTCATCGGAATGAACCGCAATCCATAGAGTCGTTCTCTCGCAGACCCGTGTGCCCGTCCGTCGGCAACGAGATGCCTGCGCGGTTCGGGTTTCCTATTTGTCATCCGGACGTCGGCGGCTTTCCACCTTCGAGTCGGTCTTCCGCTTCGCGGCCCGCTGGGCATATCCGATCTCGCGGTCGACGAAGGCGAGCGCCCCCGAGAGCGTGGCCCCGGCGGTCCGTACGAACGCATCGGCGAATTTCCCGCCCGCCGCGGCGACCTCTTCGACACGGCCTGCGAGTTCCTGGAGGAATCCCATCGTCTCGGTCCCTCACGGTCGTCCGCCGTTATGATTCTGTCGGGGTCACGCCGCGAGCTTGTCCATCACCGCAGGGAACGCCTGGGCGAACCGCGCGCAGTCCGCGTCCGAAACAGTGAAGGAGACGCGGAGGAACTTGCCTCCGTGTTTCTTCGATAGGTACGAGCCCGCGCGCGTATGCACGAGGTGGTCGAGCAGCAGCCGTTCCTCGACGGCCTCGGGGTTCACGCCGGTCGGAGCGAGGTCGATGACGAACATGTTGGCCTTCGAGGGATATACCGGCAGCGAGGCCCCGTCGACCTTGGCGACGGTCCGGCGAATCGTCTCCTGGTTCCGTTCGCAGGTCCTCCGCACGCCGGGCAGCCAGGCCTTCTTCGTGCGTAGCGCCGCGAGTGCGGCTCGCTGGGCGAGCACGTTCACGCCGAGCACGTTCGTATCGTACTTTCGCAGGGATTGAATCGCCGCGGGTGGTCCGAGGATCGCTCCGATTCGCATCCCCGCGAGACCCGGCGCCTTGCTGAACGAATAGGAGAGGAGGGTCTTCTCCGGATAGAACTCGGTCGCGAGGACATGGTCCGCGTTGAAGTCGCGGTACGTGATGTCGTCGATGAGCCAGAGCCCACGGTCCCGCGCGATTTCTGCGAGGCCTGCGATCTGCGCCCGGCTGTATCCGGAGCCGAGCGGGTTGTTCGGGTCGATGACGAGGAGCAGCTTCGTCCCGCGGGTGACCGATTCGAGGGCGTGTTCCGGTGTCAGCACGTACGGCGCGCGGTAGATGTCCGCCTCGATCGCGTGGGCGCCCGCCATGGCGACTTGGTCGTGGATCGGGAGGAAGGCGGGGTCCGTCGAGAGGACCTCGTCTCCCGCTTTCAGGAGCGCACGGGTCGCGATGTATTCTCCCTCGATCCCGCCGTTCGTGAGGATCATCTCGACGTCATCGAGACGGAGGTCCTCCTTGATCGCCTCGGACAAGCCGACGACGCCCGCCTTGCGCGGGTAGAGGTTGAACTCCTGCTCGTCCGCGCTCGCCCGAATCGCATCGAGGATGGCCGGGTGGACGGGGAGCGTGTTCGTGTTCTGCGACATCCACGCCACCTCGTTGCGGTGCGCGTGCGCGAACTCGAAGTTGTCCTTCGACGTCATGTCGCATCCTCAGCGGCCGCGTCGAAGCCGTGAGGCTTCATATCGGTTGCGGTGGGCCCGCTCGTCGCGCGGTGCCGCAAAGCATTTGGCCGTCGCCCGCGATGCACGGCCCATGACGCTGGGCGGGAAGAAAATCGTCGTGCTCGCGGAGGACGGATACGAGGATCTCGAGCTCTGGGTGCCGTACTACCGGATGCTCGAGGCGGGCGCGGACGTCATCCTCGCGGGACACGAGAAACGGACCTACACCTCGAAGCATTCGTATCCGTGCGAAGTCGACACGACCGTCGGCGCTCTCGATGCGAAAGAGTTCGATGCCGTGATCATCCCGGGCGGCGTCGCGGGACCCGATCGACTCCGAGGGCACAAGGAAGTCCTCGACTTCGTCCGCACGATGGACCGGGACGCCAAAATCGTCGCCGCGATCTGCCACGCGGCCTGGGTGCCGATTAGTTCCGGGATCGTGAAAGGTCGCCGGATGACGTCGTACGCCAGTGTGAAGGACGATTGCATCAACGCGGGCGCGACCTGGGTCGACAAGGAATGCGTTGTCGATGGGACCTTCATCACATCCCGTCATCCCGGGGACTTGCCTGCGTTCTGCCGCGCGATTGTATCGATGTTGTCGAAGTGAGCTCATCCGATGGTCCGCGCTCCGGCCCATGGGCGGCCGCGAGGTGAAGATGCTGACGATCCTGTGGGCGCCGATGGAATAAGGTCCAGAAAGTCTTAAGGGACACGCGGAGTTAGGCCGCGTCGCGGGCTCGTGGTCTAGCGGCTATGACATCGCCTTGACATGGCGAAGGTCACCGGTTCGAATCCGGTCGAGCCCACTCCTTTCGATGCAAGTCAACTTTCTCTCGGAACCCATTGTTCCTCCGGCCTGCGTGAGTCGTCGGGGGTCCGGACCATCGGCGTTCCCGCGCGGGTGCGGGATATTCGGATGCCCCGCCGCGACGCATCGAGGCGAAAGGCTATCTATGCGCGCGGAAATCAGGGACGCCGATGAAGCGCCCGAACTGGAAGGCGTTGGGTCTTCTCGCGTTCATCGCCGTAGGCGCCGTATCGGCGGCCCTCGGATGCCCGTTCTTCCGAAATCCTCAGAACTACGTGTCTGCGGGAGGCTTCGTCGGGTACGTCGAGCGCTTGATCGCGGTGCACCGCCGGAAGTGACTCGCCGAACTCGGTGAGTGTTCCTCCACAGCCGAGACGCCGAGATTGGGGGCGATCCGCTGCGGACCGACCGTGCTCCGAGAGTCACTTGCCTGATCGGAGTCCCCCGGACAAGAGCCGCCGCCTTGCGGACACGACCGTCATCGCACCATACATCAGGGAGAGCACGCCCGCGACGATGAATCCCGTGCCGAACCACACGAAGCCGGAAGCGAAAGCGGCCGCGGTGATCGCAATGCCGATGCCAAGGAGGACAACACCCACGAGCACCGTGCCCTTACCGGCCCGGAGGGAGGCATTCCAGTCCACGGGCGCCGTCTGGGTCGCCTCGATTGCCGCCTTCGTTTCCCCGAACCGGGTCCAGAGGTCGGCCAGGAGTTCGCTCCAGTTTGCGCGGGCCTCGTCGGACCGCATGCGAACATCGGTGGCGTTCAGGGCCGCCGGGGTGATGCGTACCCGGATTCTTACGTTCGAACCCTCGGGCGCCAGCTCGAAGGCAATCGTCTTTCGCGCATCCTTCCTCCATCCCATCGGCTGGAGGGCGCGCCCGTGCGCCGCGACGATCCGAGTCGGCGGCTCCGACTCCTTGACCTTCGATTTCTCCTCGCGAAGCCAGAATTCAACGATGGCGTACGCCCGGTCCGGAGTCGTATCCCCAACGACGTGATCGAAGTCGAGGAAGTAGGACAGGAAGACCCCCTATAGTCCAATCGCTAGGCGGGACTTGAACGTTCGTTTGGAAGGTGCACGCCGGTCCCCGCGATGGCCTTTTGTCCCATCCGGTGAATCCCGTCTGCGGACGTTGGTCCAAGAGTACTACGGAACCTTCGTCCCGGAGTCACGGACCATTGAGGCCGAACGTCCACGGACTGCCGAAGAATCGTCTCGAGACCCTGGTCGACGGGGTCTTCGCCATCGCGATGACGATCCTCGTCCTGGAACTCCGCCCTCCCCCGACGCTTGGCACGGGGGGTTTGGCGGATGACCTGGTCGCGCTGTGGTCTCGGTTCGCGACATTCTTCATCAGTTTCATCGTCCTGGGAGTCTACTGGTTCGCCCACCACCAGGTATTCCATTTCGTCCTGCGCGTGAACCGCACGCTCGTGTGGCTGAACATTCTCTTCCTCATGGGCATCGCCCTGGTCCCGTTCGCAGCGTCCCTTTTGGGCTCATATCCTGGAGACCCCATCGCCCTCAGCCTGTACGGTGCCGTCCTCGGGTTGTTGGCGGCGCTTGGCTACCTGATTTGGTGGTACCTGACCGGAGACCGGGGCTTGATCGAACCGGGCCTGGATCTAGCGCTGGTCCACAAGGTGCGCGTCTGGCTCGCGATCGGCCCGGTGATCACCCCGGTGGCCATCGCAGTATCCTTCGTGAACACGACGGTCGCCCTGCTCATTTACCTCGCCTTGCCGACCGTTTTCATTTTCTTCAACCCGGTGAGTCGATACCTCGAGCGCCTCCGCGAGACGGAGCCGTGACCTCCGGACTCCGCTTGACTTCTAGCGCGATTACGGGGGGATGGGTTTCCCGATTCGGCCGTCCTGTGCGCGCTCCGGAATCTCGTTGAGGCCCAAGCAGACGAACCGGCCCACGCGGTGGTTGCGCTCCCTCACGATAACGCCGAAGTACGCCGTCCAAGGATCCACGCCGCGTCGCTCCGGGAGCTGCAGTCCCTCCCGCCCGCCCTGTGCTATGGGGAGACGACCGTAATCGTCCCGTTCATGCCCGAATCCCCGGGAGCGACAGATTGGAAGAGCACCGTCCCGGGTCCGACGAAGAGCACAAAGAACCGGGTCGTGCTGCCCGCCGGCAAGTCGTGGCTGTACGTCGTCTGGTTGTTCGTGTATGTGAACGTGTGTGGCATGTCATCCTCGTTCAAGATGGTGATGCGCGTCACGACGCACGACGTGATGTTGATCGCGTTTGGAGAGAATCTTGAGTTCGAAGCCGCCATCGAGACGTTGACGAAATTGGTCATGTCATATGACGGGCCCGTGGGCCCGGGCGGCGCGTTCAGATTCTGGTAGGCGAGAGAGCCGGCGGCCATGGCTCCGACGCTCAGCGCGATGACCGCGATCACCGCGAGACCTTGGAGGCTGCGGATTCCTTCGGCGAGGGATCGCTCAACGAGACCAGATCGCCCCCTCAGGAAACCCAACACCCCGGCGGGCAACGCGAGGATCAGGGACAACACCGAGAGCACGACCGCATTGTAGACCGGCCCGACGAGGGGGTTCGCGAGCGCTCCAATTAGGCCGAACGGGATTGCGCTGATGGCGAGCAGCGAGTTCGCGAACCCAGCTATCAAATAGAACCCGCGTCGCGGCTTCCAGAGGAGAAGGCCGGTGGAGACCATTCCTGGGAGCAGGATGATCAGGAACGGTCCGACCAAGGCTGAATCGACGGTACCGAGTACGACGACGGCCAATACTGCGGCCGCAAACCCCGCGATGACGAGGACGCGGTCCAGGGTCCACGTTCCCCACGAGCCAGAGGGAATCCGTCCCTTCGTTCTGCCCGCGTCGCCGACACCCTGACCACCCTGGTCCATCGCCTGAGGCGAAACCATTCCCACGCAACCCCTCGTCGAATCGATGGGCCAAAATGAGCGTGTTATCATAACCCTTGCGCGATTTGGCCGATCCACCCCTCAGCGGAGACGACGCAATTGGCGACTCGACGGTTGGACGATCCATCCCGATACGCCACCGGGCCTGGGCGGGAGACAAGTTTTAAGACGCGCCGGTCCGTTCATGCGCCCATGGTAGGGGAGGCTTTACTTGATCATCGCTGAGACGCCCGACGGAAAGAAGCATGACATGTTCGTCGTCGACTACCACTTCCATATTTGGAACGCGGCCAAGGAGAACTGGCTGCGACCCGACCTCGCCAAGGGTTGGATCAATTGCTTCTACGACTACACGAGGGCGCTCAGCCCGAAAGAATACGTGTGGGATTGGGACACGTATGCCTACTACGGCGAGGAGAAGGCCCTCCGCGATGTCTTCGGAGACGGCCATGTCGACATGGCGATATTCGAACCGCAGACGTTGATGTACTTCTATCACAAGGGATTCAGCAACGTCGACGCGATCAGCGGGTACGTCACGAAGTGGCCCGATCGGCTCGTCATGGGTAGCCGGTGGGATCCTCGCGACGGCGAGGCTGGGAAGGCCCTGCTGGCAGAACAGGTGCGGAAGTTCCGCATCCGGCCATTCCAAATGAGGAACGTGAAGCTCTACACCGCGGAATGGAAGGAGGAGAATGGCGGGGTCTCGCGGGGCTGGCGGCTCGATTCGAAGGAAGCGTTCGACTTCCTCGAGAGAAACCGGGAGCTCGGGATCAACGTGCAGGTAGCCCACAAGGGCCCCACGGTCTGGCCGCTCGACAAGGATGCCTTCGACATCGGCGACGTGGACACGGCGGCGACCTCGTTCCCCGACATGAAGTTCGTCGTGACGCACATCGGACTCCCCCGACTGGACGACTTCTGCTGGGTTGCCACGCAGGACAAGAACATCTATGCGGGCATGGCCGTGGCGATGGCGTTCGTTCACACGCGGCCGAGGTACTTCGCCGAGATGATGGCGAACCTCTTGTACTGGCTCGGCCCGGACCGGATCCTCTTCAGCGCGGACTACGCGCTGTGGCATCCGAAATGGGTCATCGAAGACTTCCTGAACTTCGAACTCCCGGAGGACTTGAAGAAAGAGTTCGGGGTCGATCTCACGATGGACATCAAGAAGAAGATCCTGGGAGAGAACGCCGCCAAGGTCTGGGGCATCGACATCGAGGAGCAGAAGAAGAAACTGAAGAACGATGAGCTCACGAAGAAACTCCACCTTGAGCCGGGAACGATCCGAGTGGGCGAGGCCGCGAAGAAGGGAGCGCCCCTCGCGCGGTAGGGAGCCCCGTCGCTCCAGGTGTATGATGGCTCAGGATGCCCAAGCCGACCTCAAAGAAAGCGTTCTTCGGGCGCTGTCGACGGTTACAGACCCGGAACTCGACGAACCGATCACCGAGTTGGGGTTCGTCAAGAATCTCTCCGTTTCGGAGGACGGGCGGGTCTCCGTGGATCTCGTCACCTCAACGTTCTGGTGCTCCCCTAATTTCGTGTACATGATGTTGGAAGAGGCGCGTGACGTCGTGTCCAAGCTCCCGGGAGTCAAAGAGATGCGCCTGACGCTGGGAGGCCATCACGACTCGGACCGAATCAACGGGGCCATCAACGCAGGGAAGTCGTTCTCGGAGTGTTATGACTCCGAGGCCCGCGGCGACCTGGTCGAACTGAACCGGATGATCCGGACGCGAGCGCTCCGAAGTCGTTTGTATTCGATGGCGGCCGCTTTAGTGAGATCCGGACTCGTTGCCGAAGAAATCCCGGAGTTGTCTCGTCAGGACGTGACCGCCGACGGCGATACGTTTGTCGTGAATTCCCGAGGGCGAATTGTTCCGATCACCGACCCCGCGGACGTGAGGCGTGTCGCCCGCTACTTGAGTTTCCTCGATGGGCTCGGTCGGACGCCGACTTGCCTCATCGTCTGGGATCTCGACGGGAACCCTCCCCCGGAGGACGAATTCGTTTCGACACTGATTGCCGGTCGACTAGCGAAAGCGAACTTCAGCCTGAACGCTGAACTATGCCGGGCGCTGCTTGAGTCCCGGCTCAATCGCGAAGAGCCATAGCCATCCGGATCGCGGACCTCCGCGTGAAGGCAGCTCGGCCATCGAGATGGCGGAACGGTTCTGAGTGGCCCCGATTTCTAGAACGGAACGTACCCGCCCGGATATATCAGGCTGAAAGCAAGATAGAATCCCAGCAAGGCCAGGATGATCAGCAGGACCGCGTTCACCTTGAATGCCACTGCCTTTCCGTGGACTCCGGCGTAGAGCACGAAGAACACGACCGTCAGGACCACCAGGAGGATCGTCAGGCTCACGTATTTTCCGCCGGTAAGGGCGGTGAACTTCAAGGATGAATTGAGGAACCATAGGTCAACGATAGCGAAGCCGATGGAGACATGGCCGATGGGCCGTAGATCAGCCCCCCGCACCAGGCTTGCTCCAAGGAAGACCCAGAAGAAACCGTAGAAGACCAATGCAATCCCAAAGAATCCTGAGATGGCCGGGAGGTTCGGGACAGCCACGGGATCACTCATGAAGGTCGCGACCCCGACAAGGACCATCATCGCGCCAAGAGAGAGATGCGCGAGCCCCCATCCCCCGGCTAGCTTGTCAGTATCTTTCTTTTCGATTCCGATTGTGTTGAACACAACCATTAGACAGTTCACTGAAAATCCGATGAGACCCAAGCCCACGATGTCTGTTGAAACGGCCATGTAACTACTCCCCCTCGGACCGGGATTCGCGAACGAGTCATTTAATGATTACCGTTGGGCGATAACTCGGTATTGACCGGCCGGATCCGATCGTTTGACGGCAATGACGCGGTCCTGGGGTCCGCGGCCGCGCACCAACTCGCACCGTCCCGCTGTTCCTTCGACCCAAGTACGTGATGCCCTCGCCGTCGCACTCGAGATCATTTCCGGGGCTCCGCCGGGAAGGGGGATCGTCATCTGGCGACGGTTGAGGTTCCTCGTAACGGTACAACAGCGCCATTGTCGATGCACGGGCCTCGCTCGCGGGGATAGAGAAACCATTATGACCCAGGATAGGTTTCCGGGTCGAGCATGTCAGAGGGTGGCATGCCGAGGAGGAGGTTCGATGGAGGAGTCTGCGTCTGCTACGAAGCCGGCTTTTAGTGTCGCGGATGAAGGAAGGGCACTTCGAAACCTCATGTGGATGTGGTGGATCACGGCGGTCACGTACAACGCCGTCGCGATCCCGGTGATCTGGGATCCCGCGCAACATTCGTTCTTAGTACGGGACTCGACGTGGACGCCGCCCCACCTGATGATCTTCGGGCCGTTCTTCGCCTTGATGATGTTCGAGGCGATTGTGTTCCAATTTTATGCTTTGAAAAAGGCGCAACCCTATATTCGGGGTGACATCCCAATCACGTTGTGGGTCTTCCCAATCACTGTTTTCGGATTCACCCTCGGCTCGATGCTCACCAACGAAATCGGTCACATCTTCCTCTTCCGGGAGGAATTCTTCTCGATGCCGACCCACTGGAACTTTGTCCTCACGTTCATGTTCATTTATGCCGTAGGCGTGCCGGAGGTCGCCCGGGTGTTGCACCGCCTCGGTCAACTCGAGGCCCGGGCCAAGGAGCTCGTCCCCGTGGAGGTGCCCGCGCCAGCCCCGACCGGCGTGCCAGCGCGGGCGGGTCGGCCCGTCGCGAGAAGGTAGGGGGGAGCTCATGGCCACTGCTACCGCTGAGGCACCAGAGACGGTGCGCGCTCCCTTCTTCACGACGAGGGTCATCACCTTCATCGCCTTCACGGCGACGCTGATTTTCTCGCAGAACATGTTTTCGGTCAGCTCCCAGATCGGCGTCGGCGACTGGGAGTTTTGGATCGACTGGAAGGACTACGCGTGGGCGCCGTTCGTGTATACGTGGATCGTCGCAGTCCACTTCCCAGTCTACTCCTGGGTGTTCAACAAGTTCTTCAAGGTTTATTTCGGCGCGACCCTGGTCCTCATGTTCTGGTTCCTGCAGCGCACGCTGATGGTCCAGCTGTTCTACGTCGGGATGAACAACTATCCCTTCAACTACGTGCAGCTGCCCTCTTACCTGCTGCCGGCCATGGCGACGGACTTCACGCTCATCTTGTTCGGACTCAAGAAGCACATGGGGTTGTACGTCCTCATCTCTTGCTTCTTGGCCGGCGTGCTCGTCGTCCCCGGCCACTTCTTGTTCCTGAACGTGCCTTTCTTGATGACGAACGTGGGACTTCCGGATCCGCTCACGGGCGGGATCCACAACATGCCCGTGTGGTCCCTGATCCGGATGGTCATCCCCAAAGCGCCCATCCCGTCGTACATCGCCGAAGGGTTCACGTGGCCCTTGCCGTACAAATCGTTCTACGACCCGTACGTCATCATGACGGGCTTCATGGGGATCATGGGGGTCGTCTGGTCCGGGTTCACGTATATTTTCCTCAGGGCGATCTTCTTCGGCTATGAGAAGACGATCAAGCGCTTCGTCGGACCGGCGGGGGCGTGAGCTCGATGGTCCTCTACCCGGACGTCTGGTACGACGTGAACGTCAACGCGATTGTCGGGACCGCATCGTGGGTCCTCGCCGGCCTCGCGACCGCTTATTTTGTGTTGAAGTGGATGAAGAACTCGGAGAAGTTCTACGCGGCTCTCGCCCGGCAGGGAGGCAGGTGAGACGATGAAACCGCCGTCGATCGCGCTGATCATCGGCATCGGTCTGATATTGCTGGGGCTTCTCGCGTTCCCCGGGGGCGCTCGGGCTCATGAACAAGAGACGTCGGTCGACTGGGACGTGGCATACGCAAACGTCCAAGTGGTCGCTGCTCCCGTATACACCTACTATGCGACCCAAACTCTTCCGCTGACCGGCGGTGGAACCCGGACCGTCATTGGTCAGGCCGGGGCCACCGGATATCCGACGATCGCGATGAACACGGGGGAATACCTCGTAATCACGTGGTCTTTCCGGTACGTCGCCAACGTGGTCGTGCGAGGGGATTTGTTCTGGATCACGAGGCTCGGTCTCGACTTTGCCACGATCGGTCGCTACATCGACAGTGGGAGCGGACGTCAATGGATCGGTTCGTCTTCGTTTGAGCTCGTTCCGAACACCGTGTACAGCGCGACTTTGGTGGTGCGATCGGTCCAACCGAACTTCCGTCACCTCCATGTAGGCGTCTCCGTGCAGAACGTAGGGAACATCCCGGCGGCGCCGACCGTGCTCCCCAACATTCCCGCGGGTGGTCCAACGTTGTACGGCGTCTTCACGGACGCCAACGGACCCGTCGTCGAGCCGCTCGCGGGGGTCACGGTCGAACGCTCGCCCTTTTCGGGTACGTTCCTCCTCCTCGCACCCTGGCCGTGGGCCGTGGCCGGGTTCGTGGGCCAAGTCGTGCTCGGCTTCGCCTTCATCGGCTTCATGTGGTGGTACGCCCGATGGGAGACCCGCCGGGGGGCGAAGACATGAGCCTGACCCAAAAGGGCGAGATGAGCCTCATCCCATTGGGGTATCTCGGGTGGCTTTTCTGCGTTGCCGGAGCGACGATCGCAAGCCTTCCGCAGTGGTTCGTCGTGCGGGCCCCTCACGGTGAAGGCTCAGCGATCACCGCGGAGATCATCGGGCTTCCGATCCTCTTCATCGGTTCCGTCCTGCTCATCGTCTCGTGGCTCCCGGAGAGGCGTCGGCGGTATCCAGAGATCTTGGAGCAGACGATGACGCCGATTCCCAAGTACTACCTTGAGGAGGCCGAGAAGAGTTCCTGAGGAATCGGCCTCCGAGACAATGACCTCGTCGTCCGCCACGCAGGGGATGGACCGCCGGACCTCGGACAAGAGGATTACCCTCGCGTTTGCGGCTATCGTGGGCTTGATTATCGTCGGGCTGATCGCGTTCGATCAGATCGTCGCCAGCGTCGCCGTGTACGTGGGGCTAGGCTCGCTGACGAAAATCACTGGGACACCCCTCCCGAGAAACTTTTGGCTCATCGCACTCTTCAATATCCTCCTTGTCACACTCTTCCTGTTCCTTACGCCGGTGCGTATCAAGGATTCATGGAAGTCCCACGGCACCTACGTAGCGTTCATGGTCTCTCTGTTTTCCGAGATGTTCGGCTTCCCGCTCACCGTCTACTTCCTCTCGAGCGTGGGCTACGCGGTCGAGCCCCAGTTCATTGGTTACGTGTTCTTATACGGTCAGTTGATCGGTTCCCCCCTCGTGATTATCGGTCTCATCCTCATCTACAAGGGCTGGAAGGAGATCGTCTTCAAGCGGGGAACGGTCCTCGTCACGGAGGGGATTTACACCGTCGTCCGGCATCCGCAGTACCTCGGATTCCTCCTAGTGACCCTCGGTCAGTTCGTCGTGTGGCCCACGATTCCGACGGCGATCATGTGGCCCTTGCTCGCGGTGCTGTATTACCGGCAGGCGAAGCGGGAAGAAGCCGTGTTGTTGGAGGCGTTCGGAGTCCGGTTTCAGGCGTACGCCGACAAGACTCCAATGTTCTTACCGAGGATTCGCGTGCGTCGCAGGCCAAAGCCCACCTCGCCCTAGACTTCGCGAATCGGGTTGTCGAGCCAATCCCGACGTTGATATATTCTAGAGATATTGGCTCCCGAAGACGAATCCGGGGGTGGCGCTGATGTTCTCGCTCCAAATCCTCGAACCGACCGGCCTCGATACCGGGCCGGAACTCTTCAGCGGGCAGGCTGCGCTGGTAGGCGTCGTCTTGGGTGTTGTCGTCTTTCTCTTCTTCCTACTGATCAACGCGCTCTCGTACCTGGGCACCGGAAAGAAAGTGGTTATTCCCTACCTCCCGCGCGTCGTCGGCGAGCGGGGGCTGCCTTTGCTTCTCCTCGCCATCGTGGGTTTCATCCTCGGTACGATTTATCTGATGCTTCTCTTGTGGCCCCCTCCCATAGCCGGGTAGTCCCGTCGGTCCGCCCGGTACAACCCCGGTGCGCGCCGAAGTGACTCGAGACGTCGTCCCTTCGCGGCGTCGATTGCGCTTTCGTGGAGCACACGCAACTTCAGCGGATGGCAGAGCGGGAAGGGCTGCCTAGGGAATCACAACGCCTCTGCCCTCGAGGGTCCCCTTCTTCAATTGCTCGAGCATCTCATTGACCTCGTCGAGCTTGCCCTTCTGCGTGATGACGCGGACTTTGCCTTGGCGCGTAAGCTCGATGAGCTCGCGGAGTTCGTCCCAGTTTCCAACCAGACTGCCGAGAACGGAGAACTCGGAGAAGATCATGTCGATCGCCTTCAGGCTCGCTGTTCCCCCGTAGCCGACAATGATCAACGACCCGCCCTTTCGGAGCATCCTCATTCCGTTGGCTAGGGTTTGATCGTTCCCGACGAGATCGATCACGACCTCCGCGCCCCGGTTCTTGGTGATATCCATCACCTGCTTTACGGGGTCCCTTCGGGCATCGATGACGCGGTGGGCGCCCATTCTCTCCGCCAGGCGGAGCTTACTTTCCACGACGTCCGAGGCAGTGATCGAAGCGTTCGTCATGCAGCGCAGGAGCTGGAGGGCAATATGCCCTAGGCCGCCGACGCCTTGCACGACGACATGACTCCCGGAAGTCGTCCGGCTCGCGGCTTTCTTGACCGCACGAATCGCGGTGAGCCCCGCATCGGCTAACGGGGCGACGTCCGCGGGCTCGAGCTCGTTCAGCCGCACCAGAGACCGTTCGGAGGTTCGGATGTACTGTGCGAAGCCACCGTCTGCGGTGATCCCGGGGAACACGAGGTTCTCGCAATGCATGTCCTCGCCGATCCGGCAGGCTCGGCAGAGGCCATCTGTGATCACGGGATGGAGGATGACCTTCTCCCCTTTCCGGAACGACGTTGCGGCGGGACCGACCTCCTCCACGATTCCCGCGTTCTCGTGCCCCAAGGTGTACGGCAAGGACACTTCGACTTTTTCCTTCCAAACGCCTTCGACGATATGCAAATCCGTGTGGCAGACCCCGGCCCCCGTCACCCGCACGAGTACGTCGGCCGGATTCTTGAGGCGCGGTGTCTCGACGTCCACGAGCCGGAGCGGTTTGTCGTAAGCGAAAAGTCGTGCCGCCTTCATGTTACATCGTATCAGGCGCAGTCTATAAGGGTCTTGCGGAGTAGCAGGGATGCATGTCAGCAACACGCCATGACAGGGGCGATGTTGTCCTCGTCCGCGGTCTCTTGCAGACGGGAGTTCGTCTTGGCCCGAATTCGGTCAAGCCCACTTCTTTTCCATTCGAAGTCTATAGGGGCGCACCACATGCGTCGCCGAGACCGCGACGTCACCGCGTCCAATCCTCTCCTTTGACTGGGTTCGCGGCCCTCAGAGGGAGATGGACTTCCCGATTCCCCTGTCCCGTGCGCGCTGGTACACGAGGGCGGCCACCGCGACGTCCTCAATCGCGATCCCGTGGGATTTGAACAACGTGATGTCGTCGGCGTTCGTCCGCCCGCGGACTTTGCCGGCGACGACTTCGCTAATCTCGTGGACGCGGTCCCATGTGAGGAGTCCACGTTTCATCGGCTCGACGAGGTCGCCGCTCTCCTCCCTCGCCTGCTCGATTGAATCGGTCGCCACGAACGCGCATCGACGGACCGCGGCGTCATCGAGCTCCCGCGTCTCGAGGCGATTCGCTCCAATTGCGTTGATGTGACAGCCGCTTCGCAGCCACTCTCCTTGGACGACGGGACGCGGCGCGTTCGTCGCCGCGATGGCGATGTCGGCCTCCCGGATCGCCTCTTCGGGCCATCCCGCCGCGTCGACGGTCACCCCGAGGAGGGAGGCCATCTTCTTCGCGAAGGCCTCGCGACGGGCTTTGTCCCGACCGTAGCAGCGGATCCGCCGGATCGAGCGGACCGCGCAGACAGCCTCCAGCTGGCTCTCCGCCTGCCATCCCGTGCCGACAATCCCGACCGTCGAGGCATCCGGCCGCGCGAGGTATTTCGTCGCCACTCCGGAGGCCGCTCCGGTCCTCCGTTG
>VBMG01000161.1 GCA_005878485.1 Methanobacteriota archaeon | reverse complement strand
ACGATTCGGGGATCGAGCCCGAGGTCCGCGACACGCATCCTTCATCGGATGCGGAGCGGTCCGCATAAAGGTTCTCGGGGGAGAGGTGAGGAGTCGGCGGTTCCGGGCCGACTCAAGCCCTCCAGTCCCTTCATAACGCCGACACGACGCCAAGGGAAATCGTTAGGTAAGTCGTTCGACCATTGCTCCGGCACCGTGGCGCCAGAAGCTCCGGGGTACTCGACGAAGGAATTGGCATCGGAGACGTTGCCTGACTTTGAGAGGCTTTTCGAGAAACGTCCGGCCCCAGGCGCGTATATCTGTTGGTGCCTGTACCATCATCCAGATGCTTCCCGGGCAGTACGCAAGCGACCGATTTCCAGGGTTGAGGAAGCCAAAAGGAACCGCCGACAAAAGCGAGAACTCGTTGCGAACGGACGCTCGCATGGGATCCTTGTCTACTCAGACGGGGATCCCGTGGGATGGTGCCAGTACGGGTCGATGGAGGAGCTTCCTCGCATCGACAGCAACCCCAGCTACCGAGGGCTCGCGCCTAAGGGCGACGTCAAGAGACTGTGGAGAATCACTTGCTTCGTCGTTGATCGGAAACATCGCAGACAGGGGGTCGCGAGCGTAGCATTGAAAGGCGCCCTGGAAGCCATAAGAAAAAAGGGAGGGGGTCTCGTCGAGGCCTATCCAATCGTTCGGTGGGGAGCGTATCGGGAATACCTCGGAACGATCTCCATGTTCAAGAGAGAGGGGTTCAAGATTGTAGCCCCTTTCGGAGAGAGCAACGTTGTGATGCGAAAGGAGATCTGAAGAGTCGGCCCCCGAGGGGTAGGGGACGACGGAGCGATGCAAATGCCTCGGGCTCGTGGGGTCGCGCGTCTCGGCCACCCAAAGGCTTTAGGACGTCCGTCATTTCGGTCCGTCCGATGGTAGACCTCCGGACCGAGGTCGCCGGGGTGAGACTCCGGAACCCGACGATGCTCGCTTCCGGATTTCTCGATGAGACGGGGGGGTCCATGGCCCGGGTCTACGAGGCGGGGGCGGGAGCCGTGGTCACGAAGAGCATCGGGCCGCAGCCGCGAGAAGGCTATCCGAATCCAACGATCGTCGAGCTCGACGCCGGCCTCTTGAACGCGGTCGGCCTCCCGAACCCGGGCATTGTGGAGTACGAGCGGGAGGTGAAGCGCGCCCACGCCGCGGGGGCGGTTGTCATCGGGTCCGTCTTCGGAAAGGACGCGGACGAATATGCCACGGTGGCGGCGAAAATGGCCACGTACGGCGTGAAGGCGATCGAGCTGAACCTGTCCTGTCCCCACGCAAAGGGCTTGGGCACCGAGATCGCGCAGCACGAGGACGCGGTCCAGGAGTTCACACGCGCGGTCAAGGATGTCGTCTCCCTTCCCGTCTTCCCGAAGCTCTCTCCGAACGTCCAAGACATCACCACGTTCGCGGTCGCCGCAGAGAAGGGCGGAGCCGATGGGATTGTGGCGATCAACACGCTGAAGGCGATGGCGATCACGCCGGAGCTGAAGATGCCCTCGCTCGCGAATCGCTTCGGCGGCCTGAGCGGTCCCGCAATTCGCCCGATCGGCGTACGCGCGGTGTACGACATCTGCGAGAAGGTCCACATCCCCGTGATCGGCGTCGGCGGCATCGGGTCCGGCCGGGATGCGCTCGAGTACATCATGGCGGGCGCGAGCGCTGTGCAGGTCGGCACGGCGATCATCTCGAAAGGACTTGGGGTCTTCAACGAAATCACGAAAGAAATGGCGTCCCTCCTGGAGGACGCCGGGTTCCGCTCCGTCCCGGAGGCGATCGGGGTCGCCCATGCCTAGGATCCAGGTCGTCCCGCTCCTCGAGGTCGTGCGGGAGACGCCCACCACGATGACGTACCGCTTTCGCGCGGACCTCGGCGGGCAGCCCGGTCAGTTCCTGATGGTCTGGATCCCCCGGTACGACGAGCTCCCGATGGCCCTTTCCTACCTCGGCGCGGTGAAGGGCATCACGGTCCGCGACTACGGAGACGCGACGCATATCCTTGCCGCGTTTAACGCGGGCGACCGAATCGGCATCCGTGGGCCGTACGGCAACGTGTTTCGGCTGCAAGGGGAAAAGGTCCTTGCCGTCGGCGGAGGGAGCGGGATGGCCTCGATGATCGCCGCGATCGAGTCGTTCGCGCAGCAGGGCGCCCGGGTCGTGACCGCGGTCGGCGCGAAGGCCGCGAACGAGCTCCTGTTCGTCGAACGCGCGAACGCGAGCGGGGAGGTCCACATCGCGACGGACGACGGCTCCCGAGGATTCAAAGGGTTCGTGCCGGCCTTGGCCGAGAAGCTCGTCGAGCGCGAGAAGTTCGACCAGGTCCTGACGTGCGGCCCCGAGCGGATGATGAAAGCGGTTGTCGACCTCGCCCGGAAACACCACGTCCCGGTCCAAGCGAGCCTCGAGCGGTACATGAAGTGCGGGATCGGGATCTGCGACGCGTGTTCCCTCGACGACCAGCTCGTCTGCGTGGACGGGCCGATCTTCACCGCGGAGCAGCTCGAGGGGTCCGAGGACTTCGGCCACTTCCGTCGGGACAAGAGCGGCCGTCGGGTCGCCGCGTGAGGCGCACGCGACAAGACTAAAAGCCGAAGTCTGCGATGCCCACCCGATGCCCGACGCGGACGTGGACGCCCTCGCGAAGGAGGTCGTCGATTGGTACGTCGAATGGAATCCGATCTTCGCGACGTACATCGGGATTCACGGCCGCGATCACCTGATGCCGAGGGGCACGGTCGACGCAGAGCTCGAGGAACGCGCCCGGATCGTCGAATACCTGCGACGCCTCGAGGCGATCGACCGGAAGGGCCTCTCTCCGGGCAAGCGCGTCGACTGGGGCGTCATGCGGAACGCGTTCCGGCTCTGGATCTTCGGGTCCGAGGAACTCGGCCTCTGGCAGTCCATGCCGCAAGGCGCCCAGACCGTGGGAGACGCGCTCTTCCCGCTCTTCATGCGCGCCTTCGCGCCGCTGCCTCGTCGGCTCGAAAGCATCATCGGGCGGCTCGAGCGCTCCCCCGCGTTCCTCGAGGAGACGAAGGGCCGCATCCGTACGCCCATCAAGATCTGGTCGGAAATCTCCCTCGAGGCCGCGGCCCGGCTCCCCGGGTTCCTCCAGGTGATCGAGGCGACGGGCAAAGAGAGCCTCGCGGGTCCCGACCGAGGCCGGCTCGAGGAGTCCGTCGCGAAGACGGGCGAGGCGATCCGCGCGTACGGGAAGTGGATCGAGTCCGACGTCCTCCCGCGGTCGAAAGACCGGGTCGGCATCGGCGGGGCGAAGTTCCGGAAGCTCGTCCGCCTCCGCGAGCTCGGGCTTCCAGTCGACGAGATTTACGCGGTCGGCAAGAAATATCTTCGGGAGAGCAAGAGAGCCCTCGTCGAGGTCGCGGCCGCGATCCGGCCGGGCGCCTCCGTCGAGGAGGCGAAGGAGATCGTGAAGTCCGACCACCCCGCGCGGTTCGAGGAGGCTTTGGCCTACACGGCAAAGGCGATGGCGGACGCGAAGGCGTTCATCCGCCAACACGACCTCGCGACGATCCCGGCCAACGAGGAGCTCACGGTGATCGAGACGCCCGCGTACCTGCGGCACGTGATCCCCTTCGCCGCATACAACTCGCCAGCCCGTTTCGAGTCCCACAAGCAAGGGTTCTACATGGTGACCCCCGTCGAGGACAAACCGGAGATGCTCCGCGAACATTCCTACGCAGGAACGCGGAACACCGCCGTCCACGAAGGCTATCCGGGGCACCATCTCCAGCTGACGTGTGCGACCCTCAACCCGTCGTACGCAAGGATCCTCGCGGATGCGACCGAGACAACGGAAGGGTGGGCGCATTACTGCGAGGACATGATGAAGCAGGAGGGCTTCAGCGCGGACCCCAAGACGAAGTTCGTGCAGCTCCTCGACCAGATCTGGCGGGCGTGCCGGATCCTCATCGACGTGGACCTCCACACGGGCAAGATGACGTTCGACGAGGCCGTCGACTTGCTCGTTCGCGAGGCAGGCATGGAACGGCCCGGGGCGGTTGCCGAGGTCAAGCGGTACACGTACAATCCCGCGTACCAGCTTTCCTACCTGATCGGAAAACATCTCATCTTGGAACTGCGCAACGACGTGCGGAAGCGCCTGGGGAAGTCATTCTCGGACAAGCTCTTCCACGACACGATCCTGTACGCGGGCTCCTTGCCGATGAAGTACATGCACGAGGTCTTCGACCACAAAGTCCGGGAACTCAGCAAGTGGCAGAAAGGACGGCTCTAGACGGCAGCCGCCGCTGCGGACGAATCGCCGGAGTGCGATACTTTGATATCCGGCGTGCCGCATCGCGCGCCCTGGAGTGCGAGGACAGATGAAAGACGTGAACGCGATCGCGAAGAGGGCCATGGAGTACAAGGAGAAAGGCCTCTCCGAGAAAGAGATCGCGGATGAATTGCACCTGTCGGCGGAAACGGTCACCTGGCTACTGACCCGCGGCGTGAAGGGCGGCGAACCGCCGAAAGACGTGAAGATCGGCTGGCGGTCCGTGGGGGTCTTCGGGAACCGCATCGGCTTCATGGCCGCGGCGATGTCGGACATCGCGCTCGAGGAACTCGAGAAGCGCCAGATGGACGCGGACTCCATCGTGGGCATCGCGATCAACGGAATCCCGCTCGCAGCGCTCATGAGCGAGGAGCTGGAGCGAGAGCTGATCATCTACCGGCCCAGCCAGGAACGCCACGGGAAAGGCGGCGCGTTTTCGTCGAACTACGCATCCCCCCAGGGCAAGAAGGTCCTGATCGTCGACGATGTCGTCTCGACCGGCGACACGATCAAGGCGACCATCTCCGACGTCCACGACGCGGGCGGGACGGTCGTCCTGGCCGTCGTCCTCGTGAACAAGACCGCTCAGGACGAGATCGCCGGGGTGCCCCTGCGCGCCCTGATTCGTGCCCGATCGATCTGATTGGCCTTCTTGGTCTGATCGTGCCAGGGGGCTCAGACCCTCACCCAAATCGTTAAGGCGTCGCCCGGCCCATCGTTCTCCGCGGGAGTGCGAGGATGTCGACCAGGGTGCGGCAGACGTTGCGGAACCGCTCGTTTCTCGAAGCGATCGCGGTGTTGTTCGGTCTCGGTGTCATCTTGGAGTTCCTCCTGGTTGCCCTCTCGAAAACGGGAGAGCCGGGGTGGCTTTGGTTCCTGACGGGAATCGCCGCGCTCCTCGGCGTGATGTGGCTCGTGACCCGCGAGCCCGCAAACCTTTAGGTCTCCCCTCCTCTGTGCGTCGCCCGGTGGAACCCGCTGACGCATTGGTACGATGACCTCTTGATTGATGCGAAGGCCTTCGTCGGCGGGAAGAAAGATCTCGTCGTCAATGCGGGCCTCAGCGTCAGCGGCCTCCAGCATGTCGGCCGGCTGCGCGGCGAAATCACGCTCTCCCAGTTTCTCACCCGCAGCCTGCACGAGGACGGCCGGAACGCGCTCCAGAGCCTCGTCCTCTATACGCAAGATGAGTGGAAGGCCAAGGAGGCCCAGGTCTCGCAATTCACGAAGGAGGACGGTCGGAAGTACGCCGGGCGGCGGCTCATCGACGTGCCCGATCCCTTCGGATGTCACGCGAATTGGGTCGAGCACTTCTGGCAGGACTTCGGCGGGGTCCTCGACCGGTTTGCGCCGAACGTCCGGATCGTCACGACGACGGATACGTACCGGAACCCGGAGATGCAAGCCCTCGTGCGGGATCTCGCCTCGCGCGCGGAGGAGGTCCGCGAGGTCGTGAACAAGTACCGCGCCCGGCACCCGTACCCCGCGGGCTGGATTCCGTTCGAGGCGTTCTGCGAGCAGTGCAAGACGATCGGCGCGACCACGACGGCGATCGAAGGGAAGTCCGCCTCGTATCGATGCGAGCGTTGCGGCCATCGAGGGACCTCGTCAATCGAGAAAGGCAAGCTGAATTGGCGCCTCGAATGGCCCGCGCTCTGGAAGGTCTACCGGGTCGACATCGAGCCCTTCGGGAAAGACCACGCGACCCCGGGCGGTTCGCGGGAATCCTGTGCGAAGATCGCGGAGACGATCATGCACTTCCGGCCGCCGATGGGGATCCCGTACGAGTGGGTCGGCATCGCGGACCACGGGAAGGACCTCGGCGACATGGGCTCGTCGGACTTCCTCGGCTTCTCGCCCGCGCAGTGGGTCCAGGTGGGCGATCCGGAAGTCTTGCGGTACCTCTACGCCTTCAACCCGCTGCCTCGGCGGGTGGTCCTCGATCTGTATCGCGTCGACGCCTACCATGACGTGTACGATCGGGCGGAAGACGCGTTCTACTCGGACGAGCGCGAGGGGGACGAGGACGACCAGGCGCGGTCGTACGAGCTCGCTCAGTTTTCGCGGCCGCCGAACGCGCAACCGTTCGCGCTCTCGTACCGGCACGCGGCCTTCCTATCCCAAATCAGCCCGGAGTCGGGGCGCCTCGAATGGTGCCTCCGACGGATGCGCGAGACGGGGATGTTGGACCGCGCACCGACCGAGTTCGAACGCGCCCGGATTTCGCGGCGCCTGGCCCAGGCGCGAGCTTGGGTCGAGACGCACGCGCCCGAGAACCGCGTGGCGCTGCTCGAGTCCTGGTCCCCGGAGGTCGCCTCCCAACTCGATCCGAAAGACCGCGACGCGCTTCGGACGTTCGCAGGGCGGGCCGCATCGTCACGCTGGAACGAGGATTCGATCAAGGAGTCGATGGTCTCCCTGACGAAGAGCGGCTCGCTTCCCGTTGAAACGAGTCGTTTCTTCCGAGACCTCTATCTGGTGTTGCTCGGGTCAGAGCAAGGCCCGCGCGCCGCTCCGT
>VBMG01000160.1 GCA_005878485.1 Methanobacteriota archaeon | reverse complement strand
GGGCCAGCAAGGGACCTCGAGTCGAGCCGGCAATCGCGATCACGAGGAAGAAGAACGAGATGCTCACCGCACTGGTCCGGAACTCGGCGGTGCGGGACCACCGCCGAAGGAACCGGGACGCGATCAGCGGCACGCCAATCAGGAGGACCGTCTGAAGGACGAGTTCTTCGAACGGTGCGGCTTGATTCGTGAAGACCAAGGTGATCGCGGGCACGAGCCCGAGGCCCAGCACGTACAGAAGGGCGAGGGAGACCAAGGACCGTCGCGTGTCCCCTTTGAGGATTGAGGTGATCGGCACGACGGCGATCGCCGGCGGGACAGCTGCCATGAGAACCCAACCGTTCCGGATCTGGGGATCCGGACTCAGGACCGCGAACGAGAGGATGAGGCCGCTCAGGACCACGTAGCTCATCCCGAACGCGACGAGGAACCGTCGCAGCGGGAAGCTGCGCCATGGGCGGAACACGGGGGCCCGAGATGGGCATCCGCGGAAAAGGCTGCCGCCTCAGAGGCTCGCGAGGGCGGCGCCGACGATCGCGAAGAGGACCGCGACCTTCTGCGGCATCGTCATCCGTTCGTCCATCCAGAGCCGTCGAACGAGGATTGCGACGACCGGATACGCAGTCGTCAGCGGCACCACGATCGCGATGGGACCGAGACCGATTGCGAGGAATATGGTGATTCCGGCGATGCCGAACAAGAGAAGCGACGGAATCGCTTCGCGAATTCCGACGCGATCCCACGAGCCGCGATCTCGGAGTCTCGGCAGTGCAATCGCGAGGTAGAGCGGAGTCGAGACAATCACGTAAATCCCGGAGTTCCCCGCGAAGCCCAGTGCGTTGATCGCAAGCTTCTCGACGATCCCCCACGCGCCCCACATCAGGATCGCTAGGAGCATCGGCGCGAGCCACGCGCGGCCGACGGCCAGGTCGCCCGGGTGATCGTAGATCCCGAGGAGCACGGCCCCGAGCAGGAGGAACGCGATCGCGACGATTTGCAGCGGGACGAGAGAAGCGCCGAGGATCGCGACGGCGGCTGCGACCGTAATCACCGGGTACGCGGCCGTGAAGCCGCTGACCACGCTCGCGGTGCCGGATTCCATCGCCCGGAACCAGAAGACGGTCCCCAAGCATCCGCAGACGCCGCTCGCAATGCCGAACACGACCCCCTCGAGCGGGAGGTGGGCCCAGCCGGAGCCGAACAAGAACCAAGCGGCGTAGATCGGCGCGTTACCAAGGGCGTACAGGACGAGCATCCGGGCTGACCCAAGCCGGACCGTCGGCTCTTTGGACAGGCCCTCGCCCACGCCGTAGCAGACGACCGTGAGCAGGGCGCAAACGAGCCAGAGCTCCATCTCGTCTCGCCTCGATTCGATTGTCTGGGTCTTGATCGTTCATGAACGCCCACTCCGCGCGTTTTTCCGCACGTCGGAAGGGTTCGGGCGAACCGAAGCCCCAGGTTTTCTTAAAGGTTCTTGCACAAAAGTCGTCAAATCGGCGAGTATCCGCGGACGTTGCGACGCGGAATTCTACTGGAACGTCCGTGGAACTGCGCGTGGTTCTGAATTTGATTCCGGAGGAACCTTCATATGGGGACGGTGGCATCCTTTATCACGGGTGGGGCGGAGGCGGCTCCGCGTCGCTTTGGAGGCGGTTCGTATTCGGCAGATGCGCCTAGGCGTGATTTGTGGCTTCGTCGTTTTCGTGTTGCTCGCGTCCGCGTCGTTCTCCGCGCCAGGCGTCACCACGAACGCGAAAGCCGCCCAGGTCGACTTTCACATGGGATTCCTGGAAGCCGTGGACTATCTGAATCCGTTCCGGGGTCTAAACGACCCGTCGTACGAACTGTACGGCTTCATCTACGACTATTTGTTCTCGCTCGACCAAGACGGAAATCCGATTCCCAACATCGCCACGGACGCGAGTTGCGACCTGACCTGTCGAAACTGGACCTACACGATCCGTCAAGGTGTGAAGTGGTCCGACGGGACGGATCTTACCGCGGAGGACGTCAACTTCACCATCAACTACAACATCCAATCCTTCTTCCATCTCTGGGCGTTCGAGCCGTACGTGAATCGGATCGTCGGATGCACGCCCCAACAGCCCACGGGCTGCGGCGCGGTCAACCCCCCCAGCGCCCCTTGGCAGGTTACCGTGTATTTCGATCGGCCGTTCGCTCCCGGCAAAATCATGTTCATCCCCATTATCCAGAAGGCGCAGTGGCGAGGGATCTCGGCTCAGGCGGCCCAAGGGAGCTTCTTGAACTTGAACCCGATCGGCACGGGTCCGTTCTACGCAGACGCGACCATCGGGACCCGGTGGCAAAACTCGCAGCCGCTGTTGCTCCACAAGAACGCGAACTACCACCTCGGGTCGCCGAATATCGACAATCTGTACATGGAGCAGTTCTCGGACGAAGCCACGCTCGTCGGGGCCCTCAAGGCGGGCGCGATCGACCTCGCGAAGCTCACGCCAAATGGATATCGCGCCCTCGCGAACACGCCAAACATCGAACGCCAAACCTCCTTGCTGAGCACGCAGTACTGGAACGAAATTGGATTCACGCAGCTGAGCTCGAACAGCGTGAACAAGAAGCTGAACCCGGCCCGTTGGGATCAGAACGTGCGGCGGGCCCTTGCGATGGCGACGAACAAGGACTTCATCGTCTCGAACAAATACCTCGGATTCGGGACCCGTGGAGACACGTTGGTCTCCCCGATCACGCCATTCTGGTGGTACGATCCCACCTCCGAATCGGGCGTGAACTTGACCTTCAATTTGACCAAGGCGAACCAGCTCCTGGATTCGGCGGGCTACTCGAGCTGGACGGGCGGCACTCCCGGGAGCGGCATCCGGATGGCGGCTCGCGACATCACCTTCACGAACACGAATGGGCAGCTCGTCACGGTGCCCGTGGGCACGCAGCTCGTCTTCACGATGGCGGTCCGCCAAGAATTCCAGCAGGAACAGGACACGGCCGCGTACCTCCAACAGGAGTGGTCGAGTGTCGGGGTGCAACTCAACATCAAAGTAGAGCTCGAATCCGCGCTGTCCAATGACGTGTACGGCGGCGCCGTGGAAACCTACATCTGGTATTGGTCTGCGGACCCGGACCCGAACTACATCCTTTCAATCGAATCGGGCTTCACCCTGGACGGCTGGAACGACAACTACTGGAACAACGCGACATACAACCAGCTGTACGTCCAACACCTCGCCGCGACGAACGTGTCCCAGCGACAGCAGATCGTCCACGCCGCGGAAAAACTGAATTACGAAAGCGCGGTGTACATCATCTACATCTATCAGAACGGGACCTGGGCCTACCGGACCGACCGGTTCTCCGGATGGGGCGACTGGACCGCGCACCCGTACCGGCAGATGGACGCGTTCTGGGGAGCGAACCCCCTGTTCCTGGAGCTCACGCCCAGCGGAGGCCCCGTGAACAACTGCCCGACGACTCCGGTCATCCAGCCGGCGGGACCTGTCTCGACCTTCACGAACACGCCGGTCACGTTCACCGGCACCGCCTCGGACCCGGACCAGAACCAGAACCTGACCTGGACCTGGAACTGGGGAGATATGGGGTCGACGGTCCATCAGACGACGACGGCCGTCACCCAGGACACCGCATCCCATCAGTGGATCCTGCCCGGCACGTACAATGTCAGCCTCGCGGTGTTCGACGGGCAGTGCACGAAGACGTCCTCGAACGTCCGGATTACCGCGAGCACTCCGCCGCCCGATGTCGGATGGATCAACGGGACGGTCACGGATGCCGTCACGGCACAACCACTGAGCGGAGCGACCGTCCTTGTGGAGCCGGGAGGGTATGCCCAGGGAACCAATGCGACCGGGGCGTATTCGATCTCCGTGCCCGTCGGCACCTACCTGGTTGGGGCCGGCTCCGCGTTGTACGTCCCGAAGGTGCAGGGAAACGTCAACGTGACCCGCGGCAACACGACGATCGTGGACTTCGCCCTGACTCCTA
>VBMG01000159.1 GCA_005878485.1 Methanobacteriota archaeon | reverse complement strand
CCGTCGCCCGTGCAGATTGCCGAGCACACGAGGGCCGGCCAGTCCTTTAAGTATGGCGTGTGCTATCATGGCACGGCCAGCGCGTCCGCCGCCAACAGAGGCCGGCTCTGCTGAAGGATGAACGGGCCGGGAGGACTGGCGTCGTGCAACGAAAGCGGGCGAGGATTGGACTGAGAAGTGTGAGCGTGTTGGCCGCGGTGGCGGCCCTCGTTGAGGTGGCGTTCCTCGCGCCCGCTGCTCGGGCGGCACGAAGCGACATCACCGTGGCGCCGTGGACGTTCCGCACCGGATCGGAGGCGTCGTGGGTGCAAGTCGACGGGGACTGGCAGCTGTTCCTGACGAAGGACGTCGACACGGGCGTCGCGTCGGCTGCGGGGGCGCACGTGAACGGCGTGAAGGGGCTGTCGACGGCGGGCCTCACGATTGGCTTCACGGTCGAGGGCGCGGGCGACTATTGCAGCGGAGGCGCGCCGCGGTTCAACCTGCACCTCCAGGGCGATCCGACGACGTACTTCCTCGGGTGTCCGTTGGGCGACCGGGTGGGGAACGTCGTGTCGTTCGCCGCGGGGAACGGGTACGGCCAGGGTCCGGGGTGCGAGACAGCGTGCCAATTCCCCTCGCACGGGACGATCGACAGCTTGAACATCGTCTTCGACGAGCATGGGTCGACCTACCTCGACGACATCTTCGTCGGAGGATTCACCGCGGGCGGGCCCGGTCACACCGACTGACGTGCGAATGCAGGGCGCCGCCGGGACGCCGCGCCCTGGCTCGCTCCACGCCGCCCGATGGGACGATCGCCCCTCGACCAGTTCCTCCCGTTGCAGAAGGCGAATTCATCACGGGACGAGCCGGATGCGGTCGTGCGGGAAGAGGATCGCTTCCCGGATGTTCGGCAAGTCGAGGAGCTTCTGGACGAACCGGTCGACGCCGAATCCCCAGCCGCCGTGGGGCGGCATGCCGTACCGGAACGCCTTCAGATAAAACTCGAAGTTCTCCGGATTCAGTCCCTTCTCCTTGATTTTCGCGACGAGATGATCGTAGCGGTGCTCCCGCTGGCCACCCGACGCCATTTCGTCGCCCTTGTACTCGAGATCAAATGAGTGCGAATATTCCGGTTCCTCCGCCTTCGGCATTACGTAGAACGGCTTGATCCCGCTCGGATATTCCGTGATGAAATACAGCTCATGGCCGTCCTTCGCCATCGCTTGCCCGAGAATTTTCTCCGATTCCGTGTCGAGATCGTCTCCGTCCCGAATCCGCCTCCCGTGGGTCCGCAGAATTTCCAGCCCCTCCGTGTATGGGATCCGTTTTAGTGGCAGCTTCGGCCGTCTCGGCTCGACTTGGAGGAGTTCGAGGTCGGATTTCGCCTCGGTCCGGACATGCTCGATCGCCGCGTCAACCGCCCCCTCGAGGAACGGGAAGAAGTCCTCCATCCGTTCGATCCACGCGACCTCGCCGTCGAACGACGTGAACTCCGTCACGTGCCGGACCGTGTCGGAGGGCTCGGCGCGGAACGCGGGGGCCAGCTCGTACACTCGGTCGAGGCCGGTCGACATGAGCATCTGCTTGTAGAGTTGCGGGCTCTGGCTCAGAAACGCCTTCCGCCCGAAGTAATTCGTCTCGAACAAGGTCGCCCCCCCTTCGGCGCCCGCGCCCGCCAGTTTCGGCGTATGGACCTCAACGAATCCCTGACGGTCGAGGTACGAACGAAACGCGGCGGCGACGACGGAGCGCACGTGGAAGATGGCCCGGCGCTCCGGCTTCCGAAGGTCCAGCACGCGGTTGTCGAACCGCGTGTCCACCTCGGCACCGACCTTGTCCGCGATCGGAAGAGGGAGCGGGGCGGCCGCGGGGCTGAGGACGTCGAGCGACGTCGCGACGAGCTCCCACCCGTTTCGCACCTGCGGGTTCAGCTGCACGGTCCCGCGCACGGCCACGACGCTCTCGCGGACGAGCTTCGAGGCTTGATTGAAGAGCGCTCCATCCGCCTTTTTCTTGGCCGTGACCTGGAACGTGCCACCTCGCTGGCGGACGATGAGGAAGGCGATCCCGCCGAGGTTTCGCACGTCCTCGACCCAACCCGCGAGAGAGGCTTCCTTCCCGTGGTCCGGAGGCCCGATCGTGGAGAACGCGCGGAAGAACGCCATCCGAGCGGAGAAGGAGGAACCGCGATAAAGAATGCGCGGACGGCAGGCCACCGCTCCCGGCGCGGCGAGGAAGCACACGGTTTATCCCGACGACGCGATTGGAGGCGCGTTCGGAGTAGGAGGTGACGCGAACGCTGCCGGCCGACCTCGTGCGCTGGATCTCCGGCACGTTCTTCGTCCTGTTCGTCGCGTCGACGGTCCTGTTCTTCCCCAGAGCGGACCGGAGCGCGACTAGGGTCGTTCGCGCATCGCATCCGCTGTCGCTCGTCACGGGACCGCTATGGGCGGCGATCCTAGTCGTCGTCTTCCTCGCCCTGCTCGTCGAAGCGATCGTGCCCGACTGGGTCTACGGAGGGGCGCTGACCGTCCCGGTTCCCTTTGGATCCGTCCTCCAGGGATTCGGCGTCGTCGTGTGGCTCGCGGGTGGCGGCCTTGCCCTGTGGTCGGAGAGGAACCTGGGACGTTTCACCCGACCGGAAATCGAGGTGCTCGCGGACCATCGGCTCATCACGGACGGGCCGTACCATTGGATCCGACATCCCCTCTACACCGCGTTCCTCATGATGAGCGCGGGCGTGGCGTTGCTGCTCCTCAATGCGTTGCTGATCGTCCTCTTTTTCGTGGCGTGCGGAATCGCTCAGCGCCGGGCGGTCCTCGAGGAGGAGTTGCTTGGCTCGGAGAAGGGGTTTGGCGATGTGTACCGCAGCTACACGGAGCGAACGGGTCGGTTTCTCCCGCGACGCGGGGCCCACCCAGGCGACGCGGCGGAGAAGCGTGGCGGAGCACCCTAGCGGTTACCGGACCACGCTGACCTTCTTGTCTGCCGACGGGACCATCTGCATGTGCGGATACGCGAATGCGACGCGCGTCTCCCCCGAGAATTTCTCGAGGATTCGCTTCACGAGTCGGGTCCGGTATGCGCCCTTCGCGAAGACGGGACAGAAGTAGACCAGGGTGAGGTCCACGGAGGACGCCCCCAGGCCCCAGCCGACCTTCGGCTCTTCGGCGATGTAATCGGCGAGGTCGGCGAACTCATATTTCGATCGAAGGTGCGCTCGGTTCTCTCGCATCATCGGGGCCACGATGTCCTCGGCCGATTCCAGGAGGAGTTTCGGGATCGTGACGTATCGGCCGGTGAAGCTGTCGCCGTACAGGAGGCCGCCGACTTCGCGGAGCGTCGTGTTCATCGGCGTGATGTCGACGACGTACCCCCGAGCTTGGTTCATCTCGATGCGGTCCCCGAGCTTGTACAGGCCCATCGCGATCAGGACGAGCCAGCCAACGAGGTTCAAGAGAGGCTCTTGCATGACGAAAATCAAGGCGGCGGACGCGACGACGAACGCGGTTCCGAGGTAGGCGAGGTCTTGGCCTCCGTTCTCAACCAGCACGTAAGCGACAAGGGCGAACGCCGTCCCCCAGACGACATAGGACACGATCTGGAAGTGGGCGAAGATGTCCGCCTCGTACCGCACGTGGGTTCGGAGCGCCGCGCGGAACACGGGCCGGAGGACCTCGAGGAGGGCCTTCGTTGCCAAGAGGAGCGGGAGGATGTACACCCACGGACCGAGGGACGAGAGGTCAACGCGCGGGGTGGGTATTCCCGGGATCGTGACGACGCCGGCGAAGATGAAGAGCGCCAGCAACAGGACGAGCGTCATCCCGACCCACAGGAGCGCTCGCGCTTGTCGCCAGGCCGCGACCCTCACAGATGATGCGAGCGTGAGCCTCGTTATTTAATGGCGGTGCCGAGGTTATCACCACTGAAAGGGGTCACGCACCCGCGGCGGCGAAAGTCGACGCGCGGATCGCGAGGACGGCGAGACCGAAAACTCCATGGCGTCGCGCGATGTCGGCCCGAGCCGGGTCGTGGGCGTGGGAGAGCATGTGATCGAGGTCCGCGGTCTCGTCAAGCGGTATCCGGACATCACCGCGGTCGACGGAATCACGTTCGAAGTGAACCGCGGCGAGGTGTTCTCCCTCTTAGGCCCCAACGGCGCAGGCAAGACGACGACCGTCGAAATCCTGGAGGGGCTTCGCGACCCGACCGAGGGCGAGGCCCGAGTTTTCGGAGAGGACGTGGGGACCGGCTATCGTCGCATCCGGGAACGGGTCGGCGTCCTGCCCCAGGACTTCGAGCCGTTTGAGCGACTACGTCCCCGCGAAGCTGTCGGGTACTGGGGGCGTCTCTTCGACCACGCGGTCTCGGACAACGAAGTGGCGAAGATCATCGAGACGGTCGGCCTCGCGGACCGCGCGAATACGTTTGCGTTGAACCTCTCCGGCGGCGAGAAGAGGCGCCTCGGGATTGCCATGGCACTCGTTGGACAGCCGGATCTCCTGTTCCTCGATGAGCCGACGACGGGGCTCGATCCGGGAGCGCGACGGGAACTCTGGACGCTTATCGGAGACCTCAAGCGGAAAGGCCGGACAATTCTCCTCACGACGCACTATCTCGATGAGGCCGAGCAGCTTGCGGACGACGTGGCGATCATGAACCACGGCAAGATCGTGGCCCGCGGCAGTCCGTCCGCGCTCATCTCGCAGTTTGGTGGCGGCACGACGATCGTGCTCGCGGGGGCGGGACGCGGAGGGTACGAGGCCCTGATGGCCCGGGGAATTGCCGCCGA
>VBMG01000168.1 GCA_005878485.1 Methanobacteriota archaeon | reverse complement strand
ATAATTCGCGATTGGAACCGGAACGAGGGTCGCCGCCGCGAAGAAGGTCGACTTCCCTACGTTCGGTTTCCCGACGACCCCCAACTCCACGCGGTGAGTACCGGACTCGGGCTAGAAGTACCTTAGCGGCGGCGCCTGCGAAGTTGAACCCCAATGAGGACGAGGACACTCACCGATTCAAGGGGGAAATCACCAAACTCTGGGATTCGGATTTGCCCCCATGGGCTCGGGTCGGGCGGAGTGGGGGAAGCTCCGAATCTTCGGGGCGTGATCTCCGTTCGCCTTCGTGCGAGGAGACGACGGGCCGGACCGTGTCCTCGAAGCGGCGGCGCCGGAGGGCCCGCCGCAGTCGGAGCGCGAGCGATGGAGACCGCGGTTCCCCATCGGCATCCCGCGAGCCGGCCCAGGCGTAGCACAGGTACGCGAGCGTGGCGACCAAGCCCACGACTCCGATGACCGGCTTCAGGATGTCCGGGGGCCACGGTCGCCAGAACGGCCGGAGCGGTTCAACGTAGATCCCGGCGGCTGTGAGCGGGGCGAGCGCCGCGATGACGCCGAGCGGGAGGCCGAGCGTGAGGAAGAGGCCCCACGCGAGGCGGAGACTCCAGCCGCTCGGTGCCTTCCTCTCGGTCACATTCCCGGCCGGGCGAACGGCCTTGTGAATCGCGTGGGCCGGGTCAACGAGGCCGTTGAGCCCGGGAGACCGACCGACTCCGTTCACAACGCCTTTGACCTGGCCTCGGCCGTTGACGACGCCGGCTCTCTCGGCCCCATGGGAGGCGGGCTTAGGCCGGAGCCCACTGACGAGCCCACGGCTACCGCGCACCCAGCCGGAGAGAAAGCCGACGGATGTCGACAAGGGAGACGCTTGTGCGGGCGCTTCCGCTTCGAGTGCGGGCTCGGAAGGAGGCTCGGCCCATGCGTCCGGGTCCATTGTCTCCTCGAGCTCCTCGATCAGCCAATCGAGCACGGCGGCTTTCGTGAGCTCGAGTTCCTCCGGCGTGAGGGACTGCTCGAGTTCGCCCACCAGGAGGTCGTCGACGAGCGTGTCCAGTTCGGGCGCGGCGACGGTCTTCACGGGTCCCTTCGCCTGCGGGGAGGTCGATTCCGAGACGGCCTCGCCCGGTGTCACGACGAGCCGCGCGCCACACGAGGGACACAAGGCCATCTCCCGCGGCACCGCGGCCCCGCAACTCGGACAGACGGATCCCGCTTCGGAGATCAGATGGTCCAGCTGTGAAACCTCTTGATCCCACGCGACGTCCTCCATGAGCGTGTTCGCGGTGGTTCGGAGCTTCTCCGCGACCTTCGGCTTACGAAATTCCTTCGCCTGAAGGCGCAACTGAGCGACCTTGATTTTTCGCGTGTCCGGCGCCGTCGCGGCGGCTCGGTCGAGTGCTTCGATCGCTTCGTCGTTCCGTCCGAGGGATTGCAATAGAAGGGCGCGGGCGTAAAGCAGATCTGGATTCGCCGGCGTCTCGACAAGGCGACCGTCGTAGAACGCGAGGAGCGCCCCATCCCCTTCCGCGGCAAACTGCCGCCGAATCGATTCGTCCATCTCCTCCTCGTCGAGAGAGGCACCGCATTCAAAGCACGCGGGCGCGAACGCGGATGTGATGCAACCGCAGAGAGGACAATCGTATTCCTCCTGGAGAATGAGTTCCGTCGTGCGCTGCGGAGGGGCGTACTTGATCAGGTGGAGGGACGCGAGCATCTTGCGCGCAGCGACCGGGCCCACTTCGGGGATCCGAGCGAGGTCCTCTGGGGACGCCCGCGCCAGCTTCCAGAGGGCGTCGTATCCGTGGTCGATGACCGCCTGCGAACGAGACGGGTCCAAGCCCAAGACTTTGAGCAGGTCGAGTAGGGCGCTCGTATCCGCGTCGCCTTTGATCCTCCGCTTCGGCCGGCCGGGTGGACCTTCGGGTGCCTCCGACGTTTCCTCGGACATCGAAGGTTTTGGGCGAGTGCCTGGGGACGGGAACCGGGAATGACACGCGTCGCAGATGTATTGCCACGGATTGAACGTCCCGCACTCGGCGCACGGCGCCGTCCAATCGAGCTTGCCCACATCCCGAAGAATCGACGCGGCCCCACAGAAGTCGCAAAGGACGAGAGGCAGAAGTCGGCCGCCGCAGGCGCTGCACGGTGGGAAGTCGTCGACGTTCGGGGTCACCGGAACGCCTCCTGAAACCGGGCATTAGCGGGGAACGAGGGAGAGGGTGTCCTCTCACCGGCGCGGAATCCTGCGACCATCTTGCGTCGCCATTTCGCGCTTAGGCTTTATAGGAGACTATGGACTTTCCCACGCCGTTATCACAGGGGATTGGTATGGAGCGCGCCATCATCCTGTGCGACGGATATTTTGGACAAAGCACGGGGAAGACGGCGAACGGGCTCGTGCGATACTCGAAGCGGTATGAGATCGTCGGCGTCATCGATCACACCAAGGCAGGGCGCGATGCGGGGGAGGTCCTGGATGGGACGCCCAACGGCATCCCGATCGTCGCGAGCTTGGACGAGGCGATCCGGACCAGCAAGCCGGAGACCTTGATCGTCGGCGTGGCGACCTTCGGCGGATACATCCCGAAGGAGTTCCGGGCGACACTCCGGGAAGCGATCGAGAACGGACTGAATGTCGTCGCAGGGCTCCACGAATACCTGAACGACGATCCCGAATTCGTGAAGCTCGCGGACGCGCATGGCGTCCGCCTCATCGATGTTCGAAAGCCACGATCCATCCGGGACTCGAAGCAGTTCAGCGACCTGTCTCGGAAGTTGCCGTGCCTCCGGATTCCGGTCCTGGGGACGGACGGGGCGATCGGGAAGCGGACCGCGGCGCTCCTGCTGACGGACGCGCTGAACGAGGCCGGAGTGCCGGCAACGTTCGTTGCCACGGGTCAGACGGGCTTGCTGCAGGGTTCGACATATGGGGTTCCGCTCGACTCAATCAAAGCCGACTTCATGGTTGGCGAGCTCGAAGCAGAAATCGTCCACGCGTACGACGAAACGCGCCCGAAGGTTATCGTGGTCGAAGGCCAGGGGAGCATCTCCCACCCCGCCTACGTCTGCGGGACGCGGGCGATCATCATGGCCTCGATGCCCTCCGCAATCCTGATGATGCACGCACCGGCACGAAAGACGCGTTCGTTCCGACGCGATGTTGTCGCGTGGCCGATGCCCACCATCGAGCAAGAAACCGAGTGGCTCCACTTCTACACGCGGAACATCCGGCGAATCCCATGAAGATCCCCCGATCCCACCCGCGGTACGACTCCTTGGTCCGGCGCGAGCGCCTCGTCCGGGCATGGAAAGAAGGCGTCGCGGTGCCGGAGGGGCTCATCGCGCATGGCCGGGGCGAGGCATGGGATTATCTGTTCGGAGAGGAGACCAGCGCCCCCGCCCTCGTCGCCGAGCGCGCCGCGGCCGCGCATCTTCTCGCCGCGGAGCGACCCGTGATCTCCGTGAATGGCAACGTGGCCGCACTCGCCGCGCGAGAGGTCGTCCAGCTCGCGCGGGCGATCCCCGCCCGGATTGAAGTGAACCTGTTCCATCGGACCGAGACTCGCGTGGCGAAGATTGTCCGAATCCTCGAGCGGGCCGGGGCGCGGGACGTCTTAGGGAGGGGCCCCAACGCGCGAATCCCGGGCATCGAGTCGAAACGAGCTCTGTCCCATCGCGATGGGATCTTCGGAGCGGATGTTGTGTTGGTTCCACTCGAGGACGGGGATCGGGCCGAAGCGTTGGTCCGAATGAAGAAGGTCGTGATCAGCGTGGACCTCAACCCGCTTTCCCGAACCTCCCAACGATCGACCATACCGATCGTCGATGAGTTGACACGCGCGATCCTGAACATCAAGAAGTTCGTGGAAGAGCTCAAAGCGGATCCACCGGAGGTCGCTCGAATCCGTCGCGCGTATCGGCGCAACGGAAACCTTGGCGCGGTGTTTTCATTCCTCGAGTGGCGGCTCAGTCATCTTCGCCGAGGTGTCCTCCGCGGCGGGAAACGCTCCCGGACCCCGAAGCGATAGACGACCGGACGTCATTGCCAGTGATCGGTCTTCCACTTAATCGAGCAGCCCATCGGCGGCACAAACGTCGAGGGCGGTTGCTTCCCCGCGAGGATCGCATCGAGCACCTCGCGCATGACCTGCTTCTTCACGCTCTTCGAATCTTTCGAGTCGTCGAGCTTCCCACGGTACCGGAGCTTCCGCGTGGAGTCGAACACAAAGAAATCGGGCGTGCACACGGCGCCGTACGCCTCCGCGACCTTTTGGCTCTCATCCCGGAGGTACGGGAAGTTGTACCCCTTGCGTTTCGCGCGCTCGACCATGTTCGCGAAGTCGTCCTCCGGATAGCTCTGCTCATCGTTCGCGTTGATCATCACAAACTGGACGCCTTTCCCTGCGTAGTCCCGCTGAACGGCAATCGTACGATCTTCCCACCCTTGCACATACGGGCAGTGATTGCACCAAAATGCGACGGCGAGGACGGGCTTGTCCTTGAACGATGCGAGCGAATACGTCTTCCCATCGACGGCCGGGAGCGAGAAGGCCGGAGCCGCCGATCCGATTGGGAGTCCCTCGTATTTCACGAGCTCCACGACATCACCGGCCCACCCATCCGTGCGGCCGTTATAGGCTTTCGCCCCAGGCCAAGTTGGTGGCGAAGCCATCGTGCCCATGGAGCGATTGGTTCGCCGCTTTTGAGACGCAAACTTTATCATACACCCTCCGGATGGAGCAATCCCGTGAGTTGACGTGAAGTATGTCATTGTCACGGGTGGCGTTTTGTCGGGACTCGGAAAGGGGATCTGCACCTCTTCCATCGGAGTCCTGCTGAAGTCGAAAGGCTTGAAGGTCTGCCCGATCAAGATCGACCCGTACCTGAACGTCGACGCGGGCACGATGAACCCGTACCAGCACGGGGAGGTGTTCGTCCTCGACGACGGCTCCGAGGTGGACCTCGACCTCGGGAACTACGAGCGGTTCCTCGACGTAAACTTGACCGGAGACCACAACATCACGACCGGAAAGGTCTACCGCGCCGTCATCGAGAAGGAGCGCCGCGGAGACTACCTTGGTCGCACGGTCCAGATTATCCCGCACATCACGGACGAGATCAAGGCCCAACTTCGGGC
>VBMG01000167.1 GCA_005878485.1 Methanobacteriota archaeon | reverse complement strand
CTCGAATCACTATAGAGCCATAAGCCTTCACCATATAGACTATATAGTTTGTCCGTTGACAACGGCTGACAGCCTAGAATTCCGTCGGGAAACGACATACCCCCGGAGGCGCTGGTCGGAATCCGGAGGAGCAAGAGAGTGAAGAGCACAACGGAGAACGAACCGACCCTCCAGCCGCAGAGGAGCCGACGCGGGCGGTGGATCCTCATCGGCGTCATCGCCGTCGTCGTCATCCTCGTCGTCACGGGCGCCCTGACGAACTGGTTCGGGCTCGGCAATTCCCCGATCCAACTGAACGGGGCGGGTTCGAGTTTCGCCTTCCCGCTGATGAGCGCCTGGTCGACGCAGTACAACGCCCTGACGGGCGTGCAGATCAACTATCAGGCCACGGGGAGCGGAGCGGGGATTAACGCGGTCGTCGCGAAGAACCTCGACTTTGGCGGCACCGATGCGCCGCTGAACACGACGCAGCACACGCAGAACCCGACGCTCCTGACGATTCCGGAGAGCCTCGGCGCCGTGACGGTCGCATACAACCTTCCGGGTTTGCCGGCGCACATCAACCTCACGGGGCTAATCGTGGCCAACATCTACCTCGGTGTGACGACGAAGTGGGACGACGCCAACATCACCGCGATCAACCCCGGTGTCACGTTCCCGAGCACCTCGATTTTCGTCCAGTACCGCTCGGACTCCAGCGGGACCACGTTCGTCTTCACGGACTATCTGTCCAAAGCGAGCGTCCAGTTCGCGGCGCAGGTGGGGAAGGGGAAGCTCGTCGCTTGGCCCGTCGGAAGCGGCGCTCCCCAGAACCAAGGGGTCTCCAATGCCGTCAAAGGCCAGGCCGGGGCGATCGGATACGTCGAACTCGCATACGTGGTCCAGAACAGCATGAGTTACGCGAAGATCAAGAACGCGGCGGGGAGCTACATCCTGCCCGACCTGAACTCAACGGCCGCCGCGGCAGCGAGCTCCGCAGGAAGTTTGCCCGCCGGAAACGGCGATTGGTCCCAAGTGTCGATCACGAACGCCACGGGCTCGAGCAGCTACCCGGTCGCGACGTTCACGTACCTCTTGGTCTACCAGGAACTGAACATCTATCCGAGTGGGATGACCGAAGTGAAGGCGAAGGCGCTCGTCGACTTCCTCCGGTGGGCGGTCGGCAACGTCGCGCAGACCGCCGCGGCATCGCTGACATATGCGTCGTTGCCCGCGTCGGTCGTGACCTTGGACGTGACGACGATCCGCACGATTACCTTTAACGGAGTGGCCCTCCTTCCCTGAGTCCGGACCGAGATCGCCCATGGTCTTTCCGTTCCGTCGCGGCACCCGGCGAGCTCTCCTGCACCCGACCGGGTCCTCCTGGGGAGACCTCCTGTTCCGGGCCGGTTCGGGGGCCGCGGGCTTCGCGATCCTGGCGCTTCTCGCGCTCCTCGCGGTCGTGCTCGCAATCAACGCACTGCCGAGCTTCCGAGCCTTCGGTTTCGGCTTCCTGGGAAGCACGGCATGGAATCCGGTGAGGGACGAATTCGGAGCGCTACCGTTCATCTACGGCACGCTCATTACATCTGCGATCGCCCTCCTCCTCGGAGTGCCCGTCAGCCTGGGCATCGCGATCTTCGTCGCCGAACTCTCCCCGGGATCGATTCGTGTCCCGCTGACGTATGTCATCGAGCTGCTCGCGGCGGTCCCGTCCGTCGTCTACGGCCTCTGGGGGCTTTTCGTCCTCGTGCCCCTCATCACGACCTACGTCTCGCCAGCCCTCCAGGGGGCGTTGGGATTCCTCCCCATCTTCCAGGGGCAGATCTACGATCGGAACCTCTTCACCGCGGGCGTCATCCTCGCGATCATGATCATCCCCACGGTCTCCGCGGTGTCGCGGGACGCCCTCTTGGCGGTTCCCCAACATCAGCGAGAGGCCGCGTTGAGTCTGGGTGCCACGCGTTGGGAATCGATCCGGATCGCCGTCTTGAGCTACGCCCGATCCGGAATCTTCGGTGCCGTGATGCTCGGGTTCGGTCGGGCCTTCGGGGAGACGATGGCCGTGACGATGGTCATCGGGAATCGGAACGCCATCTCCGCCTCCTGGTTCGCTCCGGCTCAGACGCTCTCGAGCATCATCGCGAATAGCGCGCGAGAAGGGGCTGCCGGGAGCCTCGAGTTGGGTGCGATCGTCGAGCTCGGTCTCGTCCTGATGCTCGTCGCGTTCCTCATCAACGTCTTTGCTCGTTTCATGGTCTGCCGGTTCCTCGGGAAGCGGGAAGGGGGATTGGAGTGATTCGATTCGGTCGGGACGTTCGACGGCGGCTCAAAGATCGGGTCATGGCGGTGTTGGCGCTCGCCTGTGTCGCTCTCGCGCTCATTCCCCTCGGGAGCATCGTGTACACCGTCGTCGTGCGCGGAGCCTCCGTGGTCAACCCGGAGTTCTTCACCCAAATCCAGCCAATCCCCTGCTCGCCCGGAGCCAATTTGACGTGCACGCAAGGCGGCATCGGCAATGCGATCGTCGGGACGTTCCTCCTGCTCGGGCTCTCGTCCGCCATCGCGATTCCTCTTGGGCTCCTCGCGGGAATCTACCTCGCCGAATACGGGAAGGGCCCTCTGGTCTTCGCCGTCCGATTCTTCGCGGACGTCATGACGGGCCTCCCGTCCATCGTCATGGGTTTGTTCATCTTCGCTACCTTCCAACTCGCCTTCCCCGGATTCGTCTTCAGCGCGATCGCCGGAGCGCTTGCGTTAGCGGTCATCATCATCCCGTTTGTCGCCCGGACATCCGAGGAAGCGCTCCGGCTCGTCCCTGGCTCGATCCGAGAGGCCGCACTCGCCCTCGGGGTGCCGAAGTACCGCGTCACCGTGCGCGTCGTCCTGAGTTCGGCCCGCGAGGGAATCGTAACAGGCGCTCTGCTCGCGATGGCCCGGGTCGGAGGGGAGACGGCGCCGCTCCTCCTGACGGCCGGGGGGAACTCGTTCTATTCCGTGCGTCTGGATCAGCCGATTGCGGCGATGTCGCTCGTGATTTACAATTTCGCGACGACGCCATACGCGAACTGGAACGCACTCGCATGGGGCGCCGCCCTCCTCCTCGTCGTGATCATGCTGGGCCTCAGCATCGCGGCCCGATTCCTCCTCCGTCATCGATTCCACGAACAGAGGATTCGAGGATGACCCGCAAGCTCGCCGCGGAGAAAGTCAGCGCCTGGTACGGGCCAAAGAAGGCGATCGAGGACATCTCGCTCGACTTCGAGGAACACGCCACGACCGCGATTATCGGCCCCTCGGGATGTGGCAAATCAACGCTCATCCGATGCTTGAACCGGTTGCACGAGACCGTGCCGAAGGCCCGGGTGGAAGGTAAGGTGCTGCTCGACGACAAGGACGTCTACGCGGACGATCCGGTCGCGGTCCGTCGCCGCGTGGGGATGGTTTTCCAAAAGG
>VBMG01000166.1 GCA_005878485.1 Methanobacteriota archaeon | reverse complement strand
GCGGCCTTCCCTGCGGGGCGTTCCTCGGACGCTCGGACATCCTCGACCTCGCGGATCCGGCGCGCGGGGAGTTCTTCCACAGCAGCACGTTCGCCGGGTATCCCATCGCGATGGCGGCGGGCATGGCGACGCTCGACGAGCTCGAGAAGCGTGAGACGTTCGACCGTCTGCTGAAGACGACGCGCACCCTGGCCTCCGGGTTCGAGCGCCTCCTGAAGGATCATCGCATGCCTGCGGCGATTCCCGCGGTAGGCACGGTCTTCTCCATCCTGTTCACGGATCGGGCGCCGCGCACCTATCGGGACACGCTCGCGGCGGACGAAGCGAAGCGGAGCGTCGTCGATACGTCCCTCCTGGCGCGAGGGATCTTCGTGAAACCCGGAAAGCCGTTCTATCTTTCCACGGCCCACGACGACCTCGCAATCCGCCAGACCCTCGAAGCGTTCGAGGAGAGTCTGTCCGGCCTCGCCTGATTCAACGCCGCGGAGCGAGACCCATGATCGCGCGCGCCTCGTCGGGGGTCGCGACCTCCCGCTGGAGATCATCGGCAAGGTGCCTTGCTCGGGCGACCAACTCCTCGTTTCGAGCGAGGACGCCCTTCTTCAGGTAGAGGTTGTCCTCGAGGCCCACCCGCACGTGTCCGCCCAGGACGATCGCCATCGTCGTCATCGGCAATTGCATCCGGGCCATGCCGGCGACGACATACGTCGCGGTCGGCGGAAGCTGGTTCCGCATGTGCAGGAGATTCTCCGGCGTCGCAGGGACCCCGCCGTCCACTCCCATGACGAGCTGGAAGTGGGCGGGCTCCTTCACGAGGCCGGATTCGATCAACCGCTTCCCCTGCTGGACGAACCCGACGTCGAACGCCTCGAGTTCCGGTTTGATGTGCTGGTCGAGCATCGCCTTCGCCAGGAACTGAACCGTCTCCGGCGTATTGACGTAGACGACCGCCGGCTTGCGGCCGGCGAAGTTCAGCGTTCCGGTGGTAAGCGATCCCATCTCCGGGCGCGTCTTGAGGGGCGTGGCACGATCCTCGTCCGTCTGGGCTGCGATGCCGCTCGTCGACGTCATGACGACGAGCTTCGTCCGCTGGCGAATCTTGTCGACCGTCTCCCGGAAGATCTCGAACCGGGACGTGGGACGCTCGTTCTCGTCCCGGCAGTGGACGTGGATGATCGAGGCGCCCTCCTGCTCGCAGCGATACGCGGTCTCCGCGATTTCGTCCGGCGTCACGGGGACGTGCGGGGTGTCTTTCTTCCGGGGGACGGAACCGGTCGGCGCCACCGTGATGATAAGCTTCTCCGCCGCCTCACCCCGCGCCCGCTACGCGGAGAAGGATAGTAAGGGTTGCGGCACGCATTGCCGCGGCCTAGCCGAAGAGGTGACACGAAACCTTCACGTCCGGCGAAACGGCCTTCAGGACCGGCTCGGAGAACTCGTGAAGCGCGACGCGCAGGACGCCGCCCGATCGTTCGATGGATCGGACCGCTTTGAGGGACCGAAACTGTTCGGCCTTCGATTCGATGACCTGACGGAGGTTCGCCTCCACCTCGGGAGACGCCGCGGGGATCGCGAACGCGAAGGGGCTTTCCAGTTGTGCGGCAGCGAGGAGGCCTCCGAAGGGCTGACCGGCGGCGATGTCCCGGAGCTCCCGGACGACTTCCCCGGACGTCCAGCCGCACCGCTCGAACGCGACCGGGCACCGCGGGTGGAATCGACATCCGGCTGGGATGTCGGAGGGGTCCGGCCGTTCGCCCTTCAGGATGATCCGCTGCCGCCGCCGATCCGGGTCCGGGACCGGCACGACGGAGACGAGCGCCTTCGTGTACGGATGCCGCGGATTCTTGATCAGTTCGCGCGTGGGCCCTTCCTCGACGATCTTGCCGAGGTACATGACGCCGATCCGGTCCGCGAGGACCCACGCAAGCGAGAGGTCGTGGGTGATGAAGAGGTACGTGAGGCCTTTCTTGTCCCGCAGCTCGACGAGGAGCTCCAGGATCTCCGTGCGGATCGACACGTCGAGCATGGAGACCGGCTCATCGGCCACGAGGAACTCCGGGTCGAGGACGAGCGCGCCCGCGATCGACACCCGTTGCCGCTGTCCCCCGGAGAGCTCGTGCGGGTAGCGGAAGAGGAAATCCCGCGGAGGGCGCAAGCCCGCATCAGTCAGGGCCTGCTCGACCCGCGACTCGGTCTCGGCGCGGTTCACGCTGAGGCCATTCACCACGAGCGGCTCCGCCACGATGTCGTACACGGACTGCTTCGGGTTCAGGGACTCGTACGGATCCTGGAAGATTATCTGCAGCTTCTGCCGCAGGCTCCGGATCTTGATTCCCTCGAGCCCTTCCTCCCGTAGTCGGTTCCAGATCAGGACCCGGGCCGCGATCAGTCCGACGACGAACGTGAGCAAGGTCCCCCCGAGCGTCGCGAGGGCCTGGTCCCCCCAGACCGTGGTCTGGTACAGGCCCGCGGGATCGAGGTACCCGGAGAAGACGAGGCCGATGTACAGGCTCACGTCGAACAAGACCGCCGCGAGCGCCGCGATCACGGTCGCCGTCCGGGGCGTCGGCCGGGTCGGCGGAATGCTCCCGAAGTACGCGACCGGGAGTGCGAGGACGACGCCGTACGCAACGTAGCTCCACCCGTTCGTGAAGGGGAGATGGAAGGCGCTCGCCGAGACGAGGGCCGTGAGGCCCGCGGCGACGACGGATCCGATGGCGAGGAGCACGGCCAATAGGATCAAATGCGGAAGGGTCCACGGGCGGGTGTCGCGCCACGAGAGGGAGTATTTCCGGCGGATACCCTCCACGTCCGGACCCGCACCGCTCGATTTCGCAACTTCGTACCGGCGCAGGACGTCTTGTGACACGCCCACGAACACATCGCCCCCCGTCGGCTCGACGAGCCGAAGGATTCCTTTGCCCGTCGTCGTCTTCCCGCACCCGCTCTCCCCGACAAGGCAGAAAATCTCCCCTCGCCCGATGTCGAGATCGACGCCGTCGACCGCCCGCACGTACTGTGGCGTCGCCTTCCGGAGCGCCTCGAGGAATCCGCGGCGCTTCTCGAACCAGACGCGGAAATCCCGGAGGACCAGGTACGGCTCGCGGGGCATCTCAGGCCGCCTCCTTTCGCGGCGGGGTCGTCGTGTTCAGGTGGCAGGCGGCCAGGTGGCCCTCTCCGACCGGCCCCGATCAGGTCCTTCGTGTACGGATGCTTCGAGTTCTTGTACACGTCCCGCACGCTGCCCCGCTCCACGATCTTCCCGGCGTACATGATCGCCATCGAATCGCACGTCTCCGCCATGACGGAGAGGTCGTGGGAGATCAGGATCATCGAGAGGTCCAGTTCCCGTTTCAGCCGTTCGAGCAGCTCAAGGATCTGGGCTTGAATCATGACGTCCAGCGCCGTCACCGGTTCGTCCGCGATCACGATCCGCGGGTTGCACGCGAGGGCCATCGCAATCATCACGCGCTGTCGCATCCCGCCGGAGAACTCGTGCGGGTATTCGCGGGCGCGCTCGCGGTGGATGCCGACGAGCTCGAGCAGTTCCCCCACGCGCTTCATCGCGGCTTCCTTGTCGACCTTGTCGTGGAGGATGACGGGTTCCGCGATTTGGTCCCCGACCCGCTTCACCGGATTCAAGGCGTTCATCGCCCCCTGGAAGATGATCGAGATGTGCTTCCACCGGATCGCTCGGAGCTGGGCCTCCCGGATCGTCGCGAGGTCGTAGCCTTGGTAGTCGATCGTGCCGTTGACGATCTTCCCGTTCGACGGGAGGAGCCGCATGATCGAGAGCGCCGCGGTCGTCTTGCCGCAGCCGCTCTCCCCGGCGAGGCCGAGGGACTCGCCCTCCCCCAACGTGAAGTCGACGCCGTCGACGGCCTTCACGATGCCGTCCTGCGTCTCGAAATGCGTCTTCAGGCCCTTCACGGTCAGCAGAGGGATGCTATCGCCGCCCGCGAGCCGTCGGAGAAGCGCGTGACGCCGTTCTCGGCAGCGTGACTCAAGGACGTTGCGAACCACCTTAACGTTTTCCGCGGAGCCGGCTCACGCCGGGAGCGCGTGGGGAGCCTCCGCCGGGGAGGTCACAAGATGGCACGCCACCGTGTTGCCGGGCTCGAGCTCGACGAGCCGCGGCTCCGAGCCCTGGTGGAGTTTCACGTAGACGTAGCCGCCTCGTGCGCGGACGCCGGCGATGGCCTTCAGTGCGCGCCGCGAATCGCGATGCTCCTTGACGACGTGACGGAACGTCTCGATGAATGCCTCCGGTGTGGTGCCCGCGACGACCGCAAGGGCGACGGTCCTCGGGTTCTGCGCCTCCATCTGGGCGATGCCGGGCAGAACGCCTCCGGTCGAAAGGGACTTGAGTTCCTCGGCGACCTCGTCGGCGCTCCAGCCGCAGTTCTCGAAGGCGACCGGGCAGCGAGGATGGAACCGGCAACCACCGGGGATGTTGACCGCGTCCGGTCGCTCCCCCTTGAGGATCGTCCGTTTGGCGAGGTGTCTCGGATCCGGGCTCGGGACCACGGAGATCAAGGCCTGGGTGTACGGATGCTTCGGGTGGGAGATGACCTCCTCGGCGGTCCCCTGCTCCACGATCTTCCCCAGATACATGACCGCAATCCGGTCCGCGAGGATCCACGCGAGCGAGAGGTCGTGGGTGATGAAGAGGTACGTGAGGCCGCGCTTCTCCCGTAGTTCCATCATGAGCTGGAGGATTTCGGTGCGGATCGAGACATCGAGCATCGAGACGGGCTCGTCCGCGACGATGAAGTCGGGCTGGAGGGCGAGGGCCGCGGCGATCGACACGCGTTGCCGCTGCCCGCCGCTCAGCTCGTGGGGGAACCGGAGCACGAATTCTTCCGCGGGCCTCAAGCCTGCGTCCTCGAGGGATTGGCCGACGAGCGCCGCGATCTCCTCCGGATCATGTGCGATCCGATTTACGACCAGGGGCTCGGAGACGATTTCGAAAACCGACTGCTTCGGGTTCAAGGATTCGTACGGATCCTGGAAGATCAGGTGCAGCCGTCGGCGGAGGGTCCTCATCTTGATGGCTTGGAGGCCCTCGGTCTCACGACGCCGACCGAGCAGGATCTTCGAAGCCCCACCCGCTGCGGCGGGCGCGAGGACTATGCCCGCGAGCATCCCGAAGAATCCGGGTCCCCAGACAGCGCTCCAGACCCCGAACAGGTCGGCCGAGGCTGTCGGCAGGGACGTGGGGAACTCCTTGGCGGCCAAGAGCGGAAATAGGTTGACCGCGAGGATCGCGAGGAGCCCCAACATCCCCGGCGTGCGGGCCGAGATGCGTGTCGGGGGCAGCGAGCCGGCCATTCCGATGAGGAGGCCGCACAGCAGGCTCGCGGCAAGGAGGAACGCGCTGTTCACGAGCGCGGCGCGAAACAGGCCGGCGGCCAAAGCCGGGAGGCCGAGACCGAGGATGAATGCCGCGGCGAAGGCCCCCAGCACGGTGAGAATCTGGCGGGTATCCCAAGCAAGCTGTTCTTTCCAGGAGAAGGAATACTTGCGCCGGATCGCGTCGGTCTGAGCCGCCCTCTCCGGCCCGCCACGTGAGCGCATCGTTTCGTATCGACGGTACTCCTCTTCCGGGATTTCGAAGAAGATGTCCCCTTCCGTCGTCTCCACGAGCCGGAGGAGCGCCTTGCCCGTCGTCGTCTTGCCGCACCCGCTCTCCCCGACGATGCAGAGGACCTCTCCGCGTTTCACATCGAACGAAACGCCATCCACGGCCCGCACCCAAAGAGCGGAGCGACCTGCGAGTTCG
>VBMG01000165.1 GCA_005878485.1 Methanobacteriota archaeon | reverse complement strand
CCGCCGACCCTTCCCGCTCCGACGACGCCCTTCGCAACACCTCGAGAGCGGCCGGGATGACGTCGTAGTCGCCCAGCTCTCGGACCGGGATGAACCGGGCGTTGTCCGCGTCCGTCCCAGGGAACGGTTCGCCGCGGACGTATTCGCAGACGAGGTCGATGAGCACGTAATGCCAGTGGACCTGCTCGCCCTCGAAGTCGATGAAGTCGAGCACGGTGAACACGCGTTCGGGCTGGACGGTCACGCCCGTTTCTTCAAGCGTCTCTCGAACCGCGGCGGCCTCGACGGTCTCGCCGACCTCGAGGACGCCTCCAGGAAGGCTCCACCGGCCCTGGTTCGGTTCCGCGCCGCGCTTCACGAGGAGGACTTCCCCATCCCGAAACACGATTGCCCCGACGGCCGGCACGGGCCGCTTCGGAAACTCGTTCGGCAAGGGCACGGTCAATCCACGAAGCGGACCCGGACCATCAATCCTGCGCCCTTGCGCCGGCGAGGAGATCGAAGTCGTCGAAGGTCCGCTGATGCAAAACGTGACTCAAGACCTCGCTGATGCGGACGTAGCGCTCCATCGGGATATCCAGGCGGGTCCGAAGGTACGCGAGGGTCTCCGCCATCGTCGCGAACGTTCGCGAGGGCCGGCGCAACGCTTCCCGAACGTGTTCGCGGACGTTCCAGACCCCGACCGGCATGATGTAGCCGGGATGCGTCTCCCGAAGAATCACGGTCGCGGCCTGTCGCCGATCCCGGTTGAGGGCCTCTCCGACCGCGAGCCGCGCGGCGTAATAGCAGCCGCCAATGCTCGCGTACGTCGTGCGGCCTTCGAAGCCCTCGTGGTCGCCAAACATGACGACCTCCCGCCCCAACGGATTCCAAAGGGTGTTCGGGTACCACGCCTCGATCAATTCGTACCGCCACGGGCGCGGGATCATCACGACGAGGAAGCGGTCATCGAAGCCGATCGCCTCGTGCACGCGGATCTCGTTGAGGAGAGGGAACGCCTTCACGCGTTCGCGGAGTTCCTTCCCGATTGTGTCGTCGACGGCGGTGATCGACCATCGCGTCGGCACGAACTTGCGGTTCTTCTCGAGGCCGAACGCCCCGACGCTGAACGCACGTTGGATTCGCGAGACGGGTGCGCCTCGGCCGTACAGGTCGAGGACCGCCTCCTTCGCGTACAAATCCGTGTCGGAGGAAGCGCGCTCCAGATTTGGATCGGCCTTCACGGTGCCAATTTCCAGGCGATGCAGCGGAGCGGACGGCCCGAACGGCTGGACGTTGTCGTCGAGGACAACGCGACCGTGCGGCTTCCGCGCGAACCCCGCCTCGACCTCCGCGGGCGACGACCCGAGCGCCAACTCCCGCGTAAGGTCGACGATCCGCCCACCCCGGTCCACATCGTGCACGTGGACGCGGTGCATCCCTCGGACAAGCTGGGAACGGAACTGCACGATGTCCTCCATCGGCCGCCCGATCCACGCCTCCGGGGTGTCGAGGATCTGCGTGTCGCCGTGGATCGGTGGCACGAGCGGCCCGACGTACACCATCGGATAGCCGAATCGGCCGACGAAGACCCCCGGGGGGGACGATCCGTCCAGGTCCATCCGGTCAATCATCGGTGCGGTCTTCATCATGGAGTCCCATCGGACGAGAATGGGGCAGCGGGTCTTCCCGCAGAGGAGCTTCGCGCCCCGGCACTGGATGCACAGGCCGCTCGCAATCGCGGCCTTCGTGTCCGAATCGAAGAGCGCCCCGAACTGGGAGGGCGCAGGCTGTACCGGGAGGGAGAGCATCGCCGGAAGTCCCACTTGGAGCCGGCTTTAAGAACCTGACGACCGGGTCCGCGAATCGAAACGAGGGAAGGATTATCCGTGTCGCCGGAGGTTCCGGGGCCGTGAAGGAGGACTCGCCGCTCGCCCTGACAACGGAGGATCGCATCCTCCTGTACTTCTCCGATTTCCGGAACATGGAGGAGCGGTACGTCTTGCCGCAGGCTCTCACCCAGAAAGCGATCGCGTTCGCGGCGGGCATTCAGCGAAAGCACCTCTCCCGATATCTGGACGAAATGGTGCGCGACGGCTTCCTCACCGAGACGAAGGCGCACATCGAAGGGGAGAAGCAGCGCATGCTCGCGTACTACCTCGCCCCTCGCGGGTGGGAGCGGGCGGTGGCGATCAAGGCGCGCCTCTCGGAGATCAAGGTTCCTGTCAAGGTCGCGGGTGCCACGAAGGAGATGACGCTCGAGGAGATCGATCGCGCGACGTCCGTCCATCTGACTCTCTCCGACATCGTGCGGGAGGCGATGAACGTCGACCAACTCGATCTCGAACACCTCGAGGGAATCGACGAACGGCGCAAGCGGGCGATGGACGAGCGCGTCAAGCGGCTCGAAGATTACACACGCGCCGTCATGACGGCCTGGAAGGACGGGCGGGTGACGGCGACGGAACACCTCCTGGTCGAGCAGCTGCGGGAGAACCTGGGGATTTCGAAAGAGGAGCAGGAGCGAATCGAGAACGAAGTCCTTGAAGAGGTCCTGGAAAACCGGGCTGGCATCTACCGTGCGGTCGCCGCGGAAGCGCTCGACGACGGTCCGATCCAGGAGGGCGAGCGGGAACTTCTCGAGGCCCTGCGAAAGAAGCTGGGTCTCTCGGCCCACGACTGCCGCGAGATCGAGGCGGGACTCGGGAAGGCGGCGGCCTAGCGAGCGACGAAGAGCCGGTATTTCTGGGTCGGATCGGAAATCTCCATTTCGATGCGCTTCGCGACAAGCTTCTCCGGGTGGTGCACGCTTGGGACGCGCTGATCCAGATCCTGGAACGACTTGAACGGCCCCTTCTTGCGTTCCTCGAGGATCGCCCACATCGTCTTCTTCCCGAGGCCGGGCAGCAGCTCGAGCATGTGGAACCGCGTCGTGATGGCCTGCGCGCGGTTGAAGAAATCGACGAACTTGTCTTCCTTCTCCTTGACCGTCTCCTGGACAACGAACGGGAGCTCCTTCTGCGCCGCGGTCGTGAGCTCCTCGTAGCCCACGCGGCGTTTCACGTGGAGGACCTCGGCGCGCATCTCGATCTCTTTCCCGATGTACACGCGTTGTCCGATCGAGAGGTTCACGCCTTCCTTCGGCACGAGTTCGAACAACTTGAACTCGTCCACCCCGAGTGCGTAGGCGAGGGGCTCCCGATGGAACTTCGACTGGTCCGGGTGACCTTGCGGTAGGAAATCGAGGATGCGGGCGTAATCTTCCATGCGCGTCGCCTCGTCAGCGGTACTTCCCCACGATCTCGAGGACTTTGTCCGCATCCTCTTTCGAGAGGCTGAAGCGCTCCTTCGCGAAAATCGCGCGCACGTCGTCCAAGTGGGTCGGCATGAGGTCGACGATCTTCACCGCGTTGAAGGGAGACATCAGGGGGATCTCCATGAGCTCCTTCACGATGATCGGGACTTTGTCGGGGGGGACGCGAGCGAAGAGCGACGCCTCCGAGAGGGAGTACTGTTGCTCCGGGTTCAGCTCGCCGCGGGCCGCCTTCTCCTTCTCCAGGATGACTTTCAGCTCGGCAAGGGA
>VBMG01000164.1 GCA_005878485.1 Methanobacteriota archaeon | reverse complement strand
TGTAGGCGCCCGCGTTGCCGCAGACGATCGCCGTCGGGGGGAATCGCTCGAACGGCAGATGGTCCACCCCGGCCACGAGGGACTGGATCATCCGCACCTTCCGCGCCTTCTCCCGGAAGTCGGGCGGAAATTCCCTCGGAAAGCCCATCGACACGACGACGTCCGCGGTCGCCCAAGCCTCCCCCCGTTTCTCGGCCGGCAGATCGTCCAGGACCATGGGCTCGAACGCCCCCGAGGCCTTTCGCGTCAGGACCTCG
>VBMG01000163.1 GCA_005878485.1 Methanobacteriota archaeon | reverse complement strand
GGCTGCGGATGCCTTCGAGCTGGTCGATGATCTCGTCGACCGGGACGCCGGACCGCAGGCATAGGGACACGAGTCGGGCGATTCCTTCCGTGAAGGACGCCGTGTAGCCGCCGCCGCGGCCGATCTGCGCGAACACCTCGAAGAGGCCTTTCTCGTCCTCATTGACCGTCACATAGAGCGCGCCGTACCCCGTGAGGATCTTCTGGGTGCGGCCCGTGATGACGTCGGGGCGGGCCCTCGGCCGGACGATGGCGGGTTCGCGGGGCACCTCGACGTGGATCTCTTTCGGCTTCTCCGTTTGCGCGACGCCGATGTTGAGGACTTGGTCCTCGCGCGAGCCGTCGCGGTAGACCGTGATGCCTTTGCAATGCAGCTCGTAGGCCAGGAGGTACGCCTTCTTCACGTCCTCCACGGTCGCTTCGCGCGGCGCATTAATTGTCTTGCTCACCGCCGCATCACAGTAGTCCTGGAAGGCGGCCTGCATCCGCTCGAGGAAGTACGGGAGCTCCTCGCCTTCCATGACGCGCTTGTACCAGATCAGGCTGAACTCCGGCTCGCAGCCGCCGGATGTGTCGGCAATCATCGAGAGCGTGCCAGTCGGCGCGACCGTCGTGACGTACGAGTTGCGGAGCCGGAGGCCCTTCTCCTGGTGACGGCTGCCCTCCCAGGCGGGATAGACGCCGCGCTCCTCCGCGAGCTTTCCGCTCTCATTGTATCCCGTCTCATGAATAAATTTCATGATCTTGCGGCCCCATTCGACCCCTTCCTTGGAGTCGTACGGGACCTCGAGCATGAAGAGCATGCGGGCGAAGCCCATGACACCGAGGCCGATCTTGCGGGTGGCCCGAGTCATCTCCTCGATTTCCTTGACCGGATATGCGTTCATGTCGATGACATCGTCGAGCATGCGAACCGTTGCACGAATCGTTCCTTCGAGTCTCTTCCAGTCGACGTCCCAGCGACCCGCGGCGCTGCGCTTCATGTGACGCGCGAGATCAATGGAACCGAGGTTGCAAGACTCGTACGGCAAGAGCGGTTGTTCGCCGCACTGTCGGACAACAATACCATTGCAGACCATGGAGTGAGAAGCAGCTTCGGTCAGATCAAATACTTCGCAATCTCCCACTTTCACTTTGGTCTTCAAAGGATCCTCGAATTTTGTCTGATAGAAACGAGGATAACGGACGTGGGAGAGTTCGGCCTGTTTTTCATCGAGAAAACCAACCTCGCACTCGAAACGATGCCTTGACTCGCCGAAAATGAAAAGCTCGTACAGCACTCCATCGGAGCCGTATGCCCGACGCTCTCCAGCTTTTGTCACATACGTGAACAAAGCCATCCGCGGAGCGCGGCTTCGGTTTAGAACCCGAGACCGGATTCCGAGGTTCAAGAGAAGCAGTTGCACGCCTTGGAGCAGCTTGCGGCTTTTCGATGTCAGCGCGATTCCAGAGCTGTTGCAATTACGATGATCCCTTATCGTTCCGTCCGCCGTAAACAAGCCCTGCAGGAACCCGATGACAGCGGCACGCGGTGCGGTAAACAAGAATCGGGGGACCTCCTTCTCTGCGGAGTCCACGGGCCTCACCCCGAGTTTCTCGAAGAAGTCGACGAAGAACCGTGAGTGATACGAGAGGTGGTAAACTCCGTTTGCCATCTTGACCCCGCGAATGTTGCGCCCGTACCAACGATTCAGAATCGGCCGAAGGGTCGCGATCACTGGCGCGTCGCTCTTTGCGAAGGTGAACCCAACACGGCAATTCTTGTCGCCCGATCGGAGCCAGCCGTCGCCGACAAGCCACCCCAAGACGAGACCAAGTTCGCGAGACCACTCGGTCGGAAGATTGAGCACTGTTGTCTTCCCGTTTTCCCCGATATAGACGTTGGAGGGCTTGAACGGGAGTTTTTCGTCGCCACCTTCCAAACCGGCTTCACGCCCGTCCGCCACGCGGCCACCATGGGCCCGAGCCGCGTCCCTCGCTCCGCTTGATCGCGACTTGCAAGCAGCATACCGTTCGACTCGGTGACGAGTTCCGCGGGTACGCGGCGATCTGTGATGAGGGAAATCCCGCCGTTTGGATAGCGGTCGGCGAGCTCCGCGATCGGAATCCATCCGAGCTCGGTCGACACGAAGGTGTCGCCCGTCACACACGGATTCGTCGCCTCCATGTCTCCGACATTTGGCGTCGGCTGGCGCCGGTTGTTCTCGTCGATGAAGAAGAGCCCTGGTTCGCCGTTCTTCCAAGCCTGGAACGCAATCTTGTCCAAGACTTCGCGGGCGTCGAGTTGCCCCATGACCTCATGGTTCCTCGGGTTCACCAGGTCGTATTTCGTCCCGGCTTTCATGGCTTCCATGAACTTGTCGGTGATCGCGACCGAGATGTTGAAGTTCGTAACCTCGGTCGTCTTGTCTTTGCATGTGATGAATTCAAGGATGTCGGGATGATCGACGCGGAGGATACCCATGTTGGCACCTCGCCTCTTGTTGTGAACGAGGATCCCGTTCGCGACGAAACTGGCGGGACCGGGGACCTCTAGGTCCGCAGTCGGCGTGTGATCCCGCCAAATGTTGGTCACCCGAGTATACACCCGCGAGGAATCCACCATTTGTCGGAGACGGTCGCTTGCCGCTATGAGAGGGAACCTTTCCATCAACGCTAGCAGGCGCTTCCGGGGGAGCGCGCGCGGGTGCTGCTCGCTGATGTAGTGCATGAGAGCCCGGTACAGCGTGCGGTTCGCGCCGCGTCGAGAACGGCCGGGCCCGCTTCCTCGCCCAACGTAGGAGTACAAAGACCGCAGGACTGCTCCCTGGTTTGGTATGATGTCGGAGGTGTTGACCTTCGGTCTCGGACCGAGTTCCAGGTGCTCTTGCTTGCGGTCTGAAACGAACCCGATTTCCTCCGCGAATGTCCGGACGCTATCCTCGTCGACGATCGTGAGCGTGTGCACCGTACGATGACCGAGAGCGTTTTGTCGACGTGCGATCCTTCCCCGTCGGGCGACCACCCCCAAAGATAGGAGGAGTTGTTGGGCTTCAATGGCGAGACGCTCTGACGTGGTCGAGAAACTCGGATACCCACTTCCGGAGTGAATGTGGCCGTCCCCCTCGAACAGGCCCCGGAGGAAGGCGCGGGCAGTGTCGCCCGATCCACCTAGGACTTCGCTCGGGATGAAAGCGTTCGGGGAATATCCCTTCACCCAGCCCGACCGTTCCATCCATCGCACGAGATCGCGGGACTGGAACTGGATATCGACATAGCCGCCTCCCTCGCCTTCCTTGATCTGGTTCGGAGCGAGTCCGAAGTTCCTCTCCATGAGGAACCGAATGCGATCCATCACCTCGATGTCCACAGTGCCGACGGTGATGATGAAGCGTCCACCCGTACTCGTGCACCCATCCGCCATGTAAAGGCCAAGGAGCTCCGCGAGGGCGCCGTTCATCTCCGAAGGGACGCGAATTCGGGTCGCGTTCGGATGCTGGGAGCCGAGAGGAGGCAGGGACCGGTCGAACCCGAGGTGCCCTCCCTTTACGATAACAAGCCAGTCGCCCACTCGAAGGTCTTGTGCCTCCCGCCATTCGATCGCGCCGCTCTCGTCGACGACGGCAAATGCGTGGTTATACGTCGCGCCAATCCGCAGACCAAGTTCCGTCTCGATAGAGAAGATTTCCGATGGGCCATTGTCCTGGGCGACGAGAGCGTGCGAAAACCCCGTTCCATCGAAAATCCGGTCGCGAGTGAAGTTCTCGCCGAGAGGGGGGCAGTTCAGAAGTCGTCCGAGAGGCTTGAGTCCCTCCGATGTTCTGAGGAGGCTATCGACGGAGATGCATCCTCCCTGCTTCACCGTCTGAGTGGCCGCGTCGAAGATTTTCATGAAAGAGACGGGGCCGGAGGCGACGCCCATGGTGGATTTCACGAAGTCGCCCTTAGGTCGGAGCCGCGAGAAGCTCATCCCAGTGCCCCCGCCTGACTGGTGGATCAGAGCCTGATGCTTCAGCGCCTCGAAAATTCCTATCAAGCTGTCGTCGACTGGCAGGACAAAACAGGCTGAGAGCTGCTGCAAATCCAAACCCGCATTCATCAGCGTGGGGCTGTTCGGCAGGAACTCCAAATTCGCTATGATCCGATAGAACCGCCGTGCGGTCTCCTCGACGCGAACCTCGTCGGCCCCGTAGTTCCGCTCCGCCTGTGCGAGGTTCCAGGCCACGCGGGCGAAGAGCTCCTTCGGCGTCTCGATGACGCGGCCCCGATCGTCCTTCTTGAGGTACCGTTTCCCGAGCACCCGAAGCGCGTTCTCCGCCAGCTTCGGCGGCGGCTCGCCCGCGACGATCTCGATGGCCTTCGAATCAGCAATCTTGACTTGTTCCATGGAACGACCCTCTCCCGGTCAGATGGCGAGTGCCGTACAATACAGGCGGTGAGGCCATCCCTGGGGGTGAGCGCGGCCAAAGAGGTCACCCGGTATATTACTTTTTGAACCACGTATGTTACCCGCAGTCGAGGCCCATGTTACCATATCTGTTACCACACGAGGCCGCTCCATATGAACGTCTCGCCCGGCCGCGCGAAACTACTCCTTGTTGTCCGTATCAGAGGAACGGGAGCGACACGACGCGCGCGGGATGCGTGGTCCCGCGAATGTCGACCTCGAGGGAGGTCCCCTCCGCAGCGTGTCCCTTGTCGACGGAGGCGAGCGCGATCCCCACGCGCAAGCTCGGCGACATCGTCCCGCTCGTCACGTGGCCTACCTCAGTCCCACGCGTGAGGACGCGGAAGCCGGGACGCG
>VBMG01000162.1 GCA_005878485.1 Methanobacteriota archaeon | reverse complement strand
GCCGACGATCACGTCCCTGACGTTGACGTACCGGCCTTCGATCTGGTCCGCCGTCCTCAGCCCGTGGACCGCCCTGATGGCCCTGGGCTTGGCCGTCGCGGGGTACGTCGGTTGGAAGCGGATCCCGCGGCGCGCCTCCCCGGACGACCTCTTCCTCGTCGGGCTCGACGGGCGGCTCCTCCTGCACACGACCGCCCGGCCGATGGGGGAGATGGACGACGACATCTTGGCAGGGATGCTCACGGCCATCACGATGTTCGTGCGGGACGCGTTCAAAGAGGAACACGAGGAGTTGAAGCGGTTCGAGTTCGGGAATCGGAACGTGGCCGTGGAACGCGGGCAGCATGTGTACCTCGCCGCGATCTACCCGGGAGGGTTGCCCATCGACGCATCCCGGAGCATGAACGACTTCATCGCGGACCTCGGAGAGCGGTATAGCGAGATGCTCGCCTACTGGTACTACGTCGACGACCTCCCCGGGCTTCGAGAAATGATGGTACAGTTCGCGGGCCGGGGCCGATACCGCCGGGGGGATTGGCGGAGGCCCTGGCGGATGCCACGCCGCCGGCCCGATCTGCGGTCCTGGGGCGGAATCCCCGACAACTCACCCACGGAGGGCCCCGCGGGGTCCCGATTCGAGGGGGAGCAAGCTGAGGCACCGCTCGTATCGATGAAGCATCCGTAGTGGCAATCAAGACCGTGCGGCTCGATCGGTAGCAACGGCACTGTCCGCCTACGACCCCGCCGTTTGCTTGAACCGCTTGAGGCGCATGAAGTTGTCCCGCTCCATCTCCTCGAGTCGCTGTCGGATGAACGCCTCCGTCGCCTTGAGCTCCGGGATCACGCGGTACTCGAGGGCGTTCACGCGCCGCTTGACTTTCTCGATTTCCTCGATCAGCCGGCGCATCGTCGTTTCGATCTCCGCCGCGACGACGATGTCCTCGACGAGGGCCTCGTATGCCTCCGCCGCCTCGTCGATCCGCGCCGAGGTCGTGATGATTCCGTAGCCCCGGTCCTCGAGTTTCTTCCGGACGCTCTTCGCATCGATCTTCGGGACGATAATCCCCATCACGTTCTTCGTCTTGAGCTGGAGGGTCGGGACCTCCTTGGAGGCCAGGGCCGCGGACTCCACGCCGATCGACCCCTCGATTGCTCGCGCGATGGCGATGCGTTGCTCCGCGATCCGATATTTCTCCGCGAGGTTCGACCGGAGCGTCTTCGCGCGTTCGAGGACCCGGAAGAATTCGACAATGAGGGCGTCGCGTTTCAGCTTGAGGAGCCGGTGGCCCCGCTCCGCGGTCCTCCGCGTTCGCCGAAGTTGGAGCAACTGAGATCTCGTGGGCTTGTACTCCGCGAGGACCATCCTACGAACTCACCTTCGCCGCCTCGCGGTACTTCGGGTGGTACTTCTCGAGGGTCTTCCGGTCGATTTTCGTGAGCCACGCCTCGTCGATCGTCGCGAGGAGTCGCCAGCCGATCTCGAGGGTCGCCTCGATCGTCCGGTCCTCCTCGGACCCTTGGCGGATGAACTCCTGCTCGAACCGGTCCGCGAACTCGAGCATCTTCCGGTCCCGCTCGGCGAGCGCCTCTTTCCCGACGATCGCCACCAGGCCGCGGACGTCCTTGCCTTCCGCGTACGCGGCGTAGAGCTGGTCCGAGACCTGCTTGTGGTCCTCCCGCGTGCGGCCTTTCCCGATCCCCGCGTCCATGAGCCGGGACAGGGACGGCAGCGGATCGATCGGCGGATAGATGCCTTTGCGGTGGAGCTCCCGGTTCACCGCGATCTGCCCTTCCGTGATGTACCCGGTCAGGTCGGCAATCGGATGGGTCCAGTCGTCATCGGGAATCGCCATGATCGGGATCTGCGTGATGGACCCGGGTCGGCCATGGATGCGTCCCGCCCGTTCGTAGATCGTCGCGAGGTCCGTGTACGTGTAGCCGGGATACCCCCGGCGCCCCGGCACTTCTTCGCGCGCGGCGCCGATTTGCCGCAGCGCTTCTGCGTAATTCGTCATGTCTGTCAGGATTGCGAGGACGTGCATGCCCACCTCGTAGGCGAGAAACTCGGCTGCGGTGAGGGCCATCCGCGGCGTGATGAGCCGCTCGACCGCGGGGTCGTCCGCGAGGTTCAGGAAGAGGACCGCCCGCTTCAGCGCGCCCGTCCGTTCGAAGTCGTCCATGAAGACGCGGGCCTCCTCGTGGGTGATCCCCATCGCCGCGAACACGACGCCGAACGGCTCCTGGGACCCGAGGACCTTCGACTGGCGCGCGATCTGCAAGGCGACTTCGTTGTGCGGCAGGCCGGCGCCGGAGAAGAGCGGCAGCTTCTGGCCGCGAACGAGGGTGTTGAGGCCGTCGATCGTCGAGATGCCCGTCTGGATGAACTCCGCGG
>VBMG01000154.1 GCA_005878485.1 Methanobacteriota archaeon | reverse complement strand
GATGCGTACGCGGTCGACGTTGCGGGAACGAGCGGCCCGGTTGTCTCGAGGTCGTTCGGGGTCGACACGACGCCCCCGATCACGACCGCGCAAATCGCAGGGCCGGCGGGAGAGAACGGATGGTACGTCGGGGCCGTGCAGGTGACGCTCGCTGCGACCGACGCGCTCGGGACACCGACGATCTGGGTTCGCGTGGATGGCGGCGGCTGGACGAGGTACACAAGCCCGCTCCGCTTCGATACCGGCGTGCACACGTTCGACTACTACGCCGTTGATGCCTCGGGCCTTCAAGAGGGGGTTCAGACGCAGATGGTCTCGATCGACTCCGCGGCCCCCGCCGCGAGCGCGTCGCTTCCTCCGCCTGCGGCGTCCGGTTGGTATACGTCTCCGATCCCCGTGACGATCACCGCCTCGGACGCCTTGAGTGGCGTTGCCTCCATTTTCTATCGGATCGACGGCGGCGCGTGGCAGACCTACACCGGATCCTTCCTGCTCACGCCAGAGGGGGACCACACGCTCGAGTACGTCGCGGTCGATGCGGCCGGGAACCGAGGGTTGACTCAATCGACATTCGTGCGCACCGATACGACCGCACCGGTCGTCTCGGCTCCGCCGGCGCTTCTCGTCACGACGTCCCAGGTGACCCTCTCGTGGACCGGGACCGACGCGGGATCGGGAATCGATCATTATGAGGTCCGCGTGGATGGCGGCACGTTCGAGTCCGTCGGAAACGAGAGATCGGTTTCGTTGCAGCTGGTGGACGGATCGCACACAATCGTGATTCGGGCGATCGATCGGGCGGGGAACGAAGCCTCCACCGTAGTCACCGTGCGAGTCGACACGAGTCCGCTCAGCGCGTCCGGCCCGTACGGCGTTACGCTAGATTACGCCATCATCTTGGCCGTGACCGCCGTCGCGATTGCTGTCGCATTCGTCGTCATTCGAAGACGGAGACGAGCGGTCTAGTCGCGTCGGGACTAGCGGTTTGCTTGCTTCGTCAGCGATGGTAAAGTACGCTGTAGAAGCGGTTCTCCTTCGCCGTCCGCTCGAGGCGGCCGAAGATCGCGAGCTGGTACCCGCACTTCTTGCACTTGTTGTCCTTGTCGAGGTACCAGCCGGTGATGTCGAACCCGTACCGCTTGATCGCGATCGCGCCGCAGCCCGGACAATACGTGTTCTCGAGAGGATGGCCCGAGACGTTCCCGATGTAGACGTACTTCAGGCCTTCCTCCTTGGCGACCGCGCAGTGCTTCTCGAGCGTCTCGACGGGCGTCCAGGGGAACTCCATCATCTTGTAGTCCGGGTGGAACCGCAGGAAGTGGATCGGGGTGTCGGGGCCGAGGTTGTCGTACACCCACTTCGAGAGCTTCCGCGCGGCGCCGAGGTCGTCGCCGACTTGCGGCACGATGAGGTCCGTGATCTCGATGTGGATCTTCTTCGTGTCCCGCGTGTCGAGGAGCGTCTGGAAGATTGGGTCCGCGTTCGGGATGTTGATGTACTTCCGGACGAAGTTCGTCTCGCCGGACCCCTTGAAGTCCACGGTGACGCAGTCCAGGAACTTCGGCATCTCCGCGACGGTCTCCGGCGTGTCGTAGCCGTTCGACACGAAGATGTTGATGAGGCCCGCCTTCCGGGCCATCATGCCAATGTCTCGCGCGAACTCGATGAAGATCGTCGGCTGGTTGTACGTATACGCGAGGCCCTGGCAGCCTTGCTCGAGGGTCATGCGAACGACGTCCTGCGGCTCGACCTCGATGCCCTCCACCTTGCGGCGTTGGGAGATGTCTGCGTTCTGGCAGTTTGCAACGGCAACTAGATTCGCCGTGTAGCTGTGATCCTCATCGACCTCGATGTTGTAGACCGGACCAACGTAGGTCTTCGTGCGAATTTTTTGGATGGGTACGAACACATACTCGTCCGTGATCCTCATCTGGTCCAAGAGCCTGGCATGCTGGAGCAGGAGGGTGGATCCCGATGCGGTCACGGTCGCGACCATTTCCTCGGTTCGGTTGAAACTCTCAAGCCACCGCGGCATGCCGTGGATGCGGCCAAGCCTCGTCGCGCGGGGAATGACGAGACGGTCGCCAACCTCCAATTCGTCCGCTCGGATTTCCTGGACAGCTCCTCCTCTAACCGATGCATAAAGGCGGTGGTCCGGAGTACACTCAAGCGCGTCCATTCCGGCCGAGTTGAGTTCCAGGACCGGGCCCGAATAGAAGTGCTCAAATGCATTGACGATTCGACGCCAACGCCCGCGGTGCGTCAACGCTGAACGGCCGTTTACCCGTCGGACCTCGTCGCGGTCGGTCGGGGCCGATGATTGAAAGATCTCTTCAATGGCTTCCCGACCGCGATCTGTGATGACCTCGGTTCCGGGGAGAAAGCAGTAGCGGCAAAGCCAGTTACATCCGGTCGTCGCGATGCTGAAGATCTTCGACCCAGGCCGGTAGTGCGAGACGGGTTTCTTCTCGATCGGGTCGACGTGGCCCGTGATCACCCGCCCGTACACGTAGAGCCACAGCTTGCCTTCGTGCACGCCGCGAATGCCGCACAGCCCGACCTGGCCCTCGCCGATCTTGCAGTACCGCGCGCACGCGGTGCACATGATCTTGTTCGTGCCCTCGACGGGCTTCCAGAGCTCGGCGACCTTGCCCATCGCCTTGCCCGGCGGCTCCCGGACGTCGAGGACTTCCGGCTCCGAGATCATCGTTGCCAGTACACTGCCCCTCTCGGGTTAAAACACTTTGCGAGTGGGTTACCGAATCCCGGAAGAACGGAAGGGTTCCGCGTCATCGATCCATCGACTTCGGCCTGAATCTTGCACCGAGGACCGGATCGCCCGGAGAAGGAGCTTGCGGCGCCGCGGTGCATCCCGTTCGGACTCGGCCCGGATCCCCCGCCGGAGGAACCCGTAGGAGACCGCGAGACCTCCCGCCGCGCCCACGATCGCGAGGACGAGCTGGAAGCCCCCGGGCGATCCCATCGTTCCCATGATCTCGGGATAACTGTTGAAGCTGTCGAGGGCGCACTCGACGCACAGGGAAGGCGACGCGCCCTTGTACGACCACGCGACTTGGGCCACCGCCTCACCCGTGTGCTCGTAGTAGTCCACGCGGACGTAGTGCCGTCCCATCGTCAGGCTCACATACCGGACGTACGTCGTCGGCGGTTGGACGATCCAGGCGTCGAGGATGAGGGCGTTATCGACCCATATTCGTACCCCGTCGTCCGCGGTCATCCGGAACCGGTACCGGCCGCTCGCCGGGAAGTCCCAGTAACCTTCCCACCGGACGCTGAACGAGTTCGCGGGTACGAGGGGGGACGGGCTCCCCCAGGCCCACCAGAAATTGACTGCGGCGTCCTGCCGCTCGAGGACGAGATTCGTGAACGTCTCGGTTCCGTAGTACCGGCCTCGGAAGCCGTTGATTGGTAGCGCGGTTCCCTGATACGCCCACGCGACCTGGGCGGTGGCCTCCCCGGTGTGCTCGTAATAGTCCACGCGGAGGTAGTGTCGTCCCGCCGCCACGTCGACCGCTCGCACGTAGGTCGTCGGGGGCTGGATATTCCAGTTATCGAGGACGGACGCGTTGTCGATCCACATGCGCATCCCATCGTCCGTCGTCAGCGTGAACCGGTAGGTTCCTCCGGAGGCGAAGTCCCAATTCCCCTCCCACCGGACGCTGAAGGAGTCCACTGGGACCACAGGACCCGGGCTGCCGAGTCCCCAGGGGAAGTTGATGGCGCTGTCGACCCGTTCGATCCGGAGATCCGTGAAGGTTTCCGTGCCGTAGTAGCGGCCTCGGAAGCCGTTGACCGGGAGCGAGGTGCCCTGATACACCCACGCGGCTTGCGCCACGGCGTTCCCGGTGTGCTCGTAATAGTCCACGCGGACGTAGTGCCGTCCGGAGGCCACGGTGAAATCGCGAAGATACGTCGTCGGCGGCTGGATCATCCACACGTCGAGGACCGAGACGTTGTCCACCCAGACGCGCATCCCGTCGTCCGACGTCATCGAGAAGCGATAGCTGCCGCCCGCGGGGAAGTCCCAATACCCTTCCCAGCGGACGCTGAACGAGTCGACCGCGAGCGAGGGATCGGGACTACCGAGGGCCCAGTCGAAGTTGATCGCGTTGTCGAGCCGCTCGACGCGAAGCGTCGTGAATGTCTCGTCCCCGTAGTAGCGGCCGCGGAACGCATTCACAGGGATGAGGACGGGCGTGATCGGGGGCGGAGGCGGGGGAGGCGGCGGAGGCGGTGGCGGCGGAGGCGGTGTCGTTCCGTAATCGGGGAGCGCCCCCGTGTACGGATAGTCCGCGTACGCGCCCTTCCCGTTGTTGAGGAACACCATCGTGGTGATGGCCGACCAACCCGCGGCCTGTCCGTGCGCCGCGAACCAGGGCCAGTACCCATATCCGAGGCCGCTCGGCCCCGGGTCCTGCCAGTAGCCGAACTCGCCCTCGTAGTGCGGCTTCCCCAGCAGGGCGTGGTAGGATCCTGGGAGGTCGATCGTGTTCAGCTGGTCCTCTGCGGCCGAGTAAATGTGGTGGTGAGACACATCGAGGCCCACGAGGTCGTTGTACGCCGCATCGAATGCGGCGCCATACGGCGGCAATCCGGTGAGATACGGCGAGTTGGCCGAACCGATCGTCAAGAGGTGGTTCACGCTCGCCGATCGCACGTCCGCGATGTATTTCGTTGCCCAAGCGCGGTACGCGGTGATGCCGCCGAGGCCGTTGAAGTACGCCTCGTTGTTGCCTTCCGGTTCGTTGAAGAGGTCCCACATCGCGATCTGCGGGTCCGAATCGTACCGGGCCAGGATCGCCCGGACGACCTCCACCTGGTGCGCGTACTGCACGTCGGCCGTGTTGAAGAGTCGGCAGTCGGCAGCGGCTCCGTAGTGGCCGAGGACCGGGACCAGGTACACGCCCGCCTGACGGGCCCAGTACACCATCCGGTCGAAGAGATTCCAGAACGCGGTCGGGTTGTTCTTCCACGCGTAGTACGTCCCCTCCGCATTCCAGTTGTTGTCCGCGACCCAGATCCGGAGCAGGTTCAGCTTCGGGTTCTGCGCGCTGCCCGCGACCTGGTTGTAGTGAAGGAAATACCGGAAGAACTCCCGGTACAGGGAGTCGGCGTCCGTCACGCCGCTGATCCTCGATCCGATGCCGGTCGGGAAGAGATTGTTGTTCCCCCATGCGTTCGGATCCGCGCCGCCCCACAAGCCGGACCCAATCATCCCGTAGATGAACGAGGTCTGCTCGTCCACGCCAAACAGGAGGATTGGCTGCCCGTTGATCATGAGCTGTGTTCCGCTCGCGTAGATGAAGCCGGCCGGGCCGACGGGTTGTGCGACGAGCAGCGAGACCGTGTCGGCCGTCGAATCGCGTCCCCCCGCTCGCGTCTCGGTGCCGATCGACGCCTCCGCGACTAGGAGGAAAACGAGCACGATCAGGAGGATCCCTCCGAGAACCGTACGGCCTCGCATAGCGGGCGATGGCCGGATGGCGCGGGGATCTGGGGGGTTGTCGAACCGTGGGGGCATGTCGGTCACGCTCATCGCGGCGCACCCCGGTCCCGGCGTCTTTATGACTCATTTACCCCAATCAACATTGGTTCCCGTATCTGGCATTCAGTCCTAGTTCCGAGTTTCAGAACGGCCCGATTCACGCGGCGCCGGAGGAAAACGAACGCGACATCTACGGCGGCTGGACTTCCGTTGAGTGTGGGCCACTCGCGAGGGGACGCCTTATCGGATCCCCGCTGAACGGAAGTGTTCCCATCCTTTCGCCAGGAGCGGCTCGCGGCCCGTCTGAGTGAGGAGTAGGTTGCCGCCGGAGGCCGCGACCTTGCCGATCACCGTGAGCCGATGGCGCTCGCGTTGTGCGGCGGTCGAGTACCGCGCGAGGAGCGTCTGGATCGAATCGGGTCGGGCGGTCGCGAGGAGCTCGTAGTCTCCCCCGTAGTATAGCGCGAGATCCTTCGCGACCTGGGGCGGGAACGAGGCGAGCCCGGCATACCGGGGGAGCGCCCCATCCTCGATTTGGTACGACAGCTTCGTCATCGCGGCCATCTGCGCGAGGCTTGCGCCCAAGCCGTCGGAGAGGTCCATGCAGCTCGTGACCACGCCGGATTCGGAGAAGAACGTGCCGTCCGCAATCCGTGGATACGGCCGAAGGAGCTGGTCCAACGCCGCCGTCCGGAGGGCCGCGGGCTGTTCGAGCATTTTCGCCGCGTGCCCGGCGCGCCCCAGATCTCCCGTGACGACGATGACGTCGCCGGGTCGGGCGCCACTCCGAAGGAGGATGCGGTCTTTGCGGACGCGGCCGAACGCCGTGCCGGCGATCGAGAGGACGTCCGCCTCCTTCGTATCCCCGCCAAGGACCGCGATGCCGAACTCCCGCACGCATTCCTCCATACCCTGCGCTAAACTCCGAAGGAACTCGACGTCCGTTGACGCGGGCATCGACAAGGCCGCGACGAATCCGAGCGGCCGTGCGCCCGCCGCCGCGATATCGCTCAGGTTCACCGCGGTGGCATACCATCCGATCTGCGACGGCGTCGCGCCGGCGGGAATGTGGGTCTTCTGGTTCACGACGTCGGTCGTGACAACGAGGTAGTCGTCCCCCCAGTCGACGACACCGCAATCATGGCCGAGGCCGATCGGCTGCCCGCGATCGTAGATTCGCGCGAGGATGTCGATCGCGCCGCGCTCCCCGATATCCGAGAGCTTGGTCACAGGCCGTCAGCATGCGGGGTGGGCCTAAGAAGGCTGTGGGCGCGAGTCCGTCTCGCGCCGGGTTCACGGCGGTGGCGGAGGTTCCTTCCGAGGTTTCTTGCCTCGACGCATGTACATCGTCGCGACCGCCAGGACCGCGATGATAATGATCACGACACCCACGACGATGAGGACCGTGTTGTCCGCACCGAACAGGCCCCCACCCGCACTCTTCGGCTGAATTGTGATGTTGCCCCACACGGTTGTGTCGAACCGGGACCGGTAAAGGTAGGTGCCGTTCTTGTCCGCCGTGAAGTTCCAAGTCCCGGGAGCCGGCAAACCCGAGCTCGTGAACGTCGGAGAGCTCGGCTCGCCGGCGTTGACCGCCGAGTTGTTGTTGTAGTCGATGAACCAGTTGTGGTTCCGGTTGTCGAGGCCCGTGAGGTTGAGGGTGACGTTGTCGCCCTGGGTGACCGTCAGATCCGGCCCTGGAATCTTGAGGGACGTGTTCGTCGTTCCCCATCCTCCCGCTCGGCTCATCCACAAGTGGATCGATACGTCGGCGGCGGCCGCGGGCGTGGAGAACGCCAGCGGAACGCTCAGGACAAACGCCATGCCCACCATCAGGACAATCGTCTTGCGAAGCGTTGACAAAGGTGATCCCATCCCGGTTTCGCGGCCGGATGGACTGTTCTAGGCATTAAAAGCATCGGTACTTTTCTCAGGGTTGGACGCCGAAAACGCGCATTGAGCGGCATTTGCGGCTCCCGCGCGGGACGTTGGGAGGGGCTTTCGGACGGTTTGTCCGTCCAAAAGGTCACGTCGGCGCCAAGAAGAGTGCGGTGCGCGGGATTTGAACCCGCCTTATAGCCTTGGCAAGGCTATGTCCTAACCAGACTAGACTAGCACCGCGCGAAGGGACGAAGGCGAGGGGGGTTGAAAAGGTTGCTACGCCCCGCGTCCTCCGCTCACGAGGAACGCAATTCCGAAGCCCGCGATCGCGGACGCGATCCCGATGATCGCCATCTGCACGCCGCTCCGACTTGGCCGGCCGATCGTCGTCCTCGCCTTCCACCAACCGATGAGAAAAAGCGTGATGGTGCTTACGACGAGGGACACCACAACCCCGAGGATGATGTCCCTTCCGATGACGATGAAAGGGATCAGTGGCACGAGAGACCCGAGGATGGCCGCGACCCCCACCAGGACCGCACTCTTACGGGCCTGGACCTTCTCGACGGGCGCGAGGTTCAGCTCGTGGGCCATCATGATCTCCAGCCACGCTTTCGGCTTTGAGGTGATCTTGCTCACCATCTCCTCGAGCTCCGATCCGTGGAAATCCCAGCGCTCGAGGATCTCGCGGACTTCCTGCCGTTCGAGGTCCGGCAGTTGATTCATTTCCCCCCGCTCCCGTTCGACCTCCGCGAGGTAGTGGTCCCTCCGGGCGAGCGTCGACGTGTACGCGACCGCCCCCATCGAGATCGACTCCGCGAACGTCGCGGCGAGCCCCCCCGCAAGAATAATCGTAAGCGGGTCCGAAAGGTTCCTCGACGCGACGGCGACCCCCAGGATCACCCCGAGGACGTTCACGAGCCCGTCCTGACTTCCGAGGATGAAGTCGGAGAGAAGGCCGGGCTGCGCGTGCTTCTCGGCGAGCGCGTCCTCCTCGATCTTCCGCCAGAATGCGAACCGGGTCGCCATGGTTGGACGCACCCTAAGGGGCTGGTGGATTTTACCGTTGCGCTCGACGTTCGGATTCAGCGCGCGGGTCCCACTCACCGGAGAAAGGGACGAAGGTTTTTCTAAGCACCTCGTGATGCGCGCGCGCAATGGCGGTCGCGGGCCTCTCGTCGCTCCTGACAGAGGTCGAGGCCGCGGTCGGCGCCTCCCGGCCGGATGCCATCGATGCCTCCGCCAAAGCGTTCCGCGCGAACGCGCCGCCTCTTGAGGTCATCCGTGCCGCCGCCCGCGGTGTGGCCACCCACTACGACCGGGCCTCCCGAGCGGCGCCCCGGAGCCTTGCGATCCTCGGCGCCGCCGCGAATCTCATTTCCGTGATGCAACCGCGCTTCCATGCGCTCCCAGTGCTTCAAGCGGTTTCCTACGTCGCTTCTGAGAAAAAAGCCTCGACGCCGGCGAAACCACCCCTCGTCGTATCGGGCGAAGTCACGCACCTCGGTCGGTCGTTTCTCTTTGCCGTCCGGGCGGGCGACGTCGTCGAGGCGGAATCGATCTTCCTCGGGATGGTCGACGAAGGTTGGGAGCGCAAGATGGCCGGAGACCTGCTCTTCCGCGGGGCACTCGAGGACATGGGCGAGGGCGGGCGCAAGCTCTTCCTCGCAGTGAAGTCGTGGCAACTCGCCCGGTCCCTGGGGTTCAAGGAGGCTCGCACGATTTTGCGACCGGCGGTCGACTATCTTGTCAACGGACCGCGGGACCGGACCGCATATGAATCGATCCTCCGCGTCCTGGGGAAAGAGTGGGTCGATCTCGATGCCCTTGCTTCCGGTGGCTCTCCCCTCGACGACGAAGGCCGCGCGAAAGTTCTCGCGGTCACCTCGACCGCGAGCGAATCCGCCTGCATCGAAGCGATCCTCGCCCTCCTCCGGGAGGGCTATGCCGCAACCTCGATCGCTGAGGGCCTCGCGGTCGATTCCGCGCGACGCATCGTCGCTTCACCGGGTTACGACGCCGAGGCCGCCCGTCGGCTGCTGTTCGCCCATGCGTCACGGTTCGTCCTCGCCTTCAGCCGGACGAACGAACGACTGTACGCGCTCTTCCAGGCCGCTCTCCGGCTCCGCTCTCCCGAACCCTCGGCGCCGTTGCCAGCGCCCGGTTCGGCGGCGAGCGAGGGCGAGGAGTTATGCCACCTCGCGGGCGAATTCGACGACCGCAAGCCTCGGGAGGCGGCGGCCCGGGTCCGGGCCTACGTCGCCCGCGGATACTCGACCTCGCGCATGCTCGACGTGCTTGCGAACTATGCGTGCCGCGATGCCGCTCGCGCGAACGACGGATTCAACCTGCTCCTCGCGGACGCGTGCACGGCCGAATTCCTTGCCGTGAAGGCGCCCGCGGTTCTGATGGCCCTCGCGAAGATGATCGCCGCGTCGCCGAAAGACCAAGCCGCGTATGAGTCGTGGGCCCCGCTCTTCTTGCCCTGATCATTTCTTGCTCAGTTCCTGTCCGATGAGGGCGAAGTGTGCGAGCAACGCCTCGATCTGGATTCGCTCGCTACTCCCCTCCGTGAGTCGGAAATCCGTCTCCCCGATTCGGTCGAGCAGTCGCACCTTTGACTCGTCCGGGATGTTGAGGTCGAAGACCGTCCGGTGCAGCTGGCGTACGACGTCTTCCCCGGAGAGTCCGTACTCGATCAGCAGGCGGTCGAGGACCTCGCGCGCCCGGAGGAACTCTCCTTCGAGCGCTTTCTCGATCAGCTTCTTCACCTCTTCGGGGCGGATCGTGCTCGACACTTTGTACAAGGCGTCCCCGTCAATCGTCGAGCCGAGGGATGCGGCGACCTGCAAGGCGTTCACGGCGCGTCGCATGTCCCCTTCGGCCACGTAGACGAGCGCCTCCATCCCGTCCTCCGAAATCTTCAGCTTCTCGCCTTTCGCGATCCGGGCGATGTACTCCTGAATCGCCGCTGGCTTCAGCGGCCGGAACCGGAACACGGCGGTGCGTGACTGAATCGGCTCGATGAGCCGCGAGGAGTAGTTCGCGGACAGGATGAACCGCGACGTCTTCGAGTACGTCTCCATCGTCCGGCGCATCGCGGCCTGTGCATCCGCCGTGAGGTTGTCTGCCTCGTCGAGGAAGATGATCTTGAACGTCGTCCCGCCGAACGGCGCGAGCCGGGCGATCTCCTTGACTTTCGTCCGGACTGTCTCGATGCCGCGCTCGTCGCTGCTGTTCAGCTCGTAATAGTTCTGCCGCCAGTTCTCTCCGAACATGTCTCGCGCGAGGGCGATGGCACACGTTGTCTTGCCGGTGCCCGCCGGGCCCGCGAAGAGCAGGTGCGGCAGGTTCCCCTCCTTCGCGTACGCCTTGAGGCGCTCGACGATTTCTTCTTGGCCGACAACGTCGTCGAGGCTCTTCGGTCGATACTTCTCGACCCAGATTTCCTTCATCGCCGCCCCAACGCGCGGCGAATCCGGCGGATGCGTAATAAGCCTTTGGCGTGGAGGTCTGAGAACTTATCCGAACGTGACGTCGAGGAAGTGTGCGATCGCCGCGATCGGATTGATCAGCGTCGTGGTGGCGCCCCCCGCGAAGAGAAGCCCCACAGCGTGGCCGCTTTCGTCGACGACGAGCGAGCCGCTGTCTCCCCCCTTCGAGAGCAGGTCGCTCACGACCTGTTCGCGGAACACGGCCGTCTGGCCGCCGTAGTCGACCTCGACCGTCGCGTCGAGCGCGGTGACACGGCCCTCCGTGATCCCGCTCGTGCGCCCGCTCTTGCGAAGGCGCATCCCGAGCTCTGCGTCCCTCGTGCGGGTGACGCGGCCGATCCCGAGGATGTCCCGGGCCACAGATCCCGCGTCGATCGGCTCCGCGACCGCGGCATCGACGAGGTTCGCCTGGCCGGTCGGGAGGCGTTTGACGCTCAGGCCGACCAACGCGAAGAGCGCCGCGAGGAGCCGGCCCAGCGGCCCGAGCCTTCGTTCATGGAACTGGATCGGCACGAAATCGACGAGCCGCGCGATGGTGTCCTGGAGCCGCCCGCCGTCGGCGGGGCCGGGTTGTAGGATCGGATCTCCGACGCGCGCGGCGTTCTGGTTCGCGAGGACGTGGTTGTTCGAGAGGATCACGGGCCGTCCACTCCGTCGAGCGAGGACGCCCAAGGTGCCCGCGGTAACCTGGAAATGTCCGACGCTCACGCCGCCCGGCGCGGGCCGGATCCGTTTGGTCCGGTCCATGTTGGTCGTCTGCGTCGCCCGCAACGCGCGGAATCGCCCGGTCTCGACGACGTCCGTCCGGACTCCGCCGAGCGCCTTCGGGACGATGTCGCGGTGCCGCAGCTGCGCCTCCGGTCGCTTCGCCTCGACGAAGACGACGATGCACGCCTCATTCGTCTCGCGACCGCCAGTCACCTTGTTCCCGACGGCCACTCCGACCACGTTCGCGCGAGCGAAGATCGCGGCCTCGTTCGCGGCCTTCACGGACCGCACGCCGTCCCCCGGCATGCCTCACTCCTTCCGCTCGAACGCGCTGATCTCGAGGAGCCCTTCTCCGAGCTTCCCGCCGGCCGTCGTGCCCGCGACGCGGACGACCATGTTCGCGACGAACCCGAGGAAGATCCCGATCCCATAATAGGCGAGGAGATCGCGCGTCCACAGGAAGGACATCATGCTCACGCCGAAGACGATCGCCATGAACGCGGCGAACGCGCCCCATTGGACCCGGTAGCGCCGGACCGCGAAGAGGAGGAACCAACCGAGGACGATTCCCATGAGGACGAGGCCGACTTGGTTGATGTCCATCGGGTTCCCTCCCGGAGGGGGACCGAATTCCGGAGATTGAGGATAAAGGAAACGGCGCGGTTCTCACACCAAATAACGACCCCGCCTCGGCTTGCCGCCGGAAGTCTCAACTACCTCGCCGCTCGATGACCCGACCGAGGGAGGGCCACTTTGTCCGCATCGAACCCATGCCCCGCCTGCGGGTTTGCGAACGCTCCGACGAACACGTTCTGCGTGAACTGCGGGACCCGTTTGACCGTCGCGGCCGCGCCTCCCGCGGCACCCCAGCCGGTCTATCCGGCCGCCGCGCCGATGCCGTATCCCGGCTATCCGCCCGCGTACCCGTACCCATACCCGTACGGTCCGGTGCCCTTGCCGCGCCGCGCGACGGTGGGCAACATCCTCGGAAGCATGTTCGATGTGTGGTCGAAGAATTTCCTGAACTTTTTCGTCATCTTCCTCATCCTGTCTCTCATCACCGGTACGGTTGGAGCCCTCTTGTCATACGCGGTGTTCGGGACGTTCGACCCGGGAGGCGGGTTCGTCCCGGGATCTCCACCCGCCAGTGCCCTGAACGTGGATGTGGCCACCTTGCTCCTATACGGGATTGCGGCCGTCGTGATCGCCGCGATTATCGGTAGCATCGTCACCGGTGGAATGACGGAGTACGCCGTACGAAAGCACCGCGGCGAGTCGATGACCCTCCAGCAAGCGCTCCGCCGGGGCCTCGATAAGTTCCTCAGCATCCTCGGGGCAAACATCCTGTTGACCGTCATCATCTTCGGGTTGATTCTCACCCCGATCCTGCTCATCTTTCCCGCCATCGCCGTCGGGTCCGGGAACCCGTCGGGGGCGCTCGCCTTGATCTGCGGTCTATTCGTGGGCCTGATCGTCGGAGGATTCGTGGCGATCTTCGTGTACGTCGCGTGCAGCCTCTACCCACCCGCGATCATGATGGAAAACGAGAGCGCCATCGGTGGGCTCTCGAGGAGCTGGGCGATCACGAAAGGCTATCGCTGGTCGCTGTTCGGGGCGATTCTCGTCGCGGCGATCTTGTCAGGTCTCATCTCCGGGGCGATTGCGATCCCTGCGGGTGCCATCGAGGACCGGGACGTTCGGGCCGTCGTTCGGATCGTGGCCGACGCAATCGCGAGTGGAATCGTCGGGTCGTGGATTGTGATCCTCGCCGCAGTGGCGTACGACCTGATCGTTCGACAGCCGACGTCGCTCTTCAGCGCACCCCCTCCCTACACACCCGGACTCGGCTACGGCGCGACGCCGGGATTCGCCCCCGCCCCCCCGACGCAGCCGCAAGCGCCTCCTCCCGGGGGCCCATGAGGTCTTAAGGTCCCGCGGCGTTTCGCGCGGACGTGGCCTGCGATCGGTGCGGCGCTCCCGCGGTCGAGTGGATTCGGTACAGCGGAGACCACCTGTGCCGGGAGCATTTTCTCGATTTCGTCGAGCGGCGCGCAAAGCGGGAACTCCGATCCCAGGTCGATCTGCGGAGTGGAGAACGCGTTGCAATCGGGATGAGCGGCGGAAAGGACTCGAGCACCACGGCCGCCCTCCTCGCGAGGTTTTTCGAGAACCGCCGCGACGTCGAGCTGGTCGGGATCACGATTGACGAGGGCATCGCATCGTACCGGCCCCTGGGAATCGAGTATGCGCGCCGGCTCTGCGCGAAACTCGGGATCGAGCATCGGGTCCTCTCCTACGAGCAGACCGTCGGGCACACGATGGACGAGGTCGTGTCCGTGGACGGTGAAGCGATCCCATGTAGCTATTGTGGCCCATTCCGGCGGCACGCGCTGAACCGCGCCGCGCGCGAGGTCGACGCGGACTACGTCGCCACCGGACTCAACCTGGACGACACGGCGCAGTCGATCCTGATGAACGTCGCCCGGGGAGACATCGAGAAGCTCGCTCGGCTCGGGCCCCACGAGACTCGCCAGCCCGGTCTCGTGCCGCGCATTCAACCGCTCCGGATGATCCCGGAGAAGGAAGTCTACTTGTACGCCGTCCTGCGCGGCATCGAGTTCCACGACGCCACGTGTCCGTACGCGGAGCGGGCGCAGCGCGGCCGCTTCCGCGAGATCCTCCATCGCCTTGAGGAGGAAAGCCCGGGGACGCGACATGCGATCGTGAGCGGGTACGATCAGATGCGCCCTCTTCTCCAGGCGAGATACCCTCCGGCGCCTCTCAACGCCTGCGCGCGGTGCGGAGAGCCCACCGTGAACGAGGTGTGCAAGGCGTGTGAGCTCCGCGATCGGATCGCTCGCCTCGAAACGGCCCGGGCGCTCGAGTCGACGATCTGACCGGCGTCAATGACCGATCGTTGCGGCCCGCGGTCGTCCGACGGAGATGATCCGGACGGGAACCTTGAGCTGCGCCTCGATGAATCCAAGATACTTCCGCACGGCCTCCGGGAGCGCTCGCTTCCCCTTCTTCGCGGTGGCGATCCAGTCGGACTCGGTGAGATCCGCCCAGCCCTTGAACTCGCGGTAGACCGGCTGGCATGCAGACAGCACGCGCATGCTCGCGGGGAATTCTCGGATGGCCTCCCCGTTGCGGCGATAGCTCACGCACACCGGGATCCGGTCGAGCCCGCCGAGCACATCGAGCTTCGTCACCGCGAGACTCGTGAGCCCGTTGACGCGCACCGCCATCCGGAGCATGACGAGGTCGAGCCAGCCGACCCTCCGCGGGCGCCTCGTCGTCGTGCCGTATTCGCCTCCCCCTCGCTCGCGCAGATATTCGGCGGTCGCCCCCTCGACCTCGGTGGGGAACGGTCCGGTGCCGACGCGCGAGGTGAAGGCCTTCGCGACGCCGACGATGTCGGTCAAGAATTGCGGTCCCACCCCCGCGCCGACGGAGGCCGCCCCGGCGACACAGTCGCTCGACGTGCCGAACGGATAGATCCCGTGGTCGATGCAGAGGTGCGTGCCTTGGGCGCCCTCGAACAAGAGTCGCTTCCGCCGTCGGATCGCGCCGTCGAGCCATGCGGAGGTGTCCGCGACGAACGGCGCGAGACGCGCCCCATACTCGACCTGCTCCTTGTAGATCGCCTCCGGATCGAGCGTGTCAGCCCCGCCGTACGCCTCGATGAGCCGCTGCCTGATTGGCACGATCGTCTCGAGCTTCTCCCGAAGCGCGACAGGATCCACGAGGTCGCACATCCGGATTCCGAACCGGCCCACTTTGTCTTCGAACGAGGGACCGATCCCGCGAAGCGTCGTGCCGGCGCCCAGGTTGCCCTTCAGTTTCTCTTCGAGTCCGTCGATGACCTTGTGGTACGACATGACCACGTGGGCCCGGTCGCTGATGCGCAAGTTCTGCACGGAATGGCCGTGGGCGCGCGTCTCGTCGATCTCTTTCAGGAGCTGCGCCGGATCGATGACCACGCCGTTGCCGATCACATTCATCGCCCGCTTGCGGAGCACGCCCGAAGGCAGCAGATGAAACGCATACAGTTGCTCGCCGACTTGGACGGTGTGGCCCGCGTTCGCGCCGCCCTGAAATCGGATGACGACGTCGGCGCGGTCGGCGAGGAAATCGACGATTTTCCCCTTGCCTTCGTCCCCGAGCTGGGCACCGACAACGACCGTCGCGGGCATCCGAATCGCCGCAGGAACATCGCCTCGGGTTTAATGGTTCTGTACCGGCGCAACGATGGACAGTCCCGATGGCGTTTCCCGTCCGCCGGACGACAAGGCAGTATGGCGGCGGTAGACCTCGCGCGATAACGTTTTATTCGCTCGCGGCTTCTCTGGCCAGCCACTGCTCCGGGGCGGGAGGGGGGTTCCGCGCTGTCTCAGGCCACGGACAAAATTCCCACGTACGTAATCGGCCTGGACGACCGTCTCAGCGGCGGCATCCCGCGCGGACACATCGTGCTCGTCGCGGGGCCTCCGGGATCCCTGAAGTCGTCGTTCGTATATCGCATCCTCTTCTACGAGGCGAAGGAACACGGGGCTTCCGGGCTGTACCTCTCGATGGAGCAGAGCCGCGCATCCCTCGTCGCCCAGATGACGTCCCTCGGGATGGATCCGGGCTACGCGAAAGGAGTGCACATCATCGACGTTCGGGCGCTCCGCCGCGAGATCGAGGAGGTCCGCGAGCAGCCGCGATGGCTCCTCGGCCTCCGTCGCCAGCTCGCGCGGTACAAGGAGGAGATGGGGTGTGACCTGATCGCCCTTGACAGCCTCGATGCCCTCTATGCGCTCGCTCCGTTTGAAAGCCCGCGGAACGAGATCTTCCAGTTCTTCGAGGAACTGCGGGACCTGAACGCGACGACCTTCCTCGTCTCGGAGATGCCACGGGACGCGACGGCGTTCGCGCACTTCGGCGTGGAAGAGTTCCTCGCGGACACGATCATCCACCTGCGCATGCGCGAGGTCGATGTAGGGATGAGCACGTCCGTCCGACGGTACATCGGCGTCGTGAAGATGCGAGGGGTCGAGCACGACCTCGACTACTATCCGCTCCTGGTGGAGCGCGGCACCTTCGAGATCGTGTCGGAATGAGCGACGGTGTCACCGGTGAGTTCGTCTTCTCCTTCGGCGCGGTCTTGCCGCTCGTGGCCCTCGCCGTGAGCGCATTCCTCGGCGCGTACGTCTTCGGCTTGAACCCGCGAGGCCCCGCGAACCGCTCCGTGCTCCTCGTGATGCTCGCGTTCGTCATGTGGGACGTCGGAGAAGCGATCCAGCGATCGTTCGCGCCGGGCACGTCGACGGAGACGCTCTTTTTCTGGGCCCGTTTCACCTGGGTCGCGATCGTCCTCGTGCCCGCGACGCTCTATCAGCTGGCGATCACCTATCCCGCGGGGAGCGGGAGGTTCCGTCGACGGTGGCTCCTCGCGGCGATCTATGCGCCCTTCGTCGGATGGGCGTACCTGGTCGCCGGGACGAATTGGATCATCGACAGGCCCTCAACGAACCCCTTCGGGCCGGACGCCCACGTCGCGCCCACCTTCGGCTACTTCGCAATCGTGTTCAGCGCGTGGATGTTCTCCGCGGTCGCCCTCTTCGTGCGTTCGTACTGGCAGATGCGCAGCACCCCGAGCCGCCGGATGCTCGGGATTGTCCTCGGGGGCCTCCTGCTGGGGACCCTGCCCGCAGCGGTCACCGAAGTCGCTTGGCCTCTCCTGACGCAGAGCCCGACGCGGCTGGGCCTCGGCTCGCTCTACACGCTCGTGTGGTCGATTTTCATCGCGTACGCGGTCGTCCGGTACCGGTACCTCGTCATCGAGCCCGTGATCGAGACCCGCGCGATGCGCGCCCCGCGGCACCGGCTCGAGAGCGGCCTCAACTACCTCGTCCTCGAGAACGGTCGCGGCGCCGCGATGGGCGCCTTCCGCGAAATCGTCTCGAAGACGCCGGGCTTGTGCGTCACCGGTCTCGCGCCGTCCCATGTTTCGGCCCGATTCGGACTCGAGCGGACGCCGATTCTATGGATCACGACCGCGACGAGCGAGGGGCGCACCGTGCGGCCGAACGCGCTCGACTTCGAGCTCGTCCACACGGTCGTCAAGTTCCTCCGCGAGAATCCGGGGACGGCCGTCCTCCTCGACGACCTCGACTACCTCGCGACCGTGGCGGGCTTTGACGCGGTTGCGCGATTCCTGAAACGCGTCCTGAACCAGGCGAGCGCCTCGCGGGGGACGGTGATCGTCGCCGCGGGCCAGGGGACGTTCACCGCGGAGCAGCTCGCCGTGCTCCGCGGCTCCGTGGACCGAGTCCTCGACATCGAGGAGGCGCCCAGCCCGGCGGCGACGGGGGCGGCCGATCACGTCCTCATGACGATCACGGCGCAGGACGCCCCGGTGGCCTTGCCGCTCGTCGGCGCGCGTCGCGGGATCTTGCTGACGACGGAGCATCCGTCGAAAGCGCGCCTCCGCTACGGAGATCGGTTCGATATCGTCTGGGTCACGGACCGTCCGGAAGCGGGCCTCGCATGCGTCCGCCCGAAAGCCCTCGACGCGGAGGGACGACGGGCGATTGCGAACTACGCATCGTCGCATGGGCAGGCGGACATCGTCCTCGTCGGCCTCGAGCAACTCGCCTTGTACGTCGACACGCGCGCGTGGCTTCCGTTCATCAAGGATTCGTTGGACATCGCGGGCCTGCACGAATGCCGGTTCTTCCTGACCGCCGCGCCGGAGGCAATCCGGCCGCGCGAGTTCGCGATGCTCTCCCGCCGGTTCGACACGCCGCTGAGCGCCGCGGCGCTCAAGAGCTCTCTTCCTTCAGAGCCGACCACAACCGCTGCTGAAAGTCGAATTCCGTATCGAGGACCCTCTGCATGAAGAGGACGATTTGTCCCTGGGGATCGAGCCCGTTCCGAAGGCAGTACTCCCGGAACCGTGCGAGGACTTCGCCCTCCACGCGGATGTTGAGCTGCACTTTCTCCGTGCGTTTCGCGGCCGCAGTGCGTGCCATCCGTTTCCGGGATAGGGAGCGGTGTATTTGACGGTTCCTACAAAGACAAGCAAACCCTAGCATTCGGTAGCATTCGTAGCAAATAAATACTTCATAATCATGTCTGGGAATAGTGGGAGAGGGGTTGACTTCGTGACCGTCAGCGGCTCGCCGAAGGCAAAGCCCGCGCCCCCCGAAGAACCAGGATTGGAACCCCCTGATTCCATCGACGCCGACCCGGTCGACCATCGCCTCCAGGAGGATCTCTTTCAGAGCCTCGTGGAGTCGGCGGACTACACGGACGGACGCACAACACTCCCGGCCCGGAGTGGAGGGGCGCTGCAACTGGCCACGCCGGAGGCGATCCGCAAAGCGTTCACGGAACAGTGGGACGCCCTCTCCCATTCCCTCGGGCTTGGCGTGGATGCGGAGAAGGCACTCCTGGGCGTCCATGATCTCGTCATGTACGACATCCCGGACGGAACCCGGTCCACGCTCTCCGTCCCCGTGAACTACGATGTCGACGCGGACGCCGGCCTCTATTGTCTCGCCCTCGTGCACACGCTCGCGAGCCTCGGCGCGCGGACGAACGTGATCTTGACGCACACCGTGTACAACCGCGAGCGGGGCCCGGAGGACACGAAACGGTTCCTCGACATCTTGGCGAAGGGGATCGATCCGTTCCGCGAATACGCGCGCCGCCACGGGCTCGCGATTCACCTGGAGGGGATCCGTCCGGGATACGAGCTCGAGGGTGTCTTCCGGCGGGCCTTCCCGGCCCCCGCGCAGACGAAGTTCCACGCACACTTCCTGATGGACTACGAGGAGGAATGGTTCCTCACCGCGGACGGACGCGCCTTGCTCGAGGCGTTGCCGCCCATCGACGTGGTCGTGCGGCACACGAAGCTCGGGATCTCGGGCGGCTGGATTCCGATCCGCATGCGGAAGGCCACGTACGTGTACTCGCAGAACGGGACGGTGCACAGCAATTGGAACTTCAACGAGTATGCCGCGATGGTCGCGATCGTCTACCTCGCGAAGCTCCTGCATCAGGGGGAGGCGCTCTCGAAGAAGTACGCCTCGATCGACGAGATCAAGGCGCGCTACCGCGACCGAGAGATCAAACTCCGCCAGAAGATCGTCCACCTCACGCCGAAGCCGCGCAAGCTGTTCGTTCTCGGTTCGCCGGTGGGACTTATCCAGGTTTACGCCTAGGAAATCACGCTCCTCGCGCTTTCGGGATTCGGGGCTCGACAGGTGCTTCTGTCACAAGCGGGACTTGTTCCGAGGCCTTGTGATCCGAAGGTTTCTGGGAGGCCCATGGAACTTGGACTTTGCCGACGACTTCCCGCCACTCCGCCGGCATCGGTTCGCCCTCACTGTTGCGGCGATACCAATCGACCACCGCATCGACCTGCACGTTTTCACCGGACATTTGGATCATGAGGGCATTCCGGACGCTTGCCGCCGCTTCCGCGGCAATCTGATTTTCGAAGACCGCGGCGTGGGGTACCTGAGCCATCCACCAGATGACGAGGTACGAGGCCGTCCTCATCTCGACGAGCCTCCCGGTGTCGTAGCTCTTGCGGGAACACACGTGCAAAATCGTCCGCGGATCCGTTCTTGCCGCAGCCACAGCAGTTCGCGGTCCGGGGAATCGATGTCCCAAGCCCGTGGCTGATGATTGCGGTCCGAGTGGACGTGGGCGACAGCGCGGATCAGGCCCCGGTTCAACGCTTTGTGGATGAATTGATAGGTCTCGGCGCGGGAGAGGTCGAGGAGTTCCAGGATGTCTTCCGCGGTGGCCGGACCTTGTCGGCGCAAGTACTCCGTCAGGGTCTCAAATGCCCGTCGAGTCCGGGTCGAGTCGCTTCCTTTCCGAAACATCCGTTCCTCGCGTGAGCATGTTCGCCTCCCGACTTGAAGGGCAGGATGCGCCCCGGATTGAGTCGGGTTGACCCGAATCGTTTCGATGCCGTCGTGCGCAAATGTTTCGCACGGGGCAGACCTGTGTTTCCACTGGTGTTTTCTGGGTCGGCCCTCGGTCCCGCTCAATCCTGGGTGACGTCTAGGAAAAGGGCACCTCGACGAAGAACTGGGAGAGCATTTCGTCCGTGCCCTGAGCTTGGCTCGGAATCCCTTGCCAACGACTCAAGACCTCCCGATTGCGATCTTCGAACGAGAGTAGGAGATCTCGCATCTGTCGTCGGAGCTGGTCCGACTCTTGGCCCTCGAGGACAACGGTTACGTACGTGTGTCGCGCGCGTTCCATGACGAGGATGTACGGTCCCTGGCTGATCGAGCTGAGCCACTTGCCGCGGAGCATCGGGAACGAGGTGCGCATGAAGTTCTGGATTACGTCAAGCGTCGCGCCGAAGAGATCCTGGTCAATCGATGTCTCTCCAGACCTGGTCTTCGAGCCGATTAAAGTGCCATCCTCGTATGTCAGGAAGACGGCCTTGATGGTGTAGCGGCGCGCTTGGAACCGGCGGATCGCTTCGGATATGCGCTCCCTTCCGACTGGATACAGCACATAATAGGTCGCGCCAGCGAGGAAAACAAGAAGCGTCGAGAAGGGCGGGGGGACCTCCTGATTTCCGATCCGATTTCCGACAATCCCAAGGAGGCCGTTCGTCCCGAGTCCGACAACCAATACTGCGGTGAAGACCGCTACCAAGCCGGCCGCACGCCTCGCGAGCAGTCGGCT
>VBMG01000158.1 GCA_005878485.1 Methanobacteriota archaeon | reverse complement strand
CCTCCCAGGCCCGTGCGGACTTCTTCGTCCGCCGCTTGAACGCCTCGAGCTCTGCCTCCCACGTCTCCATGTTATCGTTGAGTCGCCGCTCGAACGCTCGGATACTATAAACGGTTTCCCGACTGCGAATCGAGATGGGAACATCGCGAGACCATCCGAGCGGACCGGAGGACGGAGGTCTGTTAACCTTAAACAAGGTTGATTTCGACGGCCATGCGGCAATCGGCCACCGTGGCCCCGAGTCATGTTAAAGGCCGCCCGGTGGTTCCCTGCCCGATGCCCTTCGATGTCGTGATTCGCGGAGGTCGCGTTCTCGATGGCACGGGCGCGCCGTGGCGGCGAGCCGACATCGGAATCCACGGTGCGAAAATCGCTCGGGTTGGAAACATCGGTCGTTCCAAATCCGCCATCGTCATCGACGCGTCGGGCAAGTACGTCGCGCCCGGGTTCATTGACATCCACACGCACAGCGACCTCGGGATCCTCGTCGAGCCGACCGCCGAGTGTGCGATCCGACAAGGGGTGACGACCCACGTCATCGGGAACTGCGGCGACTCGCCCGCGCCGATCGGCGAGCGGTACCGAGAACTCGCGATGCGACGCTTCGAGTACTACGCGCAAGCCCGGGACTGGACCTGGTCGACGTACGGCGGGTATCTCGACTTCATGGAGCGACAAGGGGTCGGGATCAATATCGCGGGACTCGTGGGCCACGGGAGCATGCGCCTCGCGGTGATGGGCTTCGAGGAACGGCCACCGTCCCGGGACGAACTGCGAGCGATGAAAGGCTACGTCGACGAAGCGATGCGCGCCGGCGCGTTCGGCATGAGCACGGGCCTGGTCTATCCGCCCGGATGCTTCGCCGCAGTGGACGAAATCGTCGAACTCGCGAAAGTTGTCGCCCGCCATCGAGGGTTCTACGCGTCGCACATCCGGGGGGAGCGGGAGACGATTGTCGACGCGGTCCGGGAGTGCATCGACATTGGCGAGCGCGCGGGGTGTCCCGTCCAGATCAGCCACAACAATCCGAAGTACGGCGGAATCGGGAAGTCGAAGGAGATCCAGGCGCTGTGGGAGGCCGCGCGGGAGCGCGGCGTGGACGTCCTGGCCGACAACGATGCACACACCGACTTCGGACCGTCTCTGAGTCACGCGCTGCCACAGTGGACGCAGCAGCTCCCGGTCGACGAGCTGCTCGCCATGCTGCGAGATCGCACAAAGCGGGAGGCGCTGAACTCGGAAATCAAAGCGGACAAGCGTCCCGGGGCCGGATACGTCGGCTTGCTGGTCCACGAGCGGTTCGATCGGATCTGGATCCTGAGGAACCCGGAAGACCCATCGATGGAGGGTCTCACGATCGCGCAGATCGCGGAACGACGCGGGGTGGACCCATGGACGGCATACCTCGAGGTCCTCGTCGAGACGAGGGACCGCGCCGTCGGCTTGTTCGACTATATGGACCTAGACGAAATCAAGTCGACGTTGAGGCATCCGCTCGTTATGATCTGTTCCGACGGCTGGGTCGCCCCGAAAGGAGAACGGACTTCGTCGACCGCGCCGTACCAGCCTTGTACGTACGGAGAATTCCCGGGGATTCTTGAGCGATTCGTCGTCAAGGACCCCATCTTGCGTCTCGAAGAAGCGATTCACAAGATGACGGGCCTTCCTGCGTCGCGGCTCGGCCTCCCCGACCGGGGACTCGTTCGACCCGGAGCCTGGGCGGACCTCGTCGTCTTCGACTTAGCGCGGGTCCGCGACCGCGCGACCAACGAATGGCCCCACACCGATCCATTTGAGAACTATCCCCATGGCGACCCCGAAGGAATCGACTGGGTCCTGGTGAACGGCACGGTCGCGGTGGAGGACGGTCGGCCGACGGGCGCCCTTGCGGGGCGGATCCTCCGACACACGGAGCCACGATGACGGTCCGAGCCGTGGAGACGCGGTTCTCGGACGAACGGATTCGGCGGAGCATCTCCCGAATTCTCCGGGAAAACGTCCTCTGCTCAATGTCGACCGTCGCTCCCGGCAACCGAGCGCACATCAACACCGCGTACTTTTGTTACACCCCCGAACTCGTGCTTTACTTCTTGTCGGACCCGGACTCCCGCCACGGCCGAAACCTGGAGCGAAGCCCTTCCCTGGCGATGACGATCTTCAAGTCGGCCCAGGAATGGGGCGGCCAAGATCGAGGGCTCCAACTGTTCGGTACCTGCCGACGGACCCGCGGACGAGGCGCGAACGAAGCGGAGCGAGTCTACGCGGCGCGGTTCTCACCGTATGCCAGGTGGATGAAGGGCATGAGTCCGGCCGAGCGACGACAGGCGGCGCTCCTCCGATCGTATGCGTTCTACCGATTCCTTCCAAGCCGCATCAAGATCCTCGACGAACGCGAGTTTGGCGGTGCGATTTTCGTGACCGCGAGGGTCATGCGCCGCCCGCGGGCGAAGACCGTTGTGCGTTGGAGCGGTACAGAACGGCTTTCGCCGTAGCCACTATCGCCTCTCGCTTGCCAAAAGCCATCAAATAGGCGGTGTCCGGATACGCGGCGATCCGATGCCCGCGTTGCTCCTGACGGAGAAGGACGTCGAGGGCCTCCTCCGAATGCAGGACGCGCTGGGGGCCGTCGAGGAGGGATTGCGGGCCTTGGGACGAGGCGAGGCAACGAACCGTCCGCGGCAACGCGTCGGAACTCGAGAGTCCACGGTCAATGTCATGCTCGCGTCGTGGCCGACGCGCGGATACTCCGGGTTCAAGTATTACACGACGTCGCGCACGGGAATCCGATTCTGGGTTCACCTGTTCAACATCGCGACCGGTGAACTGGTCGCGGTGATTCAGGCGGACCGGCTGGGACAACGGAGGACCGGAGCGGCCTCCGGAGTGGCGACGAAATACCTCGCGCGGCCGGATGCCTCGACGGTCGGGATTGTCGGCACGGGATGGCAGGCGGAGAGCCAGCTGGAGGCTGTCTGCGCGGTCCGCTCGATCCGGCGGATCCGCTGCTACGGTCGGGACAAAGCCCGTCGCGAGGGCTTCGCGAAGAAAATAGCCTCCCTCCTCGGGGTGACCGTCGACGCGGCGAGGTCGCCTGAAGCGGCGATCCAGGAGGCCGACATTGTCATCGCGGCGACGAACGCGCCGCGTCCCGTCGTCCAAGGAGAGTGGCTGCGAAGCGGCTGTCACATCAACGCAATTGGAGCGAATCGCCTCGAGACGCGGGAGCTCGATGACGCCGCGGTCCGTCGATGCGCGTTCGTGGCGACCGATTCAA
>VBMG01000153.1 GCA_005878485.1 Methanobacteriota archaeon | reverse complement strand
TCCTCGGGATTCCGCGGCGCGAGGATCGCACGCGGCCAGTCGCCTTGTCCGGCGCCGAGCGCGAGGTTCAGGTCCCCTTGTTCCGTCTTCGTCGGCAGCCCGGTCGACGGGCCGCTCCGCTGCACGAGGACCGCGACGAGGGGCGTCTCCGTCATCCCGGCCTGGCCGATCGCTTCGACCATCAAGCAGAACCCACCCCCGGAGGTCGCCGTCATCGCGCGGACGCCGGCGAACCCGGCGCCGACCGTCATGTTCATCGCCGCGAGCTCGTCCTCGACCTGCTTCACGACGACGCCGTACTTCGGCCCGTGGGACGCCATCCAGTGGAGGATCGACGAGGCAGGTGTCATCGGGTACTGCGCGAGGAACTTGACGCCTGCGGCGAGGGCACCCAGGCAGATCGCCTCGTTGCCCGTCATCAGGTATTTCGGCTCGTTGCTGTAGTGCAATCCGAGGTTCAGAGACCCGCCCATCTGGCCGACCGCCTCCGCGCCGAGCTTCGCCGCGGCGATGTTCTGCTGCACGATCTCCGGTTTCTTGTCCCCCCAGATGTCCTTGAAGGCGCTCTCGACGTGTCGAAAGTCGATGTCGAACAGCTTGACGACCGCGCCGAGGGCGACCGTGTTTCGCATGAGCGCGTTCGGCGAGAGCGTCTGGGCCTTCCTCCGCAGCGGGATACCGATGAGCCGCACGTTCCGGCGCAACTTGGCGGGATCCGGTTTCGTGCCATCCGTGTCGTAGACGATCGCCCCGCCCTCGACGACGTCCCCCTGGTGGACGTCCATCGACTGCTGGTTCAGCGCGATGACGACATCCGGGTCGACCCCATGGGAGAGCACGGGACCGAGGCTGCCGCGGATCTGGGTCCAGACGTGGCCGCCGCGGATGACGCTCTGGTAGGATGAATACGTCCAGGTGTGGAGCCCGCTCCGCGCGGACATCTTCGCGAAGCTCTCGGCGGTCGATGACACGCCATCTCCGGCGGCGCCGCCAATGCGGAAGACGAGGTCGTTCTTGGCCATCCGGAATCCCCCAGGCAAGCGTCGGGGTGCTCGCGGTTTCCTCCATGAACACCGTCGGAAACTAATATACTCTTGCATCGGATGGAATCCGGATTAGTTCCACTCCAACCCCCCTGTCTGATTCACGCATGCATCGAGCAGCACGCCATGGACCCGACTTTCTCCTGCCTTCCCGGTTGATTCGGGCTTGCGGTGGCTGCCGAGCTCACAGAAGCGCTTCCAAAACCCGTTAGCAAAGTCCACAAGCGTGGGCGGTGATACGGACCGATCGTGAGGAGAGAACAGATGGCCGGGACGGTCTCCCATCCGTCCGTTCGTAGCGATCGCTTTAATGCGATTGGGAGCGCCGCCGTGGAGCCGGCATCCGTTGAAGCAGTTAGGCGGGTCCTCGAATCGGTTGCCTGGGGGATTGGTCTCAGTGACAAGCTGAAGATTGCGCTGTACTATGGCCTTCGGGTTGCCTCCGGCGTGATGCGCCGAGACCACGATTTCATCGGGCGCATGCATCCCGAGTTTTGGATTGGCGACGTCACGGTTCGATCTCCCATCGGTTACTTCGCGTGTCGCGGCCGGACGGTCGATTTCGACATCGTGAATCCCAACTACGAAGCAATCGAGGTGGAACGTTTTCGAGATCGCCTCCTGAGCGCTACCGGCGAAGACTTGGTCTGTCTCGATATCGGCGCACATGTCGGCAAGTTCGGGGTGCTTGCAGGTCGGCTGCTCAGGGGACGGGGGACCGTTCTCGCGTTCGAACCCGAACCGAACAGCTTCGCGGTGCTGCAGAGGAACCTCGGGCTCAATCGGCTCGGCAACGTGGAAGCGTTCAACCTGGCGTGCGGGGACTTTGATGGCCCGGCGTTTCTTTCTCGGAGCATGACGAAGAACATCGGAGGTCACACGCTCCGGCCGATCCGGGAAGCGGAGCAGATTCCTGTCATGGTGAGGACGCTGGATCGTTTCCTGCCGGAACAGAAGGTCGATCATGTCGACGTCATGAAACTCGACGTTGAGGGTAAGGAGGCCGACGTCCTCCGTGGAGCCCGAGGAACCCTAGAAGCGAACCCGCAGGTCACCGTTTTCTTCGAAGAAACGGGGGATCCGAGGACCGCGGAGAGCATCCTCTTCCTGCAAAGGCTCGGTTTCAACGTAGTTCGTCTTGCGGGGAACATCTGGGTGGCCGATCGGAGCGGCTGAAGCCCTTATCCGCTTCCCAGAGCGGAAACGTTTTTGGTCGCCCTCACGTTGCCGACATGGAACAATCGTGAAGGCGGTCCCGGATCTCCCGAACCACCCGAAGCCCCTCGGTCCGTACTCCCACTGCGTCGTCGCGAACGGCCTCGTCTTCGTCTCCGCCCAGGCGCCCATCCGGCCGGGCGGGAAAGCCGGCGAGTGGGCGGCGCCGGACATCGCGGGCCAGACCCGACAATGCCTGACGAACATCGCGTCGATCCTCGAGGAACTCGGCCTCGCGCTGACGTCGGTCGTCAAGACGACGGTCTTCCTCGTGGACCCCGCGGATTTCCAGGCGATGAACGAGGCCTACAAGGAGTTCTTCCCGGAGGAGCCGCCCGCGCGGTCTCCCGCCAAGCTTGGAATCGCGAATCCCGGCCTGAAGGTCGCCATCGAGGCGATCGCGGTGTACGAGCCCAAGATGGAAGAGTAGCCGATCGTCCCTCCCGAGCAGGAACGCGTTGCACGCCTCCGCCTCGGCAAATCGTTGTTAACCCTATTCGGTGGTAACTGAGCTCCTCGGCGCGCGCGCTGCACGGAGCATACCTGCACGCGGCAACTGGACGCTGCTGCGCGCCGTTACCACCGTTTGGTGGTAACATGCAGGTGGGCTGCGGGCTTGCGGCGAAACGGATCCGCGGCCGGACCTACCTGTATTTCTGGGAGTATCGGACCCAGGACAATCAAAGGCGACGACGATGGACGTACGTCGGCCCCGCGGGGCAGGCCCGTGCAATCGATCGCGCCGCGGCGCTCCTCCTCGCGTATCACTTGAGAGCCCGCGACGAGCTGGATCGTCGAATCCGGACCCTCCTACGCCGGGCCCGCGCGGGGTGACTAGAAGGACACGCGGGCCAGCGTCTTGGTCGCCTTCACGCCTTCGACCGACCGGATCTTCGACACGACCAACTTTCCGATCGCGTCGTAGGAATCCGCCTCGACCTTCGCGATCAGGTCGTATTCGCCGAACAGCGGATACAGTTCGACGATGTGATCGATCTTCAACAGCTTCTCGTAGACTTCCTTTTCCCGCGTCGGTTCGATGTCGATCAGAACGAATCCGATGGCCGTGAAGCCACGCTCATTTCTGCGTACAACCGTGTTATAGATAAGGATATCGAGAATCGGAGACAGTCGACGCGAAACGACGGGGTTGTACTCTCACTTCGGATTCCTGAGACTTAGAATACAAATACTCGCCTCGGCACTTTTTCACCGTGCGACGGAAGCCCGGTCTCGCGGGCGAACCTGCGCCCGCCTACCCCGTGGAGACGTTGCGTCACTGGTACGTGACGCCATTTGGCGGATTTTCTCCGGAACTCGGTCTCTTCCAAGTTGGCATCAACCGCGAAGCCATCGAGAAGAACACGTCGCTCGACCCGGAGCTGGACCGCGTCCGCGTGACCGTGATCGGCCGCGTCCGACGCCCGTTCCTGTTCGACCGCTTCTTTGAGGTCGTTCCGCTCGACGAACGCCACCCGGATGCCCTCCGACGATCGCCGATGGGCGAGGCCGTCTTCCCGGAAGGGGACCTCGTGTTGCGACCCCTCGAGTCGCCGCACACCGGGGACGACGTCGTCCTGAGCAACGTCGCGAGCGCGCGCCTCGGGCTCCTGGATTCCCAGACGTTCGCGAGGATCATTCAGGAACTGTTCCGGAGCCACCGGGACTCGGATCCGGAGAACAGTTAGCCGGGCCTGCCACACCCTTTTATCGCGCCCCGCGCTAGGTCGCCCCGATGCGCATCGGGGTCATCGGCGTCCAGGGGGACGTCAGCGAACACGTTGACGCGGTCGCCCGCGCCCTCCAGACGTACGGCAAGAGCGGCGAGGCGATCGCGGTCCGCCGACCGGAGGACCTCGCGCGTGTGGACGGGCTGACGATCCCCGGCGGCGAGAGCACCACGATCTCAAAGCTCCTCGTGAAGCTCGGCCTGTTCGATGAGATTGTCCGACGGGGGACCGAGGACGCGATGCCGATCATGGGCACGTGCGCGGGCTGCATCCTCCTCTCGAAGGACGCCGGGATCCAGGCCGACAAGACGAAGACGAAGCTCCTCGGCCTCATGGACATGGCGGTGGACCGGAACGCGTTCGGGCGACAGCGGGAATCGTTCGAGGCGGACCTCGTCGTCGACGGGCTCGATGCGCCGTTCCACTCGGTCTTCATCCGGGCGCCGGCGATCCTGCGCACGTGGGGGACGTGCACGCCACTCGCCCGCCACCGGGATCGAATCGTCCTCGCGCGGCAGGGCCACCTGATCGCATCCGCGTTCCACCCGGAACTCAGCGGCGACCTGCGGATCCACCGGTGGTTCCTCGATCTCGTGTAGCCGTTTCCGACTCTTTGGACGGAAACGCCTAGTCGCGTCATTTCCGACCAAATGGACGGAAGTCAGCCGATCGCGGCCGACGTGATCTCGTGATCGATCCGGTGGGATTCTAGGAAGGCCTGGATGTCTCCCAAGAGAGACGGTCGGACGAAGAGCACGGACTGGCCCAGGTATCGTACACCGTCTCGTTCCGCGAACCCATGGCGACGGTACACCTTTCCACCGTGCACGCTCGTATCGCCGTAGACAAACCGCCGCAGCCGCGCCGCTGTCGCCGAATCCGAGCTGTCGACATCCCAAGTAACGAGAAATCCCGATTCACGAGGCCTCCGTTTTCCTTGGCGCACCCTCCTCATCGTTGACTTTCGAGCCATCTTTCCGACCATTTAGACGGAAGGGCTTGGTCCGTCGTCAATGTTCACGGAGGGGGGATAGGTGAAACTGAAAATCCGCCTTGCGTCGAGTGAATTGCTACGGACTTTCACACCCTAGTGCGGAAGCCAGCACCGGGTCTCCTCGATGGGCGGCCGGGCCGCAATCTCAGGCAGCCTCCCGGGACTGGTGCTAGAACAACACGATCACGAGGGCGCCGAGGGCGATCGCGCCGCTCAAGGTGACGTACAGCGCGGGTCGCAAGACGGCCATCGTCGAGTTGATCGACGTCGTCAGGCGCGACGCGGATTGCGGCCCGAAGATCCGGAAATTCGGGATCTCGACCGCGAACGCCGCGGCCTCGGCGTCTTCGAGGTTCGCGATCGCCTCCCGGACCGCGCCCTCCGCCTGGGTCAGGATCGTCTCTTGGTCGAGGGCCGCGCCGACCGCGTTGAACCCGTCCATCGTCAGGTTCACGGAGTGGTTGTCCGTCGTCATCGCCTCCGACTCTTGGACGAGCCCGGCGACCCTCGCGCGGATCGCATCGCGGATTCCGGGGACCATGTTGTTCCCATCGAACAGGACGTACGCGGTCCGCTGGCCGCCGGTCTCGACGACGAGAGCGTCGATGCCGCGGGCCCCGATCCCCTGGTCTGGCGTCGCGAAGCCCCGTCGCGCCGCGTAGCCCACCCGGATCCGGTCTTTCGGCGCCTTCAGCGCAGCCTGGGTTGCGGCCTTGGCAGCCTCGATGATCTCATGGCTCCGCTCGCTCCCAAACAGCGTAAGGCCGACCCCGGGCTCGTGGCAATTGTGGGCGTCCACGAAGACCGCGTCACCCGCGCCGGCCAATCGCGCTTCCTGGACTGCGGCGTGGCCGGTCGCGCTGTCGATGTCGTCCGTCGGGTTCGGGGCGAAGGAGGCGACGATCAGCACGACGTCCCCGAACGCCTGGGCGAGAGCGCTCGCCCGACCGAACGAGGCCCGAGATGCGCGGCCGACCTTCGGACCGAACGTTGCGGAGGCGACCATGCCGCGGACGGCTTCGGAGACTTTCTCGACCTCCCCGCTCGTGGCGGGGTTCTCGTCATGGGTCGTCGGGCCGTGGGCGACGAGGACGTTCGGGGTGAGACTCGCGAGGCCGCGCGCGACCTTTGATGGGAGATCACTCCCACTTACGAAGCCCATCGGCCCCGGGTGGACCGTCGGTGCGAGGAAGAGCGCCTTGATTCCCTTCGGACCACGAAACGCGACGCCGCCGACCCGGACGCGGGCCCGCACGCTGATCGAGTCGAAGAACGCCTCGAGCTCCTTGATCCCCGCCTCTTCCTGCTCCGAGTACTGGTCGAGCGTGGACCGCAAGAGCTTCAACCCGTCCGCGCCGAACGAACGCATCAGCGGCCGCTTCGCAATGTCCGCATACGTCACCGCGCTCAGGAAAAACAGGATGAACACGGCGAGATCGAGGACGATGTCCCAGGGGCCGGACCGGAAGAAGAGCGCGATCCCGACGAGCCCGAGGAGGGGATGCAAGGAGGCCGCGGGCAAGGACCGAACGTACTTCGAGTTCGAGGTCGCGGACAAGATCACCTCGCGAATCCAGAGCACCGCCCCATAGCCGAGGATGGCGACCCGGTCGATCCGGAACGTCTGCGTCGTGTACCGTTCGCCCGTCGCGATCGCGTACACCGTGAGGCCCGTGACCGTCACGACCTCGACGGCCCCGACCATCATGAGTCCGACGAAGACGAGGAGGAACGAGCGGCGAAAGTACATGCGGCCTCCGAGGCGCTCCGCGACGGGGACCGTCGCGAGGCCGGCGATGTACGCCGGCAACGCGATCGCCACGGCTCCCAGGAGGACGCGGCCGCCATCGAGCGAGGGATAGACGAGGAGGAACGACTCCATCAAGGAGAAGGCAAGGATCGGGAGGACCATCCGTTGGGCGGGCGGGGAGACGAACAGGCGGCGGGCCATGCGGGTCGTCTCCGCGTGGCTCTCCGCGACGGTCTTCGCCCGGAGGACGTGCATCAGACCGCCTTCACCGCTTCGACGATCCGGCGGAGTGCGTCACCTTCGCGGGCCACCTCGACGATCGTCCCCGTGACGACGATGTCGGCCCCCGCCGCCGCGACCGCCCCCGCGGCCTTCTCGGTGCGGATCCCGCCGCCCACGACGAGCGGGATCCCGATCGCCTCCCGGACGGCGCGGATGAGCTTGTCCGGAACCGGCTCCGGCGCGCCGCTCCCCGCCTCCAGGTAGACGAGCTTCATCCCGAGCATCTGCGCGGCGAGGGCATATTGGATCGCGATGAACGGCGTCTTGCGAGGGATCAAGTCCGCGTGTCCGACCTCGCCCGCCCGCATTCCCGGCTCGACGACGAGGTACGCCATCGGGATCGTCTCGAGCCCCCACGCCTTCACGACCGGCGCCGCGAGGCGCTGCTCGCCCACGATGAGCCGCGGATCCTTGCTGTTCAGCAAGCTCATGAAAAAGAGCGCGTCGGCGTGGGGCGAGAGGCTTCCGGCGCTCGCGGGGAACAGGATGACGGGGACCTTCGCGGCTCCCTTGATCGCGAGCACGGTGTCGTCGACCTTGCCTTGCGTCACCCCGGTCGACCCGCCGACCATGATCGCGTCCGTGCCCGCGTCCCCGGCTTCCCCCGCGAGGGAGGCGGCGTCCTCCGCGGTCTGCTTGTCTGGATCGAGGAGCGTCATGTGAAGTCGTGCCGTCCTCCGTCGTTCCAGGATCGATTCGTAGACGTTCACCGGAAGGCACCTGCGAGGAATGCCGCGAGGGCGACGACCATCCCGTATTTCGTCACCCGTTGCGAGCGCGCGGGATTCGCCGCCGAGTGGAGCGCGGCGTAAATAAACATTCCGTCCGCGGGCACGACGAGCACCGCGTAGCCAAGGAGAAGAACGCCGTAGTACAGCGGGAGGAAACTCAGGCCCACGCCGACGACGAGTGCGATCGCGGCGAGGGTGCCCGCACGCGACGCGCCGATTCGGCGGGGGAGCGTGCGACGATCGACATCGCCGCGGAGGTCCTCGATGTCTTTCGTGATCTCGCGGCCCAACGTCGTGACGAAGGCCAAGGCCGCGAGGATGCCCGTCCGGATCAGCGGATCCCATGACGATGTGTAAACGGACACTCCCGCGAAGAAGAACAACGACCCCACCAGGTACGAGATCACCAGATTCCCCGATGCGCCGCGGGCCTTCAGCGCCGCCTCGTACGCAAACATGAGAGCCGCATTGATCGCGACGACCGCGAGCGCGAATATGCTGATGAAGCTCGCGACCGCCGCCGCGACGAAGAACGCGGCCACGATGAACGCTTTCGCGGTCTCCAACCGGAGCTGCCCCGAAGGGAGGGGGCGTTTGGGGTGGTTCACGCGATCGGTCTCCCGATCGTACAGATCATTCAGGGCGTTCCCGCCCGCGGTGAAGAAGGCCGCGGCAACCCCGGCTAGGACGAGCGGGAGCGCGAGGCTGCCCCACGCCTGGGACCCGACGGCGACGATCCCGCCGATCCCGACTCCCACCGCAGCCATCGCGCAGTTGAGCGGTCGCGCGAGGCGGAGGAGCCCAGCCATGCCGCCGCCGTACGGCGGGAACCCCTACTAATCGTTACCCATTCGCGGTATCGAGAATGGAATCACCGGGAGGCGGGCATCGGAACACTTATCGTACGTTCGCTCAATCTATTCCGCAACCCACCGGTCTGTCGCGGGACTCCGCCCAGGAGCCCACGCCAATCGGGTCTGGGCGGAGGCACACACATGCTCGAAGGGAGCGAGTCGTCGGTCGGGTTTCTTCGGTCATCGAAGGCGCGAAACGCGGAGACCGCGATCGGCCAGCTGGAAGGTCTCGTGACCGTGTTGCGGCTGACGCAGGCCGACATCAAACCCGCGGAAGAGGCGCTGCAAGTCGCGAAGCAGTTGTTCGCCGGCGGCCAATTTGCGAAGGCGTTTCACGCCGCGAAGCGGGCGGAGTCCCTTGCGATCACCCTCGACGAACGGTTCGGTGGCTACCAGAGGGCCGCGAACGCCTTGCGCGTACGCATCCAGTCGATGCAGCGGCTCGGCCTGCGCGCGGACCTCCTCGAGGCGATCCTCACCCGAGCGGAGGAGAAGGTCCTCTCCGGGAGCTGGGAAGACGGCATGCTCGTGCCGAACTACGTCGAGGCGCGCCGGCTTCTCGAGCGCGCGGAGCAGGAAGGCCGGGCGTTCCAGCACAAGGCGGAGCGTGCGTCGAACGGGATCTTCATGGCGGAGCTGGCGATCGAATCGATCGGAGAGATCAAGGGCCCTGCGGATCCGATCGCGTTCGCCCACGGAGCGACGTCCGGACTCGAAGGATTGCTCCAGGACGCGACGAAGGAATTGGCCCTCGGCAACGCGGACGGCGCCGCCGAGGTCGCGCGGGACATCGTTGCGAAGGCCGCGCACCTGAAGAAGCGATACGCCGAAACCCTGAAGTCGCTCGACGCGACGGAGGCGCAGATGGCCCAGTTGCGGGGCGAAGGGATCCTCACGAACGGCACGGAAGGGGAAATCCGGATCGCGCGGGAGACCCTCGAGAAGGGGCTCATCGAACCCGCGGCGGCGATGGCGGCCCGCCTGCAAGGGGAGGTCGAGGCGATCGCGAACGCGTACCGCAAGGCGACGCTCGGCCTCGCCGACGCCGAAATCCTGTACGGCCGGCTCCAGTCGGAAGGGTTCCAATCGTACGAGGCGGAAGTCGCAATCCGCGACGCGCGCCGACTCGTCCGGGAGGCGAACTACGCGCGCGCGGTCGAACACCTCGAGCGGGCCCTCCATGCATTTGCCCGCCGGACGAACGCCCGGGAAGCGCTGGCAAAGGCGATTGAGATCACGCGGAAGCGCGTGCAACTCCTCCAGGGAAGCGGCCTCACATTCATGCCGGACATCCAAGAGGTCTTGACGAGGGCCGAGCGGGAGTTCCAGCAGGGAAACTTCTCCGGGTCGAGCGAGGACCTTCGGATCGCGACGGTCCTGTTGGGCCAAGCCGCCCGCCCGGCGATCGCGAAGAAGTGAGACAGCGCCCTTAAGCTGCGGCCGCGATTCTCGTCGACGGAATGGGAGAGCAGTACTTCGCACGGCGGCCCGCATCGCGGCGTCGGCCTGCGGAAATCCGGGTGTCGGTGCGAGGTCGTCCGTTCACGTTCCTTACCGATGCCGGCGTTTTCTCGCGCGGCGAACTCGATCGCGGGACGGAGCTCCTCCTCGCGGCCCTCGAGGTCGGGCCGTGTGAACTGATCCTGGACCTCGGGTGTGGCTACGGGGCGATCGGGATTGTCGCCGCGCGCCTCTCGGATGGCGGGCACGTCATCCTGACGGACCTGAACGAACGGGCCGTCGGGCTCGCGCGCGGGAATGTCGCCGCGAATCGCATCACGAACGCGGACGTACGGATGGGGAATCTGTACGAGCCGGTGGCAGGCATGGCGTTCAACCACATCGTCTGCAACCCGCCGATTCGCGCCGGCCGGGCGGTCGTCGACCGAATCGTCGCCGAGGCACCGGCCCATCTTCGGGAGGGCGGCACCTTGTGGCTCGTCGCGCGGACGAAGCAGGGGGCCGAATCCCTTCGGACCCGGATGGCCGTAGCGTTCGGAGCCGCCGACGTCGTGAAGCGCGGCGGTGGGTTCAAGGTCCTCCGCGCGACGAAGCGGACTCCGTAGATGGCCCCCATCCACGGAATGCCGCGAGCCCACCCGCTACGAGGCGGATGGTCTCGGAGGGCGGAGACCCTTCCTCGGCGGGACTCCTGAATCCTTAAATACGACTCAGAGTTTGGAGCACCCTCTCCTTAGGAATCCCCATGCCGGACGAGAAACCAACCCCCGAGGCCGAAGTGCCGCCGACGCCCGCCAAGCCGGAACGGGGCGGGCGGCCCGCGAGGAAGAAAGAAGAGCCGAAAGAGGAACCGAAGGCGCCGAGAGCCCCGAAGAAGCTCGAGGGTGTCAAGGAGGACTTCCGGTACATCGTCCGCATGGCGAACACGGACCTCGACGGCACCCGGTCCGTCGCGTACGCGCTCACCGCGATTTCCGGCGTCGGGATCCGCGTCTCCGAGGCCGTCGTCGACCTCGCCGGCCTCTCGCGGACGGAACGCCTCGGCAACCTATCGGAGCAGGATACGGACAAGATCGAGGCGACCCTGGGCAACCTCGGCGAGACGTTCCCGCACTGGATGGTGAACCGGCCGAAAGACTGGGAGTCGGGACTCGACCTCCACGCGTTCGGTCCCGACGTCGAGGTGCGGCTCCGGGACGACATCAACCTGATGAAAATGATCCGATCGTACAAGGGCGTGCGCCACGAGACGGGCCAGAAGGTCCGCGGGCAGCGCACGCGGTCCAACGGCCGGACCGGCCTGACGGTCGGCGTGACGAAGAAGGCCGCCCTCGAAGCCGCGAAGGCGAAGAAGGCGGAGGAAGCCGGCGGCAAGAAGGCCGAGAAGAAAGAAGAAAAGAAGGAAGAGAAGAAGGAAGAGAAGAAGGAGTGAGCCGTTGGGCGATCCGAAGTTCTCCCGAGCGAAATTCGAGCGACCCTCCCATCCGTGGGAGGCGGAGCGGATCAAGACGGAGAACGAACTCCTGAAGAAGTACGGGCTGAAGAACAAGAAAGAGCTGTGGCGGTCCCAGTACGTCCTGCGGCGATTCCGGCAACGCGCGCGGGAGTTGCAGGCCCGCGTGCGGACCGGCGACAAGCAAGCGGAGAAAGAACGGGAGCAGCTCCTCCGGCGGCTCGGACGCCTCGGGCTCCTGCCGCTCGACGGCACGACCCTGGACGACGTCCTCGCCCTCGACGTGGAAGCGATCCTCTCCCGCCGGCTCCAGACGCTCA
>VBMG01000152.1 GCA_005878485.1 Methanobacteriota archaeon | reverse complement strand
GAAGCGGTTCGAGACGAGACGCGGGCCGAGGTCGACCGATTCCGATCGAGAAGTCTGGGCCTCTTGGAAGAAGAGGTACGGAGGGTCTTCGCGTACTTCGACAACACGCTCGCGGGGATCCGCGAGGCGGACCCGGAAGGATCCCAAGATCTCCTGCGGGCGGTCATGGCCGAGCGTGACCGGCGGCTCGCGGAGGCGGTCGAACGGTTCGATCCGAAGGCGATGGCCTCCCTCTGTTCGGTGCGCGCCGTGTTCTCGCCGAGCGCCCGGGTCCGCCTGGAGTTCCAAGGAGGTGCTACCGCCGACATCAACCTGGACGCCTGGTCCCGTCGGCTCAGGGGGCTGGTGTGTGGGATTTGCCACGGAACGGAGGGACCGTGGTCCTTTGAGGCCAAGGGCGACCCACGGTGTGGCCGGTGCGCTGCTACCGGAGAGGAGTCCGCTCCACCTCGAGTCCGTCCGCCGTCGGATACTCCTCGACGAGGAACGAAGGCCGGTCGATCTGCGGTGCGATCTCCTCGAGGATCCAGGGCGCGATCTCGAGCCGCTTCCGCGGGCGATCGAGGCCCATGAGGTCTTTCGGGACCTGATACAGCCGCTCGAGATCGTCCATCAACGACTCGAGGTTGGACCCTTCGAAAATCCCTTTGAGGAGGGTTCCATCCGGCGTGACCACGTCCCAGGGCCGCGCGACATTCTCCGCGCGTCGCTTGATCCGGGACCGCAACTGCCACCCGTCTTTGTATCCGCTCGTGCAGTAGTGGACCGTCGTCTTCCAACGCCTTTCCAGGATCCGGAGGGCGACGGGGTCCGCTCCCTTGACGCCGTACGATAGCTCGTGCTTCATTTCGTACCCGTGGACTTTCATTCGCGGGAAGTTCGCTTCGGAGAACTCCATCTCGTTCAGGTTCACGAAAGCGAGGCCTTCCGCCCCAGCCCATTCGATGAGTCGGATCAGGTCCATTTCGCGTTCCGGGATGAGCGGGACCTCGATCCCGACCGTCAGGCCGAGGGATCGCGCGAGGCGCGAGGCGGGGACGAACGCACTGCCTGCGGCGCGGGACCAGAGTCCCGGCGGCACGTGGAATCGGATCTCGTCAAGTCCGGCTTCGGCCAGTCGGCGGATCTTCGTCGGGTCCGTGGACATCGTGTACAGGTGGGTGTGGAAGGCCGCACCGAACTCACGCTTCAAAAGCTGAATGTAGTGGCAGGTCCGCTCCACCGCGTCGAGGGGGTCGCCGCCTGTAATTCCCGCGCCGGTCGCCCCGATCGCTCGGGCTTCCTCCAGAACGTCTTCGTCCCGCGTGACGCGCTTCTCGTCCGCGAAGACGACGTCCTTGTACATCTTCTCGTCAGAGACGGGGCAGTAGAAGCAGTGGAACGAGCAGATGCCCGTGACAAAGAGGACCATCTTCGATCCGTCCGTGCACTGACGGCAACCGACCGGAAGCTTGCCGCGGGCGAACCCACCGAACGGGCGCTCTTCGAGGCGCACGCCCGGACCAACCGGAGAGGAGACATAAAGATTCCCCGCTTGCGGATCGACCGCGGGAGTTCGTTGGCTCCTCGCATCCCTCCAGGTGGAGGTATGAGCCGCTGCGCCGAGGCTCTTGATTCATACCCGATCGTCGCGCGAACTCCTGCTCCGTGCCCGGTCACGCACGGCGACCCATTGAGGCAACCCCATTCTTCGATTTCCACCAAGGCATTCCCGAGGAAAGGCTATAGCCGCACCCATCGCTTCGTGGCGTTGCAGAGCATGATCTGTCCCGAGTGTGGTGCTGGCAACCGCGATGGAGCAAGCTATTGCGATTCGTGCGGTGGGCCGCTCTCTGAGGCTGTGCGGGCTCTCTCCGAGGGCGTGCGGGCCAGCGCGAATCGGTCGGCGGGCTTCGTGGAGCTGATGACGCTCGACTGGACCGCACGGTCTGCGCTGGCCGGCATCGCCGGGATCTTGGGGCCGTGGTGGCCGCCTCCCAAGGAGCGTGGGGGTTTGTTGCGTTGTTCCTCTTGATTTCCTTCTTAGGATGGGGATTCCTCGCCTACGCGATCCGGAACGCTCCATAAGGTGACCGCGAATCGACCAAGCGGCGGTGTATCCACCGAGGTTCCGAGGCGCGTCGAGACGTCTTTCGTACCTCTAAGTAGAGGTATGTTCCTCGGCACCTTGGCCCCTTGTGGCGGTGGGTTCTCTCGTCCTGCGAGCGACACCCGAAGTCCAAATCCCCAGGACGGGATGCGGGCGTCAATTCGGAGAGGCTGAACGATGCCCGAAGCCGTGATCGTCGAAGCCGTTCGGACGCCGATGGGTCGTCACAACGGGGCGTTGAAGGATGTCCGGCCGGACGACTTGGCGGCGCTCGTCGTCCGCGAGGTCGTGCGCCGCGCGGGCGTCAATCCCGCGCTCGTCGAGGAGGTCTACCTGGGCTGCGCGAACCAGGCCGGGGAGGACAACCGCAACGTCGCGCGGATGGCCGCGCTGCTCGCGGGGTTCCCCGTGTCCGTGGCCGGGGTGACGTTCAACCGCCTCTGCTCGTCCGGCCTCGCGGCGGTCAACGCGGCGGCGCGGGCCATCAAGGTCGGCGAGGGCGAGGTCTTCGTGGCGGGCGGCGTCGAGAGCATGACCCGGGCGCCGTACGCGATCCCGAAGAATCTCGACGGCGCCGTGGGCAACGTGACCGCCTGGGACACGACCCTCGGTTGGCGGTTCCCGAACCCGAGTCTCAAGGCCCAATACGGGAACGACTCGATGGGAGAGACGGCGGAGAACCTCCGGGAACGGGACCCGACGATTTCGCGGGAGGCCCAAGATCGGTTCGCCCTCGAGAGCCATCGGAGGGCCGTCGCCGCGATCGAAAGCGGCAAGTTCGCGGAGGAGATCCTCCCCGTCTCGGTTCCGCAAGGGAAGGCGGAGCCGCTCACCATCAGTCGGGACGAGCCTCCGCGACCCGACACGTCCCTCGAGGCCCTCGCGAAGCTCCGTCCCGCGTTCCGGGAGGGTGGCACCGTAACCGCGGGAAACTCGAGCGGCATCACGGACGGCGCCGCGGCGTTGTTGATGATGAGCGATCGCAAGGCGAGGGAACTCGGGGTCGCCCCGCTTGCGAGAATCGTCTCCTCCGCCGCTGTCGGCGTCGAGCCTCGGACGATGGGCCTCGGTCCCGTCCCGGCGACCCGCAAGGCGCTCGCCCGGGCGGGACTTCGGATCGAGGACGTCGGTTTGATTGAACTCAACGAAGCCTTCGCGGTTCAAGCGCTGATGGTCATGCAGACCCTCGGCTTCCGCCCCGAAATCACGAACGTGAACGGGGGGGCGATCGCGTTGGGCCACGCGCTCGGGTGCTCGGGGGCCCGGATCATGTGCACGATGGTCCATGAGATGCGTCGTCGATCGGCGCGGGAGAAGCGGCCGTACTACGGCCTCGCGACGCTGTGCGTCGGCGTGGGGCAAGGCGAGGCCACGGTCGTCGAATGGGTCGGGGGATGACGGAGCTGAAGCGAGTCACTCGCTGATCGGGGCGGCGCCTTCGAGGAAGGCTTTGAGGGATTCCAGGGCCCGTCGCCAGAGGTCGTTCCAATCGCCGGCGACGGGCTGCGGCGATCGGTGAAGAAGACGGACAAACGTCGCGGGTCCCTTCGGGGTCAGCTCATACGCGACGCTCGTCTCGATCGGCCCGCCTTCCCGGGCAATCGGCCAAGTGTAAGAAAGGCGACCGGGGCCGTCGATGGCGGTGATGGTGCCTTCGACCCGACCCTCCGAGGTCGTCCCCTCATAGCGTCCGCTCTCCTCCGCCTCGACCTCGACATCTTGAGCCCACCACACGCCGAGCTGTTCCGGATTCACAAGGGCCTCGAAGACAATGGGAATGGATGCTTGCACGGTGATTTTCGCGTCGGCAAGGAGGACGACCGAGGGCTGTTTGGGCGGGGAAGGCTTTGCCGGGGGTCCGCCGCCGCCCGGCGACTCGAGGGGACCGGCCATGGAACGCGCGCAAGGAGACGCTCCCGTATAATGGTGATGGCCTGATCAGAGGGGATTCTTGCATCGCGCGCAGACGAGGCGACAGTCCTTCTTGCACTCCATGCAAGTGCCATGGAGAAACCGCTCACGCACCGGCGCGTGGTGGCAATCGCTCACGGCCGTGACCATGTGACCGCAATAGTCGCACAGGTGTTCGACGGGTTTCTTCCCCGCGACGTAGCGCTGGTACGCCATCAAGATCCCGAGGACAAGCACGAGCGCGCCGATGATCAGGCCGACCATCCAGCACTGCAGGCTCGCGTCATCCTGGAACGGGAGGGCGGACCACGGCCCGGACACGCGCCCCCATCCCGGCTCCTCATTCAAATATTGAACGGTGGAAATATCGTCCGTTAGACGGTTCTGTCGGGCGATTCCTAATCTGCCCAAACTCCACCCCGCTCGGCTCCTCCCGTGCGCCCGTCGGCCGCGCCGACAGGTCGCAGAGGGGACTCCCCACATCATGGCGGAGGGCACCGGGCTGGAACCGTACAGCCCTTGCCAAGGCCTCGTTCGAGGCCAAGGCGGTTTTCAGGGTTGGCGGCCCAAAGCGCCTGTTAGACCAAACCCGAACGAGAAACATGGTCCTATATTCCGCGGCCACCTACGTCGCGGCGGTGCGATCATGATTTTGACGACGCGAACGGTCGTGCTCCTCATGACGATGGCCCTCGCCACCGGAGGTGCCGCGTGGGGCGTGCATTCGCTGATCCGTTCGGCAGGCGGCGCGGGCGCCGACTATGGACTCGACACGAACGGGAACGGGAAGTTTGACTGGCTCGTCGTCGAAGCGGACGTCGCGCTTCCTCAGGCCGGGACCTGGGACGTCTACGCGGATCTGTCCAGCCCGGCCCCGCCACCGACCGGATCCTGCGGTTATCCGACATCCCCACCCGTCCCGCTTCTCTCAGGCGGCACGACGTATCCCGTGGCGGCCTCGTACTCGATCGCGTACGTCTACGAGCGGTATTTCTTCCCCGCCGGGGATCAAACCGTGCGCATGGCGTTCTCCGGGACCGACATCGCCCGGGCCGGCGTCGATGGACCGTACTCGGTCCACGCGCGGCTTTCCCAGGGAGGCTTTCCCTACCTGACGGCGCGGCCGATCCCCGATCCGAACTATGTGTTCATCGAATGGAACTACACGACTCGGGCATACCTGTCCTCGGAGTTCGATCCACCGGTCCGCCCGGCCTATTTCACCGGCGGCCACACGGATGCGGCGGTCGACCTCGACGGGGATGGCCTGGCGGACTTCCTCGAGCTCCGGGCCGATGTGCACGTGAACCTCGCGGGCTCCTACAGCCTGAACGGATACTTGTCGAAGGGCAGCGGGACCGACGTCGTCCGCGTCATCGCCTCCGCGTACCGACAATTCAATCTCACGACGAGCGACGTTGGAGTCGTCCTCCGTTTCCGAGGCGACCAGATTCGCCAATCGGCCGTGGATGGCCCCTGGGATTTCAGCCTCACCCTGTACGGGCCGGTTGACGGGCTGTATGGCAACGGGACCCCGCGGCCGATGCCTGCCATCAACCCGCTTCCGCAACCCCTGTACTACCCGGAGATGTTGTGTGGCTCGACGTCCGCATATCGCGCCGCGGACTTCGATGACACGATCGAACTGGTCCGCTTCATGGGGTCGTTCGAGGAGCTGACCCCGGACGTGAACGGAGACGGGACCTACGATGGCCTCGTGATCCGAGCCCAGGTGGAGGTATTTGCAACCGCCGGGTTCGACCTGGCCGGGATTCTCCGGGCTCCGAATGGTTCCACGGAACTCGCTCAGACGAGCGGGCAGACGTGGCTCCAGGACGGCGTGCAGTGGGTGACCTTCTCGTTCCCCGGCCCCGAGATCCGCAAGAGCGGGGTCGATGGACCGTACGAGGCGACCTTGTCGATCATTCCCGGCTTGGTGCGGATCGATCCGACCACCACGTACACGACGCACGTATACAAGGCCACGGATTTCGACGCCTGAGGAAACGAGGACCGGCGGCAAGCCTAAAGCCGCTCGGGTCTGTGCGCCGATCGTGGACGACGATCCACGGCGTGTCCTCGCCCACCTCGGCGTACGTCCCCGGAAGAGCCTGGGCCAGCACTTCCTCGTCGACCCTCGGGTGGCCACGCGCCACGTCGACCACGCGCATCTCCGGCCGTCCGACGTCGTGCTCGAGATTGGGCCGGGGCTGGGAGTCCTCACACGACAACTCGTGGAGCGCGCGAAGCGTGTAGTCGCTATCGAGGCGGATCGCCGGTTCGCGGCGTATCTTCGCCAAACCTTCCCGGAGATCGATGTGATCGAAGGAGACGCGCTCCGAGTCGAGTGGCCCGCATTCGACGTCCTTGCATCGAACCCTCCGTACCGGATCTCGTCCCCGTTGACGTTCCGCCTCCTCGACCATCCGTTCGATCGGGCCGTCCTCATGTACCAATGGGAATTCGCGCGGCGGATGGTCGGAAAGCCCGGGACGGAGGACTACTCGCGGCTGAGCGTGGGAGTCTACCGCCACGCAGCGTGCGAGATTCTCGAGCGCGTCCCGCGCAACGCGTTCCACCCCCAGCCTCGCGTCGACTCGGCCCTCGTCCGGCTCGAATCCCGGCCTTCCCCGTTCCCCGTGGCAGACCCGGAAGCATACGATGCGGTCGTGGGCGCTCTATTCGAGCACCGTCGCAAGACCGTGGAGAACGGCCTGCGGTTGAAATGGAGCGCCTTCGCGGCGTCGAAGGCGGCGCTCGACGCGATCCTCCCGACGGTCCCGTTCCGGACGCGCCGTGTCGAGGAGTTGTCTCCGGAAGAGATCGCGCGAATCGCGGACGCAATCCACTTGGCGAAAGGTTAAACGCATCTCCGCCAATCGCCGCATTCCGACCTGGCTGGAGGACCTGATGGTCCGGAAGAAGACCCTTTCTGAACTCGAACAGGCGGAGATCAAACTCCAGAGTCTCTTCGAGAAACGGGACGCCCTGAACCAGGAAGCGCAGCTGCTCCGCCAGGAGCGGGACCTCGTGCACGAGAAAAAGCGCGAGGCCGGCGCCAAGCTCCGGGAGCTCAAAGACCGCCGCGCGTCGTTCGCGGGAGACGCCCGACGGCACCGCGAGAAGCGCGACGAGCTCCAAGCGAAAGCGAAGGCCCTGATCGAGATGAAGCGCAAGCTCCGTAGCTCCGGCCATTCCGATGTTGGTGCAGAGCTCCGCGCACTCCGGCGGCGGGTCTCCCAAATGGAGATGCGGCAACAGACCGCGTCGCTCACCCTAAGCGAAGAGAACGAGCTGCTCGACGATCTCAAGGACTCGATGAAGCGGCTGAAGCAGCTCGAAGTCCTCAAGGGGGACCAAGACACGATTGCGAAGGAGATCAAGGACGTCGATAGTGGGATCACGGAACTGTTCCGGGCCGCGGACCAGGAGCATGCGGCGGCCGTCGGGCTGAGCGACAAGGCCCGTGCCGTCCATCAGGAGACCCTGGGCCTCGTCCATCAGATCTCCGCCCTGATCCTCGAGGGGAACGAGAAGCACGAGGCGCACCTCGCGGCGCGAGCGAAGGCAGACGAGGTCCACGCCAAACTCGTCGAGATGCGGGAGAAAGTCCTCTCCATCAAGGGGGCGAAGCGCACGGAAGCGCGCGAGGCGCGGACGCTGTTGCGGCAGCAGAACCGGGCGGTCCGGGACGCGCTGCTCGACGAGAGGAAGCTCGAGGCGACCGCGGACGCGGCCCTCAAGGCACTCCTCGAGAAAGGCAAGGTGGAGATCGGCCGATGAAGGCGGTCGTCCTCGCGGGCGGGGAGGGGACCCGCCTGAAGCCCCTGACCTACAAACGGCCGAAGCCGCTCATGCCCGTCGCGGGGAGGCCGTGCATCGATTACGTGCTGCGGTCCCTCGCCGCGTCGGGATTCCACGAGATCATCGTGACCACGGCGTACCTCTCGGACGCCCTCATCAAGTCAATCGGGGACGGCTTGGACTACAACGCCTCGATCCTCTACAGCTTCGAGGAGAACCCAGCGGGCACCGCGGGCGCGGTGCGTCGTGTCGGGAATTTCATCGACGAGACGTTCGTTGTCGCGATGGGCGACATCCTGTGTGATGTCGACTTCAAGGCGCTCTTCGAGTTCCACAAGCGGACGGGCGGCGTCGTGACGATCGCGCTGACGGATGTCGACGATCCGACGCAGTACGGGATCGTCGGACTCGACGCGAAGGGCCGAATCCAGAAGTTCAAAGAGAAGCCGCGGAAAGAGGAGGCGTTCTCCAGCCTCGTGAACGCCGGCATCTACGTCCTCGAGCCGGAGGTGCTCGAGTTCATCCCCCCGGACCAGAAATTCGATTTCGCGAAGGATCTCTTCCCGAAGCTCCTGTCGAAGGGCGTGCCGCTGTACGGGTCCCGGATCGACGGCGTATGGATGGACATCGGGCAACCGCACGATCTCTGGAAGGCGAGCATGGAGGTCGTCCGGCGGGAAGGGAAGCCGCTCCGTCGCGCCGGCGTCAAGAGCGAAGGACCCGTGATCTTGGACGACGCCGCGCGGGTGGACGAGGGCGTCACGATTCGCGGGCCCTGTTACGTCGGACCCGGGGCGGTCCTCCGGGCGGGAAGCGTTGTGGACAATGCGTGTCTGTACGAGTCCGCGCGCCTTGAGGGCAAGGCCATTGTCCGGAACAGCATCGTCCTCGAAGGAAGCGTCATCGGCGCGTCCGCGGAGATTCTTGACAGCGTCGTGTCGCGGAATTGCATGATCGAGGAAGGCGCGCGGATCGCGTCGAGCATCATCGGAGACGGGATGACGATCCGGGCCGGATCCCGCCTGGACAATGCGACGGTCTCCCAGCCGCCGTAGGCGCGCCGCGGCCTCGACGCTATGCGTCTTCCTCGGGTGATGCGAGCACTTCGTAATGTGAAACGGTCGGCTCGAGTTCAAGGAGGAACTCTTTGTCCTTTGGATAGTAGACGGCGCGGTCGAGATTCGGACCGGCGAAGCGTCGGATCGCTTCGAACGAGTCCCACAAGGAGATGAGCAGAAAGTGCGCCCGGTCGCCCTCCGTCCGGCGGAGCACGGTGACGCCGCGGTTCCCCGCGGTCTTGCGGTATTCCTTGAGCCCGCTCTCCTTCAGGTAGGCAAAATACGCATCCGCCTTCGACGACTGGGTCACGCCGTGCCACGTCCTTGCAATCATCTCCTCGCCCCCGGCAAGCCAAGCAGCCGAACCGGATGAATTCGCCGCCGGCGGAGGACGGTCCGCCGTCACCGGATCGGACCGCTCCCCCGCACCGCCCCTCGCTTGATCACGACCTGGACCACGTTCCCTCCGATCCGGTAGCCAAGGTGGCGGTAGGACGGCACATCGAGAACGAGGAGGTCTGCCCGCTTCCCACGCTCCAAGCTCCCAACCGCAGGTCCCAAGCCCACGGCGTGCGCCGCATTGACCGTCGCAGCGACTATCGCCTGCGCGGGGGTAAGCCCGTTGTGGTGGCACGCCAGCGCGATCGTCAGCTGCTGCGATTCGCACCAGGTGTTCGGATTGAAATCGGTCCCCAGCGCGACGGGGACGCCCGCGGCGACCAGGCGCCGACCATCCGCGTACGGCAGGCGCGAGGCCAGCGATGTCGCCGGGAGCAAGACCGCGATCACACCGGTTCGCGCGAGTCCCTCGATCCCCTCCGGAGATGCATGAAGCAGATGGTCCGCGGACACGGCGCCGACTTCCGCGGCGACGGACGCACCGCCCGTATCGGCGAGCTCGTCCGCGTGAATCTTGGCACCGAAGCCGGCCGATTTCGCCCGGCCGAGGATCCGCCGTCCTTGGTCGGCCGTGAAGTATCCCTCGTCGACGAAGACATCGCAGAAGGCCGCAAGCCGCTCTTTCGCGACCGCGTCGATCATCTCCTCGGCCACGAGGTCAACATACGCTTCGGGGCGTCCTTCGAACTCGGGAGGAACCGCATGGGCTCCCAGGAAGGTCGGGACGACGTCGACGCCGGCCATTCGGCCCGCTTGCGCCGCGGCCTTTAAGATTTTGAGTTCATCGGGGGTCCGGAGTCCGTATCCGCTCTTCACCTCGACCGTCGTCGTGCCGAAGGCGAGCAGGGAACGAAGGCGATGGGCGGCGGCGCGCGCGAGATTTTCTTCGTCGGCATTCCGCGTCGCCTGCACGGTGTGAAGGATCCCGCCTCCGCGCGCCGCGATTTCCCGGTAGTCCATCCCTTGAGCCTTCCACTCGACCTCCTGCTCGCGGGACCCGGCGAACACCGCATGGGTGTGTCCGTCGACGAACCCGGGCAAGACCGTTTTCCCCGTCGCGTCGATCTGCACGGATGCACGGGGGTGCCGTGCAAGCACGTCCGGCGTTGGCCCCACATCGACAATCCGCTCGCCTTCAATGTAGACGGCGCCATCCTCCACGAGGCCGAGATCTCCCGCCGCCTCGTGGCGCCGAGGACCCGGCGGTCCGCGAAGCGTGATGAGCTCCGCGGCGTGGACCACGAGGAGCGATCGCGGCGCACTCGCGCGTTCCTCGCGGGTCTCTCGGATCTTGTGCGCCCGGGACGGCTTCATCCGAGGGTCGTCACTCCCACGGGATCGGATCGCACGATGAACGCCTTTCCTCCCGCAGCGCGAATCGCCGCGGCCGTTGCCTCCGGACGCTCCGAGAGCGCGACCATGCTTCCTCCGCCTCCCGCGCCCGTCAGCTTCGCCCCGTAGCTCGTCGCGCGCGCCGCGGCCACGAGCCGGTCGAGCATCGGGTGTCCCACACCGAGCTCCGTGAGGATCGCATGATTCCGGTCCATCAGCTGCCCCGCGCGGGCGAAGTCGCGGCGCCGGAGCGCCTGCACGCCGTCGAGGGTGATCCGGCCGATTTCCCGGACCAGGTCCCGGGCCTTCGGGTCCCGGTCCACCCGTTCCTTCACGCTCGCCACAAGCGGTCCCGTCGCGGCGCTGATCCCGGTGCTGCCCACCACGAAGTCGAGCGGGGGCAGGTCGGTCCGGTGAAGGCACCACCGCCGCGAGTCGCGTTCGATCGTCCACAGGAGCCCTTCGCTTGGCTTCCGCAGGACCAAGAGGCTGCCGCCGGCGCTCGCGGTGCTCGTATCGATCGGGCTCGCACGACCTTGGACCTCGTGTTCGACCTCGAACGCTTCCCGCGCGATCGTCGCCGGATCAATCGCCCCGACCATTCCGTGCAGCGCCCCCAGGGTGGCTACGGTCACGGCCGCGGAGGAGCCGAGTCCCGCGCCGCTCGGCACCATGGACCGGACTTCGAGCCACAAGGGACCTTGCGCCTTCGCCTTCTGGACCGCGCCCCTCACGTACCGGTATCGGGGCTCATCGAGCGATCCGCCGTCCGCCCTCCACTCGGCGTGCGGTCGCGCGAAGACCTCCGCGCGGAGGTTGATCGCCGTGGCGAGGGCCGGTTCCCCGAAGACGACCGCGTGTTCCCCGAACAGGATCAACTTGCCCGGGGCGGAGGCCGCCATCGGCGGCGATTCCCCGCTCCGCGGCTTAATCCTTCTGGCCTAGCTGACTTCCGGGCTCCGCGGGAATCTCGTCGGCAGCCGGCTGTACAGCGCCGGGTCGCCCGTCTGCGGTTGGACCTTCTTCAGCGCGGCTTCGAAGTGCCGCTTCTCGATTGCGACTTTCTTCAGGGCCGCTTCGTCGAGGTTCGGATACTTCGTCGTCGTCTCGCGGATCGCGAGCATCGCGGCCTCGTTGCACACCGCCGCAAGCTCCGCGCCCGTGTACCGGTCAGTCCGCCGCGCGACGTCGTCTAGGTCGACGTCCTTCCCGAGCGGCTTCCGACGCGTGTGAATCGCGAGGATCGCCTTGCGCGTCGCGAGATCCGGTGGCGGGATGTAGATGTGGCGATCGAAGCGACCCGGGCGTAGGAGCGCGGGATCGACGAGGTCCATCCGGTTCGTCGCCGCGATGACCGTGACGTTGTGGAGCTCCTCGAGCCCGTCCATCTCGGTGAGGATCTGGGAAATGACGCGCTCGGTGACCTGGGAGTCCTCGGCACCGCCGCGGACCGGTGTGATCGCATCGACTTCGTCGAAGAAGATGATGCACGGCGCCGCAGTCTTCGCTTTCCGGAACGTTTCCCGGACCATCCGCTCCGATTCACCGACCCACTTGCTCATGAACTCGGGACCGCGGACCGAGATGAAGTTCGCCTCGGATTCCGTGGCGACTGCCTTCGCGAGGAGTGTTTTTCCGGTCCCGGGCGGGCCAAAGATCAGGATTCCCCGCGGAGGGCGTGCGTCGAAGTGGGCGAACACTTTGTTCATCCGCAAGGGCCACTCGATCGATTCACGCAGTTCCTGTTTCGCCTCGTCGAGGCCGCCGATGTCGTCCCACTTGACGTTCGGCTTCTCGATGAGGACCTCCCGCAGGGTCGACGGCTCCATCTCCCGGTATGCCTGGAGAAAGTCGTCCCGGGTCACCGTGAGCTTGTTCAGCACCTCGGGCGGGATCACGTCCGCCTGGAGATCGATGTCAGGCAAGATCCGTCGGAGGGAGCGCATCGCAGCTTCTTTCGAGAGCGCCGCGAGGTCCGCGCCGACGTAGCCGTGGGTCAGTCCCGCGAGCTCCTTCAGCTCGACATCCTTCGAAAGGGGCATCCCGCGGGTGTGGATCTGGAGGATCTCGAGACGGCCATCGCGGTCCGGCACGCCGATCTCGATCTCGCGGTCGAACCGTCCGGGACGGCGCAACGCCGGATCGAGCGCGTTCGGGCGGTTCGTTGCGCCGATGACGACGACCTTCCCGCGGGCCTGGAGACCGTCCATGAGGGCGAGGAGCTGGGCGACGACACGTCGCTCGACCTCGCCGGCGACCTCGTCCCGCTTCGGCGCGATCGAGTCGATCTCGTCGATGAAGATGATGCTCGGCGCGTTCTCTTCGGCCTTCTTGAACATGTCCCGGAGGTTCTCCTCGCTCTGACCGTAGAACTTCGACATGATTTCGGGGCCCGAGATGGAATGGAAGTTCGCGTTCGTCTCCGAGGCGACGGCTTTCGCGAGGAGCGTCTTCCCGGTCCCGGGAGGGCCGTGCAACAGCACGCCCTTCGGGGCCTCGACGCCGAGTCGCTCGAACAACTCCGGGTGGCGGAGCGGGAGCTCGATCATCTCGCGGACCTTGCGGACCTCCTCCCCGAGCCCCCCGATGTCCTCGTAGTCGACCTTCGGGACTTTCGCTTCCTCCTCTTTCATCGGCTTCTCGGCGATCTTGATGTCCGTCGACGCTTCCACGAGGACCGCGTCGGCCCCCGGCTGGAACGACGTGACGACGAAATCGAACTTGCGCCCCATCACACTCACGCTGATCACGTCCCCGCGGGTGATCGCGCGGCCCTGAAGGACTTGGGCCATGTACTGCTCGCCGCCCATGATCCGGATCGGTTCGGTCGGCGCGAGCGAGACCTTCTCCGCGGGGCGGGCCAACGCCTTGCGCAGGCCCACCTTGTCGTCGATCCCGACGCCCGCGTTCCGGCGTTGCATCCCGTCCATGCGAATCACGCCGCGGTTCGCGTCTTCCGGATAGCCGCGGCGGACCCCGGCCGCGGTCGACTTCGCCCCTTCGATCAGGACAATGTCCCCTTCCTTCAGTTCGAGGATCTTCATGACTTCGGGGTCGAGCCGCACGATTCCACGACCCGCATCCGCGGGCTTCGCCTCGGCGACTCGGAGGAACTTCTCACGAGATGCGGACATGGCCGGCACAAATCCTGGCGCGCGGGACCGCACGGGCGATCCGGGCGGGCGTTCGCAACGAATCGGGGTTACTTGAACTCATGTCAAACCCCGCAGGGAACCGAAAAAGGAAGAAATGGGTGCCGTCTACTCGACCGGCACCTTGACCGGCTTCGGCTCGGCGGTCGGCTCCTTCTTGGGGATTCGGACCTCGAGCACGCCGTCTTTCAGGTTCGCTGCCGCCAGGTCGGCCTGGACCTCCGCGGGGAACCTGAGGGCGCGCTGAAGGGCCCGGTACCTCCGCTCCTGATAGTAGTAGTTCTTCTCTTTCTCTTCCCGGGAGCGGTTCGCCTCCGCACGAATCTCGATTCCGTCCGGGGTCACGGTCAGGTCCACGTCCTCCTTCGCGACGCCCGGGAGCTCTGCCCGGACCACGAACTCCGAGCCCTTGTCGATCAAGTCGACGAGCGGCTCACGAACCTGGAAGCTGGTTTCCTCCGAACGGCCGAGGGAGCCCCCCCAGAAGCGGTCGTTGAAGCTCTGGCGGAAGTCGTCGAACCATCGGTCCATTTCCTGGAACCAATCGAACGGCGAGGTCGTCACGGTCGCAAGTCCATGCTCTTTCTCGCGAGTCTCCTTGTTCTTGCGCATCATATCAATCGGGCCTCCGTGGTCCGTTGAGGCAGCCATTAATGTGTATGCGGTTCTATATAAGCATTGCTAGATGGACGTCAAACCCCGGGAGCGGCGGACGGTCCTGCGGTCCTCGGCCCGGCGGGGAGCCGGCCCTGCCAGGTCAACTTCACGAGGGCAAACCGTACACGACCAGCCCGGTCGAGGTTCCCATGTACACGAGGCCATGGCTAATGACCGGGCCGCTGTACGTGTTTCCCGGGAGGGTGACGTTCCAAAGTTCCAGGCCCGTCGCGGCGTCGTACGCATGCAGGATCCCGATCGCCTCGGGCATGAAGATGACGCCACCCGCGGCCGCGGCGGCGGAGAACGATCCAGTCGAGGGCTTGCCCGCGGTAGGTGTGGTCCCGTGTGTTCATCCGTACGAGGCCCGAGGCGAAGCTCATCGTGCTGGTTTCCCCCTGCAAAGTTTGAACAACAGAACGGGAGCGGGTCGTTCCGAGCGCCGGCTGGGCATATCCCGGGCAACGCAGCAAGCCGGCGGACCCGGCTCGCGGAATCGAGCGGACCGACGCCTACGTTTCCCGCTTCACGGTGATCGGGATCGCCCCGCTGTTGAACTCGATCCACGCGATCTCGATCGGGTCCACGATGCCCGCCGGCACATCGATGAGGATCGGGGAACCCATGCTGATCTGGAGCGCCCGCGCTCCGATGATTCGAGCTTTCTCAAATCGCGTGTACCGCATCGGGTGTCCCTCGCACCAGGCCGCGGGCGAAGGGAGGTTCACCTGGGACAGGCAGGGCCGGACGTAGGGGGCCCGAATCGGGTACCCATACTTCAACCTTGCTCAGTCGTGGGCTCCGGTGGCGGTGTGGCCGATCGGTTGGCACCGCCGCGATTCTAGGGAGCCGGCTGATCGCCGGTGGAAGACTTCGGTTCGTGTGTCCGGCATCTGTTATGAGGCACGATAATCGGACCTGAGAATCCCGGGACATCCCTTAAGACCTGTCGACTCCACGTCGAATAGACTTCGCATCGTCCGGGCACGCTCCATCTCGAGGCCTACTCTATGGATCAACAAACGTTCCGTCAGGCAATCCTCCTGCTCTCCGGCGAGAACAGCGTCGCAATCTTGCGGGCGCTGCGAGACGGGGGCTGGCACCTGTCCAGCGAGGTCGCACGGTCGCTTCACATTCACATCACGACGGCCTCGAAGTTCTTGCAACGATTTGCCGACCTCGGACTCGTCGACCGTCGGGCCCACGACGCGCGGACGTTCGAGTACTGCCTCCGGTCCCCGCACCTGCGGCTCGAAGTCGATTTTGAGGATGACGGAGGCCCCCTTCGTGAGGTGATCGACTTCTACGTTGCGTACTTCCACTCCCTCTTCGAGCGCATCCGGTACGTCGGCACGCCGGCGATTGAGATCGAGATGGAGCATCGGCTCACGACGGACCATCAAGAATTGCGCCAGGCCGTCTTCGACCAGATGATCGACGGGAGCGAAGCGGGCCTCGACCGGCTCCGGGAACTCGTCGCCGCGGTCCATCGGGACCTCTGGAGCGTCTGCGCCCAGGGGCTCGGCGCGGGCACCGCGAAAGGCGTGTTCCAGGCTGCGCTGCGCGATGCAATCGGTGCGCATCCCGATCTCGCGCTTCGGTGTGGCCTGACGAGGCCGCTCGAGGGGTGAGGCGTGTCGGCACAAGAAGAACTGCGGCGCCGCATCCAGCTGATTCTGCAGATCGCGCGAGAACGATTGACGCTGGATCCGAACGACGCGGACGCGCTGTTCGCCCTAGCCGCCGTGCAAGCGACGCTCAATGAAGCGGAGGGCGGGATTCAGACCCTCGAACACCTCGCCGAGATCCAGCCAAACTACCCGGGTCTGTGGGTCCTCAAGGCGAAGCTTCACGCGCGACTCGGCCAGGAGGACCGCGCTCAGCAGAGTCGGATTCGAGGATCGCAGGAGAGCCAGGGACCCGCCAAGGCGGCCGATCTGACGGTTCCTTGTCCGATGTGCGAGGTCCCCGTGGCGCTCGACGCAACGACGTGTCAAAATTGCGGTGCGCAGTTCGCCTCGCCCCCGACGTTGGAAGACGAACTGGACGAGCTCGGACATGCCGCGGTCCAGGATATGGTCCAAGAAGAACTCCAAGCCGGCATGGCGGCACCACCCGGCGAGAGCCCCGGACCGCCGACCCCATCGGAGGGGACGGAACCGGCCGAGCGGAAGAAGAAAAGAGCCTATGGCAAACGTGCCACAACGGTAGCCTCGCAGGAGGGCCTCACGAACGGCCTTGTCCTCCAGCGGCGACGCGGACGAAAGTCCGGGATGACGAACGGCCTCGCGAACGACCGCGGACGCACGAACGGGTTGACCAACGGCGTGGGCCGGACGAACGGATTGACGAACGGTCTCGGGAGGACCAACGGGCTGACGAACGGCGTCGGCCGCACGAACGGAATCACAAACGGAGTCGGCCGAACGAACGGTCTCACGAACGGCCTCGGCGGGGTCCGACCCGCGGGCTTCCATTCCGTCGGACTGCGCGGGATGATGCAAACCGCCGGCTGGAAACTCTATCTGATCCCCGTGGTGGCCGTCGCGCTGCTCCTTGTGCCGCTCCTCAATACACCGGCGTACCAAGGGTCGGTACATCCGATTCAGATCGACGGCGTGTTCGACGACTGGAGCGCCGTCTCGAAACTCGATGCCACGTCCGGGTCCGTCCCGAACGCGAACGTGGACGTCATCCGGTTCGGGGCGGTCGACAACGTAGGCCCGTTCGCTTTCTACGTGCAGGTCCGGGGAACGGCCCTCCAGGGAGGGGGAGCGTTTCCCGGGACGATGGACACGGTCTGGATTTTCATCGACACGGACGCATCCCCCGCGACCGGTTACCAAATCGATGGCCTGGGCGCCGATCGGATGATCGAGGTTTCGGGTTACGGGGGCGTCGTCCTGTCGAGCGTCTTGTGGGAATTCGACGCGAACCGGGATGTCCGGGATTGGAACAGCTGGATCAAGGGCACCGGGACGCCCGCTGCCGCGAGCGGTTCTCAGATCGAGGCGGAGGCGGACTGGGTCACGCAAGGTTCCCTGCAGAGTCCTGTGGTCGCCTCCGTCCACACGGAGTCGTGGGACGGCGAGACGGATACGGGGGACGTGCCCATCAGCACGGGGGGCGGCACGCTTCTCGTGACCGGGTACCCGCAAGTCCCCGCCGTGATTGCCGGGGCGGACGTGCCGCTGGTGCAGCTGAGTCTCGCCGCCTATCGGGAGTCTGTCCCCATCGACTCCCTGCGCGTTCAGATTGCCGGGACGGCGCCCGTCGGATTGGCATCGAGCTTGCGGCTCCTGGACGGAAGCGGCAGCGTCATCAGCTACGTCACGCCGACGTCCCGCACCGTCGCGTTCACCTTCCCCACCCAAACGATTCCGGTCGGGACCTCATCCATCTTTCGGGTCGTCGGAGACTTCGCAGCCGGCGGCGGCGAGACGTACGGGATTCGGCCATCACCGAGCCAGTCGTCGCCTCCCGGCGGGGGAATCCTAACGGTCCAAGAGCAGCCGGGCCCTCGGTCCCTCGGCTATGTCGGCGTCGCGCCGACGAGCCCTCAAGTCGATGGAGCCTTCGGCGAGTGGGCCGCCGCGAATGTGGACCCGATGGGTGACGTCACTCCGCGGAACAATCCGGCGATCGATCTCGTGCGATTCGGGTCGCGAAAAGTCAACGCCACGACGTACCTCTACGCGGACGTCACCGGCCGAATCCTCGCGGGAACTCCGGTGCCGCAGGCCCCGCGGCCAACGCCTCCGCCGGGGCCGCCGCCGGCCAACGATACGGACCGAGACGGCGTGCCGGATTCCGTTGATCCGTTCCCATATGACTTCAACAACGACGGCATCCCGGACGCGGCGACGAACGGCGACTACGATGGCGATGGGATCACGGATTACGGGTTCCCCGGCGGAACAGACTACTGGCTGAACACGACGATTCCCAACACGTTCCCCGCGCCGTACGCCGGACGGTCCGTGAGCGTGTACATTGGACCGACGAACAAGCCCCCGGTGATCGGGGATGACGTCCTCCGAGTTTTCCTCGACCTCGACAACAGCACCGGGACCGGCTATTCGATCGGCGGAATCGGAGCGGACCGGCTCGTCGAGATCCGCGGGAAGGAGGGCGCTGTGACGCAGACCGCCCTCCTCGCGTTCGCAGGTTCCTTCCCCGGACAATGGGCTTGGACTCCGATCGGGCCGGTCACCGTCGCGGTGGCGGGCCACGAGATTGAACTCTCGTTCGCGACGACTCCAATGTCCGTATACTTCGAGGCGGGCGACTTCTGGGGTGCCGTCGACACGACCGTCGCAGGCCCCGCGCGTGCGCCCGCAGCGACCTTCGCGATGCAGTCGTTCGGGTCCCCGCGGAACTCTTTCGTTGTCGCCGCAGCCTCGTCCGCGCTGTCCGTTCCATGGCGTCAGGTCGGCCCCCAAACCCAGGCTCTGATCGACCCCGGCTCGAACGCGGCAACGACGCAGTACAATCACCAGAGGAAGGTCGTCCGCGCGGGCGACACCCCGGGGACCGCGTGCGACGCCACGAACTCGGACGGCTGTTGGTACACGGTTTTTTCCGATCAGCTCGCCGAACAAGCGACCAGCGGCCCTCCGCAGGCACCGAATATTCAGAGTGGACAGACCACGCTCGCCGCGGGGTCGTCCACGGTGAGCGTGACCGTTGCGTCGTTCGTGACGGCACGCGCATTCCTCACGTTCGGCGCCAGCTTCAGCGACGCAAATCCCGGGTTCAGCCAGATTTCCGGCCAAGTGATCGACGCGACGACGATTCGGTTCCAACGTGCCACTTCCACGGGGGCTCCGGCGA